>NZ_JBHFHW010000029.1:0-15463 GCF_057333975.1 Stenotrophomonas sp. AGC87
GAACTGGGTATCGAAGACCGGATCAGCCGTACCCAGTACCAGTTCACCCTGACCAGCCCGGACATCGCGCAGCTGGAAACGTGGACCCCACGCCTGCTCGAGCATCTGCAGCAGGCACCGGCGCTGGCTGACGTCGCCAGCGATCTGCAGAACCAAGGGCTGCAGGCACACGTGGTGATCGACCGGGTCGCCGCGGCGCGCCTGGGCATCAGCGTGGAGACCATCGCCGATGCGCTGTACGACGCGTTCGGGCAGCGCCAGATCTCGACCATCTTCACCCAGGCCAACCAGTACCGCGTGGTGCTGGAAGCGCGCCCGGACGTGGCCTTCGGCCCGGATGCGATCGCACGCCTGCACGTCACCGGGCCGGACGGACGGCAGGTGCCGCTGGGCGGCATCGCCCGGATCGAACAGCGCCCCGCGCAGCTGCTGATCAACCATGTCGGCCAGTTCCCGGCGGTGACGTTCTCCTTCAACCTCGCCCCGGAGGCATCGCTGGGCGAAGCGGTGCAGGCCATCGAAGGCGCACGCGCCGCGATCGGCCTGCCGGCCAGCGTCGAACTGCGCCTGCAGGGGGCGGCCGATGCGTTCCGCGCCTCGCTGTCGAGCACGTTATGGCTGGTGCTGGCGGCGGTGGTGGTGATGTACCTGGTGCTGGGCGTGCTCTATGAGAGCTTCATTCATCCGATCACCATCCTCTCCACCCTGCCCTCGGCCACCGTGGGTGCGTTGCTGGCGTTGCTGGTCAGCGGGCGCAGCCTGGACCTGATCGCGGTGATCGGCATCGTGCTGCTGATCGGGTTGGTCAAGAAGAACGCAATCATGATGATCGACTTCGCGCTGGAGGCCGAGCGCGAGTACGGCATGGCGCCGCGTCAGGCGATCCATCAGGCCGCATTGCTGCGCTTCCGCCCGATCCTGATGACCACGCTGGCCGCGTTGTTCGGCGCGATCCCGCTGATGTTCGCCAGTGGCTCGGGCGCGGAGCTGCGCCAGCCACTGGGCCTGGTGATGGTGGGCGGGCTGATCGTCAGCCAGGTGCTGACCCTGTTCACCACGCCGGTGATCTACCTGTTCTTCGACCGCTTCCGCCAACGCCCCGCGCCGGTGACTGACAGGGCTGACGAGGCGCTGGCGTGAGTCCGCTGTCGCGGGCGATCGGCTGGTTCGTGCAGCATCCCGTCGCCACCGTGCTGCTGGCAGTGGCGGTGGTCCTGGCCGGCCTGCTCGGGCTGCGCCTGCTGCCGGTCGCGCCATTGCCGCAGGTCGACTACCCGGCGATCAACGTCAGTGCCAGCCTGCCGGGTGCGAGCCCGGAATCGATGGCAGCCAACGTCGCCACGCCGTTGGAACGTGCCCTGGGCACCATCCCGGGGCTGACCGGGATCGACTCGGCCAGCACCCAGGGCTCGACCCAGGTCGAGCTGACATTCGCGCTCGGCCGCAACGTGGACGATGCCGCGCGCGACGTGCAGGCGGCGATCAATGCCGCGCGCGCGCAGCTGCCCAGTGGCATGCCGGGCATGCCGCAGTACCGCAAGGTGAATCCCTCGCAGGCGCCGATCATGGCGCTGGCGCTGAGTTCGGACAGCCTCGCGCCGGGCCAGATCTACGACGTGGCCTCCACCGTGATCGCGCAGAAGCTGGCGCAGATTCCCGGCGTCGGCGAGGTGCAGGTGGGCGGCAGCTCACTGCCCGCGGTGCGCGTCTCGCTCGATCCCAATGCCCTGAACCATCACCGCATCGCGCTGGACGACATCGCCGCGGCGATCCGCAACGCCAACGCGCTCAAGCCGCTGGGCACAGTGGCCAGCCAGGCCCAGCAGTGGCAGCTGGAGGCCACGCTGCAGCTGCGCACCGCCGCCGAGTACCGCCGCTTGATCGTGGCGATGCGCGACGGGCGCCCGGTGTACCTGGAGGATGTGGCCGGGATCAGCGAAGGCGTGGAAGATCGCTACGCCAGCGGCTTTCACAATGAGCGCCCGGCGGTGCTGCTGATCGTCAGCCGCCAGCCGGACGCCAACATCATCGAGACCGTCGATGCCATCCAGGCGCAGATGGCCACGCTGCAGGCACTGCTGCCGGCCAACATCGACATGCAGGTGGTGATGGACCGCTCACCGGTGATCCGCGCCACCCTGCGCGAGGCCGAGCTCACCCTGCTGCTGGCGATCGCGCTGGTGGTGCTGGTGGTCTTGGCCTTCCTGGGCCACTGGCGCGCGGCGCTGGTGCCGACCGTGGCGATCCCGGTCTCGCTGCTGGGCGCGCTGGCGATCATCGCCCTGCTCGGGTTCTCGCTCAACACACTTTCGCTGATGGCGCTGATCGTGGCGGCGGTGCTGGTGGTCGACGATGCGATCGTGGTGCTGGAGAACATCGCCCGTCATCGCGAAGAAGGTGCCTCGCCGATGACCGCCGCGCTACGGGGCGCGGGTGAGGTCGGTGCCACGCTGCTGTCGATGAACATCGCGCTGGCCGTGGTGTTCATCTCGATCCTGTTCCTGGATGACTTCGTCGAGAAGCTGTTCCGCGAATTCTCGCTGACCCTGGTGGCGGCGATGGGCGTCTCGCTGCTGGTCTCGCTCAGCCTGACCCCGATGCTGTGCGCGCGCCTGCTGGGCCGTGAGCGGCCCGGTGCGGGCAACGTGCTGCAGCGGGGCGGCACGGCGTTGTTCGAGCGGCTGCGCGGTGGCTACGTGGCCAGCCTGCAGACGATGCTGCGCTGGCTCGCACTGCCGCTGCTGCTGTTCGCCGGCGTGATCGCGCTGAATGTGTGGCTGTTCCAGCAGGTGCCCAAGGGCATCGTGCCCAAGCAGGACACCGCGCAGCTGCGTGGCTTCGCGCGCGGCGACGACGGCCTCTCCTTCCAGGTCATGCAGCCCAAGATCGAGGCCTACCGCAAACTGCTGCTGGCGGACCCGGCGATCAGCGACATCATCGGGTATATCGGCGGGCGCAGCGGGGTCAACAACGCCTTCATCATGATCAAGATGAAGCCGCTGGCCGAGCGCAAGGTCTCCAGCCAGCAGGTGATCGACCGCCTGCGCACCAACATGCCGAAGATTCCCGGTGGCGGCATGTTCCTGTGGGTGGACCAGGACATCAAGCTGGAAGGCAGTGGCGACAGCGGCCAGTACGAGTTCCAGCTGCTCTCCGGCGAACTGGAACCGCTGCGGCAATGGACGCCCAAGGTGGCCGATGCACTGCGCGCCCTGCCCGAGCTGGTGGATGTGGAATCCAAGGGTGATGAAGGCATGCGCCAGGTGGTGCTCGACATCGACCGCGATGCCGCCGCCCGCCTGGGCGTGGACATGCGCATGATCGCTTCGGTACTCAACAACGCCTTCAGCCAACGCCAGGTCGCTACGCTGTACGACACCCTCAACCAATACCGCGTGGTGATGGAGCTGGACCCGCGCTACACCCAGGATCCCTCCACGCTGGAGCAGATCCATGTGATCGGCAAGGACGGCCAGCGCCTGCCGTTGTCGTCCATCGCGCGGTGGGACTACGGCATGGCGCCGGACCGGATCTATCACAGCCAACAGTTCGCCTCGGTCTGGATCGAATTCGCGCTGGCGCCCGGCGTCACCCTGGACCAGGCGGTGAAAGCGGTGGACCAGGCCATGGCCAAGATCATGTTGCCCACCCATGTGCAGGCGCGGCTCAGTGGCGAGGCCGGTGGCTTCGAAACGCTGCGCGAGCGCCAGCTGTGGCTGATCCTGGGCGCGATGCTGGCGGTGTATCTGGTGCTGGGCGTGCTGTACGAGAGCTTCGTGCAGCCGCTGGCGATCCTGTCCACGCTGCCCTCGGCGGGCGTTGGCGCGTTGCTGGCGCTGATGGCCTTCGGCAATGAACTGAACCTGATCTCGCTGCTCGGCCTGTTCCTGCTGGTGGGCGTGGTGATGAAGAACACCATCCTGATCATCGATTTCGCGCTGTCGGCCGAACGCGATCGCGGGCTGTCGTCGTATGAGGCCATCTGCGAAGCCGCACGGCTGCGGTTCCGGCCGATCCTGATGACCAGCGTGGCCGCGTTGCTGGGTACGTTGCCGCTGATGCTGGCCACCGGCGAAGGCTGGGAGATGCGTCAGCCGCTGGGCATCGCGATTGTCGGTGGCCTGCTGGTCAGCCAGTGGCTGACCCTGTACACCACGCCAGCGATCTATCTGGCGTTGGCGAAGCTGCGGCGCGCCTCATGATCAGCGGGTGCGTGACGCACTGCGGGTAGAACCACGCCATGCGTGGCTGCTTCTGCATGATCTGCATGATCTGCATGAGGCGCCGCGGTGCTGCGCGCAGCCACCCATGGGGTGGCTCTACCCTTGGATCAAAGCAGGTTCACGCCGCTTCGCTGATCCGCAGCGCCCGCCGTGCACGCACCGCCTCGGCCAGGCTTTCCAGCACCGCCAGCGAGCTGTCCCAGCCGATGCAGCCGTCGGTGATGCTCTGGCCGTAGGTCAGCGGCTGGCCGTCGACCAGGTCCTGCCGGCCGGCCACCAGGTGGCTCTCGACCATGACGCCGACGATGCGCTCTTCGCCATTGGCCAGCTGCGCGTTGATGTCGGCGATGACCTTGGGCTGGTTTTCCGGGTTCTTGCTGCTGTTGGCGTGGCTGGCATCGATCATGATGCGCGCGGCCAGGTGCGACTTGGCCAGCGTCTGGCTGGTCGCTTCCACATGGGTGGCGTCGTAGTTGGGCGTCTTGCCGCCGCGCAGGATGACGTGGCAATCCGGGTTGCCGGCGGTGGCCACGATGGCGGTGCCGCCTTCCTTGGTCACCGACAGGAAGTGATGCGGATTGGAGGCCGCACCAATCGCGTCGGCAGCGATCTTGATGTTGCCGTCGGTACCGTTCTTGAACCCGACCGGGCACGACAACCCCGAGGCCAGTTCGCGATGCACCTGGCTTTCAGTGGTACGCGCGCCGATGGCGCCCCAGGCCACCAGATCGGCGATGTACTGCGGCGAGATCACATCGAGGAATTCAACGCCCGCCGGCAGGCCCAGCTTGTTGATGTCGCGCAGCAGACCGCGCGCCACGCGCAGGCCCTTGTTGATGTTGAAGCTGCCGTCCAGGTCCGGATCGTTGATCAGGCCTTTCCAGCCCACCGTGGTGCGGGGCTTTTCGAAGTACACGCGCATGACGATTTCCAGCTCGCCAGCAAAGGCATCGCGCAGCGGCTTGAGGCGCTGTGCGTACTCGATGGCGGCCACCGGATCATGGATCGAGCACGGGCCAATCACCACCGCGAGGCGGTCGTCGCGGCCGTGCAGGATCTCGTGCAGTGCCGCGCGCGAGGCGCTGACCGTATCGGAGGCTTCGTCGTCGCAGGGCAGCATCGCCAGCAGCTGCGCCGGCGGGGTCAACGGTTCAATCTTGCGGATGCGCAGGTCGTCGGTATGGGGGGGCATGGGGTAACTCCTTGGAAGTGGGGGGTCCCCAGCGCGGCGGCAACAAAAAAAGCCGCCAGGTGCGCTGGCGGCTTTCGGGAATGCGTCTGAAATTTTCTTCAGGGTGAGCGCATGCCTTCCTCCGCCGGTGGCTTCGGAAAGTAATACCAAAAGTAGGAATTGGCGGGGCGTGCGTTCATTGGGGAGTATTGATAACACAGGGGTTTGGAGGTGCCAACTGTTTCATTCGCAACTGCGGTGGCGTTTCATGTCGGCAGAGCCTCGTCGGGCGTGTCACTTGGGCGAGGAGCAGCGGGACACCAATCGACACTCCACGCTGCCTCAGCGAAATAGTGCTCGACGCCTTCCCAGTCACCTACCCAGTCATCGAACCCATCTTTCATGTCCATACGGTGCGCCACAAGGACGAAGTAGCCTCCTGTAGCGTCAGCGTCGTCCACCACGCAGATGTAGGTGCCCGCCTGCGATCCCTTGATAACCTGGCCGACTTTTCCGACCTCAATACTCATCGCGTTACCTTGCCACACCGGCCGTCGGGTGCATCACAGCGCGAGATCAGACACCCCACCGCAACGGACGTCCACCCGATGCTATGCGGGCTGCATAGGTTTCCGATGGGTACCATCCGAGCCGCTCCGCATGCAAGGGCGACGGATCATCGCTGGTGGCTTCAATGACGTCCTCGGCGTCCTGGACCATGCGCCCGCCTCGCTGGCGCACCAGTCCGATTGCGGCACTGGCTGTCAGCACCGCTGCGTAAAGGTCAGGATCTCGATCATCTGGAAAGGTTTGCACAGCATCACCTCGCATTCGGCAGTGCAGGATGATCAAACAGTCCAGACGCCGATATCCATACAGTTAGTCTGAGATAGGCGTCTGTGTGGTTTTCCATCTCTGCAGCCGAATGATCCGCTCGGCAAGTCGGAGCAAGCGATCACCCCCGCGGCAACGCCGCCAGCTCAGCCAAGTGCTGCTGCAGGTTCCCCGATTCACCCACCGCGTGCGTCGTGGTGAAGTACTCATGCCAGCCGGTGGCGCCGATCGCGGCCAGCAAGGCATCGGCATCCAGCCGTTCGGCGCACTGCCACACCGCATAGAACTGCTCGGCCGTGGTGTGCGGCACGTCCTGCTCGATGCGGCCCATCGCTACCGGTGTGACGCGTGCGGGATCCACGTTCTGCATGCCCGCACCGATGCGGGCGAAGAGCGCCCCGCGCGACACCGGGTCCAGCGCGGTCCAGGCAGGGGTGGCGGTGTACAGCTCGATCAACATGTGCGACATGGCATTCCTTGAGGTCAGAGCGAGCGCAGTGCGCGCTTGCGGATATAGGTGTTGGCCGGATCATCGGCATGCCGCTGCTGCCATTCGCTGCACAGCGCGCGGACCCAGTCGGGCTGGCTTTTGCCGGCGTCGTTGAGCCAGTTGCCGACCGAATCCTGCACGTAGCGCGAGGCATCGCAGCACAGCGCGTGCAGCAACGGCAGGGCGTGGTGTGGTTCCTGCTTGAACAGCGCGATGTGCGCCGCCCACACGCCGCGCGGACGCAGCGCTTCGCAGGCGAAGCGGCGTACGTTGGGTGAGGCGTCGGTGCTCCAGCCGCGCAGGTGCGTGAGTACGCGCAGCGGTTCGGACACGATATGCGGACGCACGGCCAGCCACGCCCACTCGCGCACGCCAAAGTGTGCGTCATCGGCCAGCGCGCGCAGCGCATCCAGCTTGTGCTCCAGTGACAACCCAGGATCGCTGCCGATCAGATAGCAGGCCCAGCCACGCACCGTGTCACTGGCATGGCGTGACCACTGCGCGTGATCGCCGTGACCATGCACGCGCAGCAGCGTGGCCGCACCCTGCATGCGCAGGGTGATGCCGCGCTTGGCGGCGTTGCGCATCGGGGTGATCGCAGAGGCTGGCAAACCGGGTGCGACATTGGCCATCAGCTTGGCGAAATCGACGGCCAGCACTTCGGCCAAGTGTGTGGCTTCGGTTTCACCGCGATCCAGCTGCACGCGTCGCTCTCGGGTGACGGGTTGTTTCATGCTGGTTGCCCTGCATCGGTGCGCGACCACACGCGGTGCAACAACGTCCCGAGCGTGCGGCGCTCTCTGGGGCTGATGTCGGCAAACAGCGAGGCGATCCACTGCGTCTGCTGGTCGAACAGCTGCGCAGCCAATACCTGGCCGGCCCCGGTCAGCCGCACGTGGATGCGGCGTTTGTCGTCCGGATCACTGTGGCGGCTCACCAGGTGCTCGCGCTCCAGGCCATCCAGCAGGCCGGTCACGGTGGCGCGGGTGACACCGGCGCGCTCGGCCAACTGGTGCGGCGACAGTGCCGTATCTGCGCCGCGCAGCAGGAACAGCAGCACGAAACGCCCTTCGCTCAGGCCCAGCGGTGCCAGACGACTCGCGCAGTCCTGGTCGATCGCACTGGCCAACGACAGCACCTGGAAACACAACGCCAACTCACCCGTATCCGGCTGGCCACGACGTTCCAGCTCGGTCAGGAAAGCCTGGTGTTTGATTTCCAGCATGCAGGCAGATCCTACATAGTACGGCGGCTAATTATATCGCCACTGCGACATATCTGGAACCCCTCCGCACTTTACGTCGCCCCGGTGACAGGCGAAGATCCGGGACAGGATCACCCACAAGGATGCGTAGATGACCCCTTCCCAAGCTGACGCCATTGCCCAGGCCATCCTGCGGCCGGATAACAAGCGCGAGGCCGTACAGCAGCGTCAGCGCGCACAGGCGCAACATCTGGCGCGACAACGCGTTGCCGTCACCTTCAGCATGGTCGGCATGGCGCTGGGGGCAGCGGCAGCGATATGGCTGCCCATGGCGTACGCGCAGGGAATGATGGTGGGCGGCGGACTGTCGTTCCTGCTTGCGCATCTCGCCCTCGCTTGGCGCGAGCGTCGGCGCGCGGTGCGTTCTCCGGCCTGACAGGTACCGCGCTGCCCCTCATGGCGGAGCGGAGTGCACGCCTACCAGCGCGTGCCGGCCGGCAGCGGCGCGTCATGCGAAGGAAACAACGGCAGGACGTACTCGGCCAGTTCCTGCAGCACCTCGGCCGCCGGGCGCTGCGAGAACTGGATGCCCAGCGCAGCATGGTTCACGCCGGCACGCTGCCACTCGCCCAGCAGATCGATCAATCCGTTGCGGCCGGTTCTCAGCGTGTAGCCGCCACTGAGCGGCGTGCGGGGATGGTTCGGATCGTCGACCAGATCCAGCCACTCGTTGGTGACGTGCGGACGGAAGCCACCGTCGGGGATCAGACGGCGCCATGCCTGGATCTTGTCGGCCAGGCGCTGCGGCCCACCCGCATGATGGGTCGCTTCGGGATAGGTCAGCCAGCCATCGGCATGTTGCCCGACCCAGTCCAGCGTCTGGCGCGAGGTGCCGGTCACCAGCAGGGGAATCGCCCCGGCCACCGGCTTGGGCAACAGCTCTACGCCCTGCAGCGCGCCCAGTGGCGAGTCGATATGCAGGGGACCGTGCTGCAGCAACTGGCGGACGTAGGCCACCGATGCGGCGAAGCGCTCGCCGCGCTCGGCGTGTTCCAGGCCATACGCCGGAAACTCCACAGGACGGTCGCCGGAGGCGATGCCCAGCACCAGCCGCCCACCGGACAGCTGGTCGATGGTGGTGGCCGACTTGGCCAGATCGATCGGATGCCGCAGCGAGAAGATCGCACTGCCAGTGGCCAGCGCCAGCCGCTTCGTGCGTGCCGCCAGGAAGGCCAGATAGGTAAAGGGATCGAACACCTGCCCGGCATCGCCAAACAACGGATCAAACAAGGGCACATCGCGTACCCAGGCCGCGGCGAAGCCGTCGCGGTCCAGCTGGCTCACCAGATCGGCCTGCCCGGCCAGCACCTGCATGTCGCCCTGATAGAAGCGGAGGGGCAGGAACACACCCAGCGTGAGCGCCCCCTCGCGGAACATGCGCTGGTAGCCGGCATGGCGGGCGAACGTCGGTGCGGATGCGCCCGTCAGCGGCGCCTGCATCGGGGTGATATCAGTCAACAGGGTCATCGTGGTCGTTCCTGGGTCAGGGGCCGGTGGCCGGTTCGGGGAGCAGCACGCCGCGCTGCACCGCAGGCCGCTGTGCCATCCGCAGGTGCCATGCACTCAGGTGCGGGTAGGCGCTGAAATCGAAGCCGATAAGCCGCGCGATGTGGGTCCAGCCATAGCCGGCGATATCGGCGATCGAATACGCCTCACCGGCCAGCCATGGACGGTCTGCGAGGCGCTGATCCAGCGTGGCGAAGAATTCGGCACTCAGGCGCCGGTAGCGTTCGATCGCAGGCGCATACCGCTCCTCGGCGAACATTTCGAAGTGCACACGCTGCCCCAGGATCGGACCGACGCTGGCCGAGTGGAACATCAACCAGGTGATGGCCTCCCAGCGTGCGCGTGGCGCCTCGGGCAACAGGCGTCCGCTCTGCTCGGCCAGGTACAGCAGGATGGCCGCGGATTCGAACACGGTGATACCGGTCGCATCATCGACCAGCACCGGAATGCGACCGTGCGGATGCAACTGCAGGAAATCGGGATGGCGGTGCTCACCTTCGTCGATGCGCACGTGGTGCAGTACGTATGGGATGCCGAGCTCTTCCAGCGCGATGGTGATCTTGAAACCATTGGGCGAGCTGTCGGTGTAGAGGTGCAACGAAGCGGGGGACACAGCGGTCTCCTTGGCAGGCGAGGGATGGCGGAGGGGCTCACGTCACGACGCCACGCTGCGACGGCAACGCCTGTCGATTGCGAGTGGGCTATCGGGGCTCATGCAATGCAGCTGGACTAAACGGCACCGATTCAACATGATCACGATGCTACGCAGGCAAACGCGCCCTGTAGAACGATTCCTCCTGCACTACCAAGAGAGAAAATCTAAGGTCATGGGCGCCGTCCTTCCCCTGCTCGCACTGCGCGCCTTCGTCGAAACCGGGCGTCATGGCAGCCTCAAGGCCGCTGCTGCGGTCATGGGAGTCACCCCGGGCGCGATCAGCCAGCAGCTCAAGCTGTTGCAGGCGCACCGGCGTTGTGCTGTTCACCCGCACCCCTCATGGGGTCGCGCTTACCCCGGCCGGCGCACAGGTGCATCCGGCCCTGCTGCGCGCGTTCGATCAGATCCAGGACAGCATGGCCACGCTGGAGGCCATCCATGCCCGGCAGACGCTTACCCTCAGCACCGTGCCGACCTTCGCCGCGTCCTGGCTGGTGCCGCGATTGGGGCGCTTCACCGAACGCCACCCGGACATCGAGGTCCGCGTGGAGGCCTCGTCCGCACTGGTGGATCTGCGCCGTGATCGCATCGACATCGCCATCCGCCACGGTCTCGGTGACTATCCCGGCCTGGTCTCACGCCCACTGGCGGCGCCGGTGCTGTTGCCGGTGGCCTGCCCGGCGCTGCTCGCCGATGGCCCACCGATCCACTCGGCCGTGGATTGCCTGCAGTACCCGCTGCTGCAGGATTCCGACCGCAGCGACTGGTCGCTGTGGTTCTGCGCGCTCGGTCTGCCACCCGATCCGCGCGTCGAACGTGGCCCGGCGTTCGATGATGACGTGTTGCTGATCCGCGCTGCAGAAGCCGGCCAGGGCATCGCGCTGGTGCGTGACCTGTATGTGGAAGCCGAAGTGGCCAGCGGGCGGCTGGCCGTCGTGCTGGATCAGCCCTGGCCGACGCGGTTTGCGTATTACGCCGTCACCCTGCCCGGCGCCGAAGAGAATCCGGCCATCGCGGCGTTCCTGCGCTGGCTGCAGGAAGAAGTCGAGGCGCCGACCAGCGCGCTGTGAGCCTATGATGCGCGCAACAAAAACCCCGCCTTCCGGCGGGGTTTTTTGTTGTAACGCGGTGTGTAGGTACCGACCAACGGTCGGTACCTACCGGACCAATGCGTGCCAGCCCGGAGGCCGGCCTCTACATCAGAAGTCCATGCCGCCCATGCCGCCCATGCCACCCATGCCGCCGCCAGCTGCGCCAGCGCCGTCATCCTTCTTCGGGGCTTCGGCAACCATCGCTTCGGTGGTGATCATCAGGCCAGCGATCGAGGCAGCGTTCTGGAGCGCCGAACGGGTCACCTTGGTCGGGTCCAGGATGCCGAATTCCAGCATGTCGCCGAATTCGCCGGTGGCCGCGTTGTAGCCGAAGCTGCCGGTGCCTTCCTTGACGCGGTTGACGATGACCGACGGCTCTTCGCCGGCATTGGCCACGATTTCGCGCAGCGGGGCTTCCATGGCGCGCAGGGCGATCTGGATGCCGTGGTTCTGGTCTTCGTTGGCACCCTTCAGGCCGCTCAGCGCGGTGACCGCACGGACCAGGGCAACGCCGCCGCCCGGGACCACGCCTTCTTCAACGGCTGCACGGGTCGCGTGCAGGGCGTCGTCGACGCGATCCTTCTTTTCCTTCATTTCGATTTCGGTCGAGGCACCGACCTTGATCACGGCAACGCCGCCGGCCAGCTTGGCCACGCGTTCCTGCAGCTTCTCGCGGTCGTAATCCGAGGAGGTGTCTTCGATCTGGGTCTTGATCTGGGTGACACGCGCTTCGATGTTGGCCTTCTCGCCGGCGCCATCGATGATCGTGGTGTTTTCCTTGGAGACCTGCACCTTCTTGGCGCGGCCCAGGTCCTTGATCGTCGCCTTTTCCAGCGACAGACCGATTTCCTCGGAGATCACGGTGCCGCCGGTCAGCACGGCCATGTCTTCCAGCATCGCCTTGCGACGGTCGCCGAAGCCCGGTGCCTTGACGGCCACGACCTTGACGATGCCACGGATGGTGTTGACCACCAGGGTGGCCAGCGCTTCACCTTCGATGTCTTCGGCGATGATCAGCAGCGGCTTGCCGGCCTTGGCGACGCCTTCCAGCACGGGCAGCAGGTCGCGCACGTTGGAGATCTTCTTGTCGTGCAGCAGCACGTACGGATCATCCAGGTCAGCGGTCTGCGACTGCTGGTTGTTGATGAAGTACGGGGACAGGTAGCCACGATCGAACTGCATGCCTTCGACGACGTCCAGCTCGTTGTCCAGGCCCGAGCCTTCTTCAACGGTGATGACGCCTTCCTTGGTCACGCGGCGCATCGCTTCGGCGATGATGTTGCCGATCGACTCGTCCGAGTTGGCCGAGATCGTGCCGACCTGGGCAATCGCCTTGTCGTCAGCGGTCGGCTTGGAGATGTTCTTCAGCTCGGCGACGGCGGCGATCACGGCCTTGTCGATACCGCGCTTGAGGTCCATCGGGTTCATGCCGGCAGCGACGGCCTTGGCGCCTTCGCGGATCAGGGCCTGGGCCAGCACGGTGGCGGTGGTGGTGCCGTCGCCGGCGTCATCGTTGGTGCGCGAAGCGACTTCCTTCACCATCTGCGCGCCCATGTTCTCGAACTTGTCAGCCAGTTCGATTTCCTTGGCGACGGAGACGCCGTCCTTGGTGATGGTCGGCGCGCCGAAGCTCTTTTCGAGCACGACGTTGCGGCCCTTCGGGCCCAGGGTGGCCTTGACGGCATTGGCGAGAACGTTGACGCCGCGAACCATGCGGGCGCGGGCGTCTTCACCGAAACGAATATCTTTGGCAGCCATTGCGATTACCTTTTTATGTAGAGCCGGGCGATGCCCGGCTGCTTGAACGGGAGGAAGTGCGGAAGCGCCGGCACGGGGCCGGCCGCATCACTCAGCCGACGATGGCGAGGATGTCGTCTTCGCGCAGAACCTTGAACTCGACGCCTTCGGACTTGTAGCTGCTGCCGGCGTACTGGCCGTAGATGACCTTGTCACCGACCTTCAGCGACGGCGCGCGCACGCTGCCGTTGTCCAGGGGCTTGCCCGGGCCGACGGCCACGACTTCACCCTTGGTCGACTTTTCCTTGGCGGAATCCGGAATCACGATGCCGCCGGACGAGATTTCGTCGGCTTCGATCGGCTTGACTACGACGCGGTCATGAAGCGGCTTGATGCTCATGTGAGACCCTTTTAAGTTGTTGATTGGTCTAGGAAAGTCTGGCGATGTTAGCACTCGCACAGGGCGACTGCCAGCCACGCTCACGAAAAAACCCGACGGTGCGGGACAGAGCAGAGATGGTGCTGGCCCCACCCCTTTCAAGGGCAGGCGGCCGGTTTTTTTTGCCGCTCCGGGCCCGCGCGTGAATGTTTGACGCAGTTCTCAATGCGAAAGGTCGAACCCGACAGACCAAGCGATGTGTCATCTGGAGTGCGTAAATTCGAGCGGCACTGACCAATCACAAGGAGCCGTAGATGAGGTTGCTGACGCCGCTGTCCTTGGCCTGCCTGCTGGTGCTGGCCACCAGCCCGGCCCGGGCCGATGTATTCATCAATGAACTGCATTACGACGACAGCACCCCGGCCGGGGACGTCGGCGAGGCCATCGAAGTGGTCGCCACCGCCGGTGAGGACCTGTCCGGCTACCGGCTCTACCTCTACAACGGCAGCAACCCTTCGGCTGCCGCGGTCTACGCCAACAACGCGGTCCCGGCTGGCACCGCCAGCTGCGGCAGCGCGCGGCTGGCCACGGTCAACTACCCGACCAACGGGATCCAGAACGGTCCCAACGACGGCATCGCCCTGGTCGATGCCAGCGGCAAGGTGGTCCAGTTTCTCAGCTACGAGGGCACCATCACCGCCGCCGGCGGCCCCGCGGCGGGCCTGACCAGCCAGAATCTGCCGGTCAGCGAGACCAACAGCACCGCCCCGGGCACCTCCCTGCAGCTGACCGGCAGCGGCAGCCAGTACGCCCATTTCACCTGGGCCGAATCGGCCACGCAGACCTTTGGCGCGTGCAACCACGGCCAGACCTTCAGCGGCGGTGGCCCGACCGGCCCGAATACGGCGCCCTCGGTCACCGCCACCACGCCCGAGCAGGGCGCCAGCACCTTCCCGGCTGCCGCCGCCCTGAGCGTCACGTTCAGTGAGCCGGTCACCCTCTCCAGCGGCGCCTTCGCGCTGAGCTGCGGCCAGTCCGGCACGGTCGCGCTGAGCCACCCGACCACCGGTACCCGCTTCACCCTGGCCACCAACACCGCGCTGGTGGCGGGGGAAGCCTGCCGCTTCGACATCCGCGCCACCCGCGTGAAGGATGCCCAGGGCGCGCGCCCGGCCGCCGATACGCGCATCGCCTTCACCGTGGCCACCGCCACCACGCCCGATCCGGGCAACCCCGGCACGCCCGGGGAGTACTACGCCCGGGTCAACACCTCCACCCCCAGCCAGTTGCGCTGCTCGCTGCACGAGACCATCAAGGGCCACACCGCCTATCCGTACAGCGGCTCGGGCACCAGCACCTGGACCATCCTGGAAATCGCCGACGAAGATCCCAACAACAGCGGCAAGATCCTCGATGCCTACCGCAACCGCAGCTACACCAAGGTCAGCGGGCGCGCAGGCACCGGCAGCGGGCTGACCTACAACCGCGAGCACACCTGGCCCAACTCGCTGGGCTTTGCCAGCACCACCGGCGACAAGGGCCTGCCCTACGCGCCGTATACCGACACCCACATGCTGTACCTGACCGATGCACAGTGGAATGCGGACCGCGGCAACAAGCCCTTTGCCACATGCGACAGCAACTGCGGTGAACGCGCGACCGAGGCCAACAACGGATTCGGCGGCGGCAGTGGTGGCTACCCGGGCACCTCCAACTGGGTGCGCACGCCGGATGGCAATGGCGGCTCGTTCGAAGTGTGGGGCCACCGCAAGGGCGATATGGCGCGTGCGGTGATGTACATGGCGATCCGTTATGAAGGCGGTAAAGATGCCAGAACCGGGCAGTCCGAGCCGGACCTGGAGCTGACCGACGACCGCAGCAAGATCGTCAAGACCTCGGCCTCACCGGCCTACATGGGCCTGCTCTCGACCCTGATCGACTGGCACCTGTCCGACCCGCCGGACGCGGCAGAACGCGCTCGCAACGAGGTGATCTTCAGTTTCCAGGGCAACCGCAACCCGTTCATCGACCACCCGGAGTGGGCCACCCCGACGCTGTTCACCTCGGCCAAGCCGGCCACCTGCCAGCTGGCCAACTGAGCCCGGCCGACCGG
>NZ_JBHFHW010000029.1:15538-41957 GCF_057333975.1 Stenotrophomonas sp. AGC87
GGTCGGACCATTGGCCTCTGGCGGTCCTATACTCGGCGGTCATGTCGATTGCCGATCCCGTCTTCCTGCTGTTCACCACCTGCCCCGACGTGGCCTGCGCCACGCGGCTGGCACATGCGCTGGTGGACGAACGCCTGGCGGCCTGCGTGACGCGCCTGGACGGGGCGCATTCGACCTACCGCTGGCAGGGCGAGGTCACCGAGGACCACGAGGTCCAGTTGCTGATCAAGACCACCGGCAGCCGCCTGGACGCCGCGATCGCGCGCGTGCAGGCCCTGCATCCGTATGAACTCCCTGAGTGCATCGCGGTCGAAACCCGCGCCGGCCTACCGGCGTACCTGGATTGGATTCGGGCGCAGACCCGTGAGGAAAGTGATTGATGACGCTGTTTCGTCGTGTTGCCGCGCTGTGCGCGTTGCTCGTGGTCTCCCTGCCGGCCTGGGCCGTCAGCGAAAAAGATCTGCTCCCGGTCGATGAGGCCTTCGGGCTCACGGCGCAGGCGCGTGACCGCGACCGCGTGGAGATCAGCTGGAAGATCGCCCCGGGCTATTACCTGTATCGCCACCGCACCACGGTCAAGGCCGAAGCCGGCTTCGACGCCGAGGCGCTGCAGCTGCCCGCCGGCAAGAAGCACCACGATGATTTCTTCGGCGAGGTGGAGACCTACCGCGAACGCCTGACCGGCGTACTGCCGGGCAAGGCCGCCGACGGCACCGACACCGTGACGCTGGAAGTGCGTTACCAGGGCTGCGCCGATGCCGGCGTGTGCTACCCGCCGCAGAAGCGCACGCTGCAGGTGAAGCTGCCGGCCGGTGGCAGCGGCGCTGGCACCGTCCCCGCCGCCACCAGCGCTGCCGCTTCCCCGTTCAACAACCCGTTGGCTGGCAACACCGGCAGTGGCCTGCGCCTGCCCGGCACCAGCACCACCCAGGCGCTGCCGCTGCCGTCCGAGCGCGCCTTCGGCTTCGATGCGATCGTCGGTGATGGCAATACCGTGCTGCTGCGTTTCACGCCGGCGCCGGGCTACTACCTGTATCGCGACCGTACCTCGCTGGCACTGGAAGGCGCGCCGGGCATCCGCGCGGACAAGCCCAAGTGGCCGGCCGCCAAATCGCACCGCGATGAGCACTTCGGCGACGTGGCGGTGTATTTCGACCAGATCGATGTGCCGCTGCCGCTGCGCCGCAGCGCCACCGGTGCGACCGACGCCACCCTGGTGATCACCTTCCAGGGCTGCCAGACCGATGGCATCTGTTACCCGCCGATGACGCGCCGGGTGCAGCTGGCGCTGCCGGCCGGCACGATCAACGCCAAGGCCGATGATGTCGCGCAGAAGACCGAGGTCATCGCGCCGCTGCCAAATCGCGACAAACGCGCACAGGCCCGCGGTGATGCCGGCACCGGCAGCCAGCCGATGCTGATCCGCCCGAACGAACCCGCGCTGGCCGCGCCGGGCGACACCGCCGCCACCCCGGATGCCAGCGCCGACAACGCGCAGCGCACCCCGCCGCCGGTCGCCCCGGCCGCCGCACCGGGTAACCTGCTGGTGCTGCTGCTGTTCGCCGTGGCCGGTGGCCTGATCCTCAATCTGATGCCCTGCGTGCTGCCGATCCTGTCGCTGAAGGTGCTGGGCGTGGCGCAGAGCGGCGAGAGCCGTCAGCGCGCGCGCAGCCATGCGCTCTGGTACACCGCCGGCGTGCTGGTCGCCTTCGCCGCCATCGGTGCATTGGTGATCGCGCTGCGTGCGGCGGGCCAGGCCGCGGGCTGGGGCTTCCAGCTGCAGCACCCGTGGTTCATTGCCGCGTTGGTGTATCTGATGTTCGCCGTCGGCCTGAGCCTGTCGGGTGTGTTCACCCTGGGCGGCAGCATGGGCGGTGTCGGCCAGTCGTTGGCCTCGCGCAGCGGCCCGGTCGGCGATTTCTTCACCGGCGTGCTCGCCTGTGTGGTGGCCAGCCCGTGCGTGGCCCCGTTCATGGGCCCGGCCCTGGCCTATGCCTTCGCTGCCCCCGGCCTGCAGGCGATGCTGGTGTTCCTGGCGCTCGGCCTGGGCCTAGCCCTGCCGTTCCTGCTGATCGGTTTCGTGCCGTCGCTGGCCCGCCGCCTGCCGCGCCCCGGCGCGTGGATGGAAACGCTCAAGCTGGTGCTGGCCTTCCCGATGTACGGCACCGCGATCTGGCTGCTGTGGGTACTGGGCAAGCAGCGCGGCGTGGATGCGATGGCGCTGGTGCTGGGTGGCCTGGTGATCCTGTCGCTGGCGCTGTGGTGGTTTGAGCGCAGCCGCTGGCGCAGTCAGCGTGTGGGCGGCCTGTTGGCCCTGCTGTTGGTCCTTGGCGCGCTGTACCCGATCTGGGGCGTGACCCGCATGGCGCCGCCGGCCAAGGCCGCACAGGCGGCCAGCGACAACGTGGTGGAGTACTCGCCGCAGATGCTGGACCGGCTGCGCCAGGACAACCGCGTCGTGTTCGTCAACATGACCGCCGACTGGTGCGTGACCTGCAAGGCCAACGAACGCGCCGTGCTGGGCACCAACGCGTTCCAGGACACGTTGCGCCGGACCAACGCGGTCTACATGCGCGGCGACTACACCAATGTCGACCCGCAGATCACCGCGTTCCTGGATGAGCACAAGGCAGTCGGTGTGCCCCTGTATGTGGTCTATGGCCCGGGCGCACCGCCGACCGTGCTGCCGACGGTACTGACCCAGGCGCTGGTGGAAGAAGCGCTGCTGCGGACCGCGCGATGAGCCCGCGGCCACCACGGCGGACGGTCGTGGTGGTCGTGATCGCGGCCGTGCTCGGGATCGGCGCGGGCATGTGGTTCGCCGGGCATGACGAGCGCCCGGCCAATACGCCGCCACCGCCACGGCCGGTGGTGGTCGCGGCCCAACCGGGTGATCCGATGCCGGCGATCACCCTGCCGGACCTCCAAGGGGAACCGCAGCACCTGGCCAGCTTCCACGGGCGTCCGCTGCTGATCAACGTCTGGGCCAGCTGGTGCGGGCCGTGCGTGGAGGAAATGCCCGCGCTGACCGCGTTTGCCGATGCACAGGGCGCTACCGGCGTGCAGGTGCTCGGGCTGGCGCTGGATACGCCCGAGGGCGTGCGCGATTTCCTGACCCGCATCCCGGTCGCCTACCCGATCGTGCTCGATACGCCTGGCCCTGCCGACGCCAGCGTGCGTCTGGGCAATGCACAGGGCCTGCTGCCGTATTCAGTGCTGGTCGATGCGCAGGGGCGCATCGTGAAACAGAAGCTGGGGCCGTTTGCGGCCGGTGAGATCGAGGCCTGGGCACGGCACTGACGCCGGTGGGATCGGTGACGGTTTGATCGAGATGCTGCGCTGGCCCGCCTTGAGCTATTGACCGCCTCAGGCCTGCCCCCAACAATGACGAGATCCATTCTCATCCACCGCCGGGCGCGCTTCGCCTTGCCGCCGGAACCGCCCGCATGTTGAAAACCGTTGTTTTCCAGCTGCACTGGCTGCTGGGCATCACTGCCGGCACCGTGCTGGCGGTGATGGGCCTGAGCGGAGCCACGCTGGCCTTCGAAGACGAGATCATGCGCGCGGCCAATCCTGCGCTTGCGCAGGTCGTGCAACGCCATGCGGCCGGCGAGCAGCCCCTGGCGCTCACCGAGCTGTTGCCGCGGTTGCAGAAGGACATGCCACAGCCGTTGCAGCGGCTGCGCGTGGATGCCACCGGGCAGCGCCTGTCGGTGGCGCGTTTCGAAGGCGGCCAGGCGAACTGGCGCTACTTCGATCCGTACACGGGTACCGTGCTGACCGAGCTGAAGGGGCTGGACGTCTTCGCCTTCGTCGAAGACCTGCATCGCCACCTGGTCAGCGGTGAGCGCGGCAGCCTGATCACCGGCAGCTGCGCGATCGCGCTGGTGTTCTTCTGTCTGTCAGGGCTGTACCTGCGCTGGCCGCGACGCTGGTGGCACTGGCGCACCTGGCTGGCCGTGGAGTGGTCGCGCAGCGGCCGCAGTTTCCTGTGGAGCCTGCACTCGGTGGTCGGCACCTGGGTGCTGCTGGTCTACCTGATGATCGCGCTGACCGGGCTGTGGTGGTCGTTCGACTGGTACCGCAAGGGCGCAACTGCATTGCTGGGCGGCCCCGCGGCCGAGCAGAACCAGCCGCGCACCAGCGGCGGCCCACTGGACCTGGGCAAGGTGCAGGCCACCCTGTACGGGTTGGAGGGCGTGCGACGCGGTTACATCGACCTGCGCTTACCGGCCAAGCCGGGCCGTGCGCTGACCGGCCGCGTGCAGGGAAGCAACACCGCGCACGACCGCGCGCAGGACATCCTCCAGCTCGATCCGTCCACAGGTGCCCTGCTCGCCTACGAGCCTTACCGCAGCAAGAACGCCGGCGGCAAGATCATCGTCAGTGTGTTCGCGCTGCACTCGGGCAGCTTCTTCGGGCTGCCGGGGCGGATCATCGTGATGGTGTCCAGCCTGGGCATGCTGGTGTTCTTCATCACCGGCTGGATGCTGTATCTGGACCGCCGACGCAAGAAGCGCGAGGTGCGTGCCTCACGCCTGCCTCTCGCGGCGGCCATCGGCACCGGGCAGCCGTGGCTGGTGGCGTTTGCCAGCCAGAGTGGTTTTGCCGAACAGCTGGCCTGGCGCACGGCGGCGCAGTTGCAGGCGGCTGGCCTGCCGGTGCACGTCCGGCCGCTCGCGCAGGTGGATGCGGCGTTGCTCGCGGATACGGCGAAGGCCTTGTTCGTCATCAGCACGTTCGGCGATGGCGAAGCGCCGGATGCGGCGCGTGCGTTCGAGCGACGGGTATTGGCGCAGTCCACCTCGCTGCAGGGCCTGGCGTACGCCGTGCTTGGGCTCGGCGACCGCGAGTACACACGCTTCTGCGGTTTCTCGCGGCAGGTGGACAGCTGGCTGGTGGCGCAGGGCGCGCAGCGACTGTTCGCCAGCATCGAGCTGGACCGCACCGATACCGTGCCACTGGCGTCCTGGCAGCAGCAGCTGGCTGTGCTGACCGGGGTTGCGGATCACACCCCGCTGCCGGCACCGGTTGAACTGTACCCCTGGGCGCTGGATGCGCGCGCGCAGCTCAATCCGGGCAGCGCCGCCGGGGCGATCTGGCAGGTGTCACTGCAGCCGCCGGCGCACGCCCACTGGCAGGCCGGCGACATCCTGGAGATGGCGCCGCGCCACGCGCGTGCGCATGTGCTGTCGGTGCTGGCTCGCAACGGTCTGGATCCGCAGGCGCCGGTGACGGTCGATGGGCGCATCACGGTATTGGTCGAGGCGGCTGCCGCGCGTGTGCTGCCTGAGACAGCCGAGGCGGTGGACACCGCTGCAGCACCCGATGCTGCCCGCTGGCTGGCACGACTGCCTGCGCTGCCGCATCGCGAATACTCGATCGCCTCGGTGCCCGGCGATGGTGCCGTGCAGTTGGTGATCCGCCTGACCGATCTGCCCGATGGCCGCCACGGACTGGGCTCGGGCTGGTTGTGCGTGCATGCCAGCGAGGCAGACAACATTCATGCCCGCGTGCGTCGCAACAGCGGCTTCCATCGCCATCCCGAGCACGCCCCGATGCTGCTGATCGGCAACGGCACCGGCATCGCGGGCCTGCGCAGCCTGCTGCGTGAAGCCGCCGCGCAGGGCGATCGCGGGCATTGGCTGGTGTTCGGCGAACGCACCCGCGCGCACGATTTCCTGTACCGCGAGGAGATCGAGGCGTGGCGGGCACAGGGTCACCTCAGCCGCGTGGACCTGGCGTTCTCGCGCGATCCGGACGGCGGCGGCTATGTGCAGGACCGCCTGCGCGCCGCACCGGAGGCACTACGTGCGTGGGTGGACCTGGGCGGCAGCCTCTACGTGTGCGGCTCGTTGCACGGCATGGCCGAAGGTGTCGATGCCGTGCTGCGCGAGGTGCTCGGCAACGATACCGTGGACGCCCTGCTCAACGACGGGCGCTACCGCCGCGACGTGTACTGAGCAACGCTGCGCCGCTCAGGGAAACCAGCGGCGCAGATAGCGCGCGGTAGCGCCCTGCCTGGCGCGACTGACCTGGGCCGGCGTGCCTTCGGCCACGATCCTGCCGCCCTCCTCACCCGCGCCCGGCCCCACATCGATCACCCAGTCCGCGTCGGCCACCACGCGCAGGTCGTGCTCGACCACCACCACCGTGTTGCCGGCGTCGACCAGGCCGTGCAGCTGCGTCATCAGCTTGTCCACATCGGCCGGATGCAGGCCGGTGGTCGGCTCGTCCAGCACATACAGGCTGTTGCCGTGCTGGCTGCGCTGCAGCTCTGTCGCCAGCTTGATCCGCTGCGCCTCACCACCGGACAGTTCCGTGGCCGGCTGGCCCAGGCGCAGATAGCCCAGGCCGATATCCCGCAGCAGTTGCAGCGGCCGCTGCACCGGCGGCTCGTTGGCAAAGAACGCCAACGCTTCCTCCACCGTCATCGCCAGCACCTGCGCGATGTTGCGGCCGTTCCACTGCACCTCCAGCGTCTTGGCGTTGTAGCGCTGCCCATGGCAGGTGGGGCATGGCGCGTAGACGCTCGGCATGAACAACAGTTCGACGTGGACGAAGCCCTCGCCTTCGCAGGTCTCGCAACGGCCGGCGGCGACATTGAAGGAGAAACGGCCCACGCTGTAGCGGCGCGCCTTGGCCGAGCGGGTGCCGGCAAACAGCCGGCGCACATGATCGAACAGGCCGGTGTAGGTGGCCAGGTTGGAGCGCGGCGTCCGCCCGATCGGCTTCTGATCGACGTTGATCAGACGCTTGATCGCCTTGGCCCCGTTCAACCGGCCACGAGTGCGTTCGATGCGGCTGGGCTGCGGCAGGTCGCTGTCGGTCTCTTCGATCACCGGCTCCTGCCCCAGGTGCTCGCCGACCAGTTCGACCAGCGCCTGGCTGACCAGACTCGACTTGCCCGAGCCGGAGACACCGGTCACCGCCGTGAACGCGCCGAGCGGAAAGCGCGCGTCCACGCCATGCAGGTTGTTGCGATGGATACCCTGCAGCGCCAGCCAGCCGGACGGCGCGCGCGGCGTGCGGCGCGGGCCTGTGGTGTCCTGGAAAAGATAGGGCGCAGTAAGCGAGGCGTTGATCGTGCGCAGGCCGTCGGGCGGACCGCTGTAGAGCACCTGGCCGCCGTGCTGACCCGCACCCGGGCCGACATCCACCAGCCAGTCCGCGCGGCGCAGCATCTCCAGATCATGCTCCACCACGAACAGCGTGTTGCCGCCGGCCTTGAGCTGGGCCAGTGCGTCGTACAGGGCCTCGCCATCGGCCGGATGCAGGCCGGCGGTGGGCTCATCAAGCACGTACACCACGCCGAACAGGCTGGAACGGATCTGCGTCGCCAGGCGCAGGCGCTGCAGTTCGCCCGGTGACAGCGTCGGGGTCGCGCGGTCCATCGACAGATAGCCCAGGCCCAGCGACTGCAGCGTGCCGATCCGTTCGACCAGATCGTGCGCGATGCGCTGGGCCGCGATGCGTTTCTCCTCCGACAGATCCGGCGTGCGGCGCACATCGCTGCCGCCCGCATGCGCGTTGCCACCGGCGGCCACGCGCTTGGCCGGGGCCTGGCGGCCGGCGCTGCGGCTGCGTGTGGCGGTGGCGGCCGCTACCTCGAAATGCCCCTCCGCCGCCGGACGCAACGCCTGCGCCATGGCACTGAGCGGCAGCCGCGACAACGTGCCGATATCCATGCCGGCAAACGTCACCGACAGCGCTTCGCGCTTCAACCGGCGGCCATCGCAGACCGGACATTCGGCGCCGATCATGTAGCGCGCCACCCGCTTCTTCATCATCGCGCTCTGCGTGGTCGCAAAGGTGTGCAGCACATAGCGGCGCGCACCGCTGAAGGTCCCCATGTAACTGGGCTCTTCCTTGCGCCGGAGCGCGGCGCGGGTTTCGGCCGGGGTAAAGCCGGCGTAGACCGGCACCACCGGTTGTTCCTCGGTGAACAGGATCCAGTCGCGCTGCTTCTTGGGCAGATCGCGCCAGGGAATGTCCACGTCGTAGCCGAGCGTGACCAGGATGTCGCGTTGGTTCTGCCCGTGCCATGCCGGCGGCCACGCGGCGATGGCGCGCTCGCGGATGCTCAGCGAGGGATCAGGCACCATCGATTGTTCCGTCACTTCATACACGTAGCCCAGCCCATGGCAGTTCGGGCAAGCGCCCTGCGGTGTATTCGGTGAGAAATCCTCGGCATACAGCATCGGCTGTCTGGCCGGATACGTACCAGCGCGCGAGTACAACATCCGCAGCAGGCTGGACAGCGTGGTCACGCTGCCGACGCTGGAACGCACGCTGGCGGTGCCGCGCTGCTGCTGCAAGGCCACGGCCGGCGGCAGGCCTTCGATCGCATCCACGTCCGGCACGCCGACCTGGTCGATCAGCCGACGCGCATAGGGGGACAATGACTCCAGGTAGCGCCGTTGCGCCTCGGCATACAGCGTGCCGAACGCCAGCGAGGATTTTCCCGAGCCGGAGATGCCGGAGAACACCACCAGCGCATCGCGTGGGATATCGACATCCACGTTCTTGAGGTTGTGTTCGCGTGCGCCCCGGACGCGCACGAAGGTATCCGGGGCAGTAGTGGGCGACGGCCGGCGCGTGGATTTGTTCATAGATGAACAATAGCGAATCACAGCGCCGGCTCATTGCCGGTGAAGACCGGTGAGCGCGACGTTGACGCGCGGGTCAGGCCATGGCCCGCACGCGCGCCGCCGCCGGCGGAGTGACGACGAAGGCATCCACCGCCTCGCCCAGCAGGGAGGCCTGGCGATCCAGTGCGCGCGCCGAGGCCGACGCTTCCTCCACCAGCGCCGCATTCTGCTGGGTGCTGCCATCCATCTGCAGCAATGTCTGGCTCACCTGCTCGATACCCGCCGTCTGCTGCTGCGAGGCCGCGGAGATGCTCGCCATGATCGATGTCACCCGCTGTACGCTGCCGACGATCTCGCCCATGGTCGCGCCCGCGTCATCTACCTGGCGCGTGCCGACGTCGACCTTCTCCACCGAGGCTTCGATCAGCTGCTTGATCTGGCGCGCGGCGTCAGCACTGCGCTGTGCCAGCAGGCGCACTTCGCTGGCCACCACCGCGAAGCTGCGCCCCTGCTCGCCTGCGCGCGCGGCTTCGACAGCGGCATTGAGCGCCAGGATGTTGGTCTGGAACGCGATCCCGTCGATGACGCCGGTGATCTCCCCGATCCGGCGCGACGACAGTGCGATGTCGGCCATGGTGGTCACCACCTGCGCTACCGATTCCCCACCCCGTGCCGCGACCTCGGCCGCGCGGATCGCCAGCTGGTTGGCCTGCTGCGCCGAGTCCGCATTCTGCCGTACCGTGGCCGCGAGCTCCTCCATCGAGGAGGCGGTTTCTTCCAGATGCGCCGCCTGCCGCTCGGTGCGATCGGAGAGATCGTGGTTGCCGGCGACGATCTCGCCGGCGGCATGGTTGATCGCCAGCGAGGCCTGCTGGATGCGCGCGACGATGTCGGTCAGCTGCATCACCGTGGCATTGGCATCGTCACGCAGGCGCGCGAACACACCGTGGAAATCGCCCTGCATGCGTACGCGCAGATCGCCCTGCGACAACGCCGAGAGCAGCCCCTGCACTCCGGACAGGTTGTTCTGGAAGGTGTCGAGCAGGTGGTTGATGCTGAGCGCGAGCGTTTTCACGAAGCCCTGCTTGTCCTCGACCGCGATCCGCCCGTGCAGTTCGCCCCGCGCGGCCGCATCGACAAGCGCGGCCACCTCGTTCTCCACGGTGGTTTCCAGCGCGCGGCTGCGCCACTCCACCGCCGCCCCCAGCAGCTGGTCGTGCTCCACGATCGGGGTGATCACCAGTTGGTAGCGGACGCCTGCGTGCTCGATCTCCCGGCTGGCACGCTGGCCGCGCTGCAGCGTCGGCAGCAGGCTGGCGAAGGCCGGATGCAGGGCGGCCGCCGGTTGGCCGCTCCATTCCGTGTGCGTGAGCTGCAGTTCGGTGAGCAGCGCCTGGTTGAGGAAGCCGATCCGCCCCTCGCCGTCGAGCACCATCACGCCGGTCTGCGCACTGTCCAACGCCTGGCGGGCGCGGGTGTTGTCGCGCGCGACGGCGCGCTCGGCCTCGATCCGCTCGCGCAGCCGTTGCTGCATGTGGCGCAGGCGCGCGGCCAGCTGGCCGATCTCATCGTGCGGATTGTGGATGGTCAGCACGGTGTCGAGCCGGTCATCGGCGATGTCCTCGGCAAAGCGCAGCGTATCGCTGATCGGTTGACGGACCGCGCGCAGCACCAGCAGCAGCGTGGCGATCAGCACCACTGCCACCAGCAGCAGGGTAAATGCGAATACGACCCCCATGGTGCTGGCCCGCGCGGCCTGTCGCTCGCGTGCCGCCGCCAAGGCCCGCGTCTGCGCCTGTTGCAGCGCCTGCAGCCCGGGCCCGATCTGGGCCGCGGTCTCGGCCAGTGACTGCGCCTCGACATCCAGCCCGATGCGGGCGGCGGTGTAGGCCAGCAGCGCGCCTTGGTAGTCGTCCATCTGCGTTCGCAGCGCTTCCTGCGTTTCTGCATCCAGGCGCGCCTCGGCCAGGGACAGATCGAACGGCAGCTTCTGTTCGCTGGCGCGATCGGTATGCGCCGCATCACCGGTGAGCAGCAGCAGGCTTTCCTCGCGCCGCATCTTCTGCAGCTGGGCGATCACCACCGGGCGCGCGCTGGCCTCGACGCTGGCCTCCAGTGTGGCAGCCGCTGCCTCCAGCTGTGCGCGCAGGCCGGCATCGCCGCGCCCCATCTCATCCACCCGGGCATTCAATGCGCTGATGCCCTCGGCGAAGTCACCCGCGCGGGCAGCCAGCTCGCGCAGCGCCCCGGCACTACCGGCATCGTGGGGATCACGCTGCAGCTGGCCCAGGGTCGCCTGCAGGCGCTGCTGCGCGGCCTGCAACGCCTCGCGATCGCTGTCATCGAAGGTGCTGGCATACCGTGTCTGCAGGCGCCGCGCATCGGCGATCTCGGTCGCCAGCGTGGCCGCCAGTGCGGCCTCCTGCTGGTGCGCGGCGAAGGTTTCGGCTGCGCGCTCGGTATCATGGCGCGTCCAGCCGTAGACGACGGCGACCGCAAACAGGCCCAGGCCGCAGATCAGCAGGCTGGCCCTGAGTTTCTCTGCCACGCTGAGGCGGCCGAGCGCGGCCAGCCGGGTCGGCTGGGCGAGACGGAAGCGGAACCGATCGCCCAGACGGGCGACGAACAACGACAGGCGACGGGGGACGACCGACATCACGCACTCCAGGCGGAAGGACGCACCGGTATCGGCGGGATCGCGCTGAACTTGAGGGCCGATCTCACTGAGCGCCCCTGGCGTCGCCAGTGGCTCCCGTTGTAAGGGCGCCAGACGACGAAGTGATGACGATCAGGCGACGAGCGCCGGGCGGCTCGGGGTATCCCTCGCTGGGCGGTGGCATGCGTCGTCTTGAACGGGCGGATTGCAGCAACACCGGGATCACACCCGCTGAACGTGCGACAGTGAAGGAAGGGACAGCGCCTTCACGGCGATTGCGCTGAACTAGCGCTGGGGTCGCGGCCGGGGCCGCTGCAGGATCCGGTGCGCGCCACCGCACCTTGGGCCGATCACGACGCACCAACGCCATACCGCACGGAGAGAGACCGCCATGAATGCCGCCTTCAAGATCTTTCTGCTCGCCGGTGCATTGCTGTACGGCCTGCCGGGGCTGGTGTGGTGGGTGAACCATCGGCGCGCCAAGCGGGCGCGGCTGGCCCAGGGCGTGGTCAGCGTCGAGGCCCGCGCGCCATGAGCGGCGGCACCGGTACGAGCGCGGCAACGCACCTGACCGACGAACAGCGGCAGATCCTGCGCGACATCAACGCCACGCGTCCGGTCAGCGATGAAGCCGCCAACTGGGCCGTCAAAGCCGGCTACGCCGCGCAGGCAGAAGATGGCGACATCGACCTGACCCAGGCCGGTCGCCAAGTGGTGGACTCCAGCACGCTGTAGCGGGTTGAGCCATGGACAGTGCGTTGACGTAGCTGAGCAAGCCACGGGAGGGAAAACTGGCGCAACGCCGGCCTTGCAGGACAGCAGCACTATCGCTTTGCGCGCTTGAGCGTGTCTGGCTCCCGTTCCGTCGGTTGCGTCCGCTGACGGATCGACTCCGGAAATCGAATCCCGGAGTCCTGGAACGTAGTGCACGCCCTTGATCCGACAGGGATCAGGCAGCCTGCTGGCTCCTGCCTACCTGGGTCCCACCATGAAACGGTCACTGCTCTGCGCCCTCTTCTCCGCCGCGCTGCTGTTCTCCCCCACCACCGTTCTGGCACAGACCAGCGGCCATGACGCCGTAGACCAGGTCATGCAGAAGATGCTGCGTGGCTTCGAGGCAGGTGACCCGGCGCTGATATTGGAAGTGCTCAGGAAAGATGGCGTGGTGGTGGGCTACTCCCCCGCCGCTGGCCGCATGGTCACCCAGACCACGGAAGAATGGGCCAAAGGCTTCACTGGCGAGCCGGCCGCGGATGAGGCGCAGCGCAAACGCAGTTACCGGATCCTGGACGTCACCCCACACGCTGCGCAGGTGAAGCTGACGCTGGACTACCCTGGTTGGGATGGCGAAGACTACCTTGCCCTGCTGAACATCGATGGCAAGTGGATGATCGTGAGCAAATCATGGAGCGGCCAACGCAAGTCGCCGGCGTCATGAGTCTTCATCTTTCACGCTCACGTACAGCGTAGGCACGGCCTTCATGAGATCCCCCAGTCGTCCCATCTGGATCTGCAGATCGGGAATGACGTCGGTCGCAGCGTCGAGCAGTGCCTGGCAGTGCCGCTCGAACAGTCCGACCACGCGACGTCGTGGCTCGAGCATGATGGAGTAACAGGCCTGGCTCGACCACGGCGGGGGCGCCAGCGCGTAGTGCGAGCTGCCCAATGCAAACAGCGGCGCGTGGCTCTCGCCTGGCAGCGACAGCGTGATGTCGTTGGCGTTCACCTCGGCCCGGGTGTGGGTGCGCTGGATCGCCCACGCATCGAGTGTGTTGCGGCCCGGCACCGGGCCTACGGTGCCATCCACGGCGCCGGCCAGCAGGGACAGCGCGGCATCCACGCTCACACCGTAGTGGTCCAGCATGTGAGGCTCCAGCGCCATCCACAGCTGTATCGCGCCGGCCACCGGGCCATACGCGTGCAGGATGTCTGCTGGTGCCAACGCCGGCAGCAGCGTGGACTGCACCAGGTGCGCGAGTTCCTCCACGCTGCGTGTGGCGCTGGTGACGGTCAGGAACAGATACGGCGCCATCCCCGCCCGCCCGGACTCCAGCGTCGGCACGGCCACCGCCCCCGCCACGGCATTGCCGCGCGCGCACGAGGGCAACAATGAGGCGCCCGCAAGCGCGGCCAACAGCAGGCGCCGCCGCGCCAGAAAATGAGTGTCATCCATGCGCAGAGAATACACGGGGGTAAAAGGGACCCGCTTGACGGGCCGCGTATTTTCTCAATACTGCGCCAATGCTCAGCCAACACTTTCTCTTCTTCTTCGCCATGCTGGGCGCCTTCAATGGCATCGTCGCGGCCTCGGTATTGTGGTGGCGCGCCAAGGGCGAGCCCACGCAGCGCTGGCTCTCACTGCTGATCCTGATGGTGGGTGTGCGAACGGGAAAATCCGTGGCCTTCCACTTCTGGCCGGATATTCCGCTGGTCGTTCTCCAGCTCGGGCTGACCGCCTGTTTCCTGATCGGCCCCTGCCTCTACTTTCTGGTGCGCTCCAGCCAACGCGACGCTGCGGGGACCGATACGAACGGCCGGTGGCACCTCGCCGCGCTGCTGGTGCTTGCCGTGGCGGTGAATGTCCTGCTGCCCTACACCCGCAACATCGAACTGTGGCGGTACGTCATCACGCCGGGCATCAACCATGCCTGGCTGGGCTATCTGCTGCTCACCACCGTGCAGGTGTATCGCCACCGCGCCCGGCTGCTGTCCTCGCCCTCCGCCCCGCTGCTGCTCGGCGCGCTGGCGGGCATCTGGATCATCTGGATCGCGTACTACACGGCGGGATACACGTCCTATATCGTCGGCGCGCTGTCCTTCACGTTCGTTCTCGCGGTAAGCGTTCTGGTCGGGCTCCGCCTGCGCGCGGGGCGGGCAACGATCGAGCCCTATCAGGACCGGCGGATCCCCGAGTCCGACGCCGCCGTTCAACTGCAGGCCCTGGCCGAGCTGATGGCGCGCGAGCGGTTGCATCTGGACCCTGCGCTGACCCTGCCCCGCCTCGCCCGTCGGCTTGGCATGCCCCAGACCCGGCTGTCGCAGCTGCTCAACGACAACAACCAGACCTCGTTCAAGCAGTACCTCACCCAGCTGCGGGTGATCGAAGCCAAGGCGATCCTGCAACAGCAGCCTCCCAAGCCGCTGGATATCGTGGCGCAGGAAGCGGGCTTCCAGTCCATGTCGACCTTCTACAGCGCGTTCAAGAAGTGCGAGGGCGTGACCCCGGCGGCCTACCGCACGGCCGCCACACACTCCTAGAATCGATTCCCGCACTCCGGAAAGACGCTGCAATACATTGATTTGAAAGCGATTGGATAGGGTGCTGGCTCCTTCCTGCGAGTCAGCGCCATGCAGACGTTACGTACCATCGCCACCTTCGTATTGCTCCTGCTCAGCGTCTGGCTGGGCGGTACCTGCACCACCGACGCTGCGCCGCGGACCACGGTTCCCACGGCCATGGGACAGCCCGCCGGCGGCCAGCAGGACCGCATCCTGTTCATCATCGCCAGCGCCAAGGTGCATGGGACCTCCACGCTCCCGGCCAGCGTCAGCTTTGGCGAGGTGGTGCATGCCTGGGATGTCTTCCATGCCGCCGGCTATGCGGTGGACTTCGTGTCGCCCGACGGCGGCGCCGTACCGATTCTGGATGACTACGTCAGCGAAGACGTGGCGCACCGTCTGGACGATGCCCGGATCATGCGCGGGCTGCGCGGCACCGTCACCCCGGCACAGATCGATCCCAGGCAGTACCGGGCGGTTTACTACGTGGGCGGCAGCAATGCCATGTACGGGGTCGCCGAGAACGTGGCGCTGCAGCGCATTGCGATGCAGGTCTACGAGGGCAACGGCGGGGTGATCTCGGCCGTCTGCCACGGGACCGCCGGCATCGTGAATCTCCAGCTTGCCGGTGGCCAGTACCTCGTCTCGGGCAAACGCATCAGCGGCTACCCGGAAGAGCACGAACGCCAGGATGCGCCGTACTTCAACCAGTTCCCGTTCCTGATCCGCCAGACCGTCGTGTCACGCGGCGGTGCATTCCGCACGGTGGAAAGCGATGACCCGCATGTCGAAGTCGATGGCCGGCTGGTGACCGGGCAGAACTACGCCTCTGCCACGCCGGTGGCGCAGGCCGTGGTCGAGGCGCTTCGCATCCACACCGTGCAGGCGTCCAACCAGGCAGCCGCTCAACCCTGATCTCCCACACACCACACCCCTGAGGAAACACCATGAAAGTATCGATTCGATCCGTTGGCCTTGCCGCCAGCCTGTTCCTGCTGCTCCCCACCTCGGCCATGGCGCAGAGCACCGATCGTGAGGCGGTGGACAAGGTCATGCAGACCTTCATGCGCGCCTACATCACTGCCGACAACACGTTGGCCAAGGACGTCTTCCGGCCAGACGGCGTGATGATCGGCTACTCCGAAGCCCGTGGCAGCGCGCTGCAGATGCGGACCGGGGAACAGTTCGCCGAAGGCTTCAACGGCACGCCGGCGGCCAACGAGGCCCAGCGCAAGCGCCGCTATGAAATCGTGGACATGGCCACCAACCTGGCGGCCGTCCGCGTGATGCTGGATTACCCCGGCTGGGATGGCGTGGACTACGTGGTCCTGCTCAAGACCGATGGCCAGTGGAAGATCATGAGCAAGTCCTGGACCGGCCAGATCAAGCCCTGAGCTGGAATGCGCGAACCTGACGCCCATCGCTTCCGGGTGTGGACCGGAAGCGATGAAGCGCCCGAAGCATCAACGCTCGCCGCGCACCCCAGCCAGTGGATCGCCACAACGCGAGGCGACGTCGCGATGACGCTGCTGCGCGCACTCACGCGCCCCCCTGCCATCGGCATCCACCTGCGACACTCCGCTGCCGCCTTGCCCGCCAAACCGCACCTGCACGCCGACGCTGTTGCTGCGCAGACTGTTGCGACCCTGCTCGTGACCGAGCAGCAGCGAGAACATCCAGCCGCTGTCCAGCTGCAGATCCACGCCAGCACCGATCGACAAGGCATCGTCGTTGTAGCTGCGCATCGCCAGGACGTAATCGCTCGCGTTCGGGCGCTGCACATAGTTCATCGTGGCTTCGCTGCGGTTCTCCAGCGCCTTGCGATACTCCACGTTCCAATGCGGACGCCAGCTGACGCGCTCGCCCTGGAAGGCATGGTTGCCCTCGATGCCCAGCGCGACACTGCTGTTGTCGATGTCCTGACGACCGTAGGCCAGATCGAATGCATCCAGACCATGCTCGCGATAGCCATCCAGTCCCGCGCGGTGCCCATCGTAGCGGCCATAGCTGGTCAGCGTGGTGCCGCGGGCACTGCGGTGCTCGTAACCAAAGGTAAGTGAGCCGAACCACTGGTCGCCCTTGCGCGAGCCGTGCGCCGCCGCGCCGCCCACCTCATTCCAGCGATTCACATCGAAATCCAGCCGGCCGCTGGCCAGCATGCCGTCGAAGAACACGTGCTGGCCCGCGCGCCACAGGCCGTAGACGGCCAGCGAGCGCTGGTCCGCATCGGTGCTTGACGGGCTATTGTTGAAGTCGGTGTCCTGTCGCCCCCAGCTGCCTGCAAGTCCCAGCAGCACGTTCTCGCCGATGGCCCGATCCGCACCAACCGTGATCCCGCCGGTGTTGAAGTCGAATCCACCGCTGCCGCGCCCGTACCTGCCGAAGGTCGCCGTACCGGCTGCCCACGCACCCCAGCCCTCGGGCAGGCGCGGAAGACCGTTGACCATGCTGTCGGCCGCTCTGTTCAGCGGTACCGAGATACCCGGCACACCAAGGCCGCCTGCGTACGCCAGGGCGACGTTGAAGCTGGAGGCATTGCTGCCGACCCGCACCTGGCGCAGGCGGTCGCGGATGTTGCCCTGCTGCACCTGGGCAAAGCGGATGCTGGCATCGGCCTGCGCCTGCAAGGTGCCGACAACCTGCGCATCGGCGGTCGGATCAGGGCGCGCCGCCACGACCAGCCGGAGCTCGATCGACGCTGCTGCGTAACTGCCGCTTGCCGCCTGTGCAGCGGTCAGCACCGTACTGCCCTCACCCACCACGGTCACCCTGCGGCCATTGACCGTGGCGACGGCCATGTTGGAGCTGCTGAAGGTGAACGCGCCGGGGCTGGTGCTCTGCGGCAGGGCAAGCTCAAAGTCCGATTCGCCATACACCTTGCTCAGATCGTCCTGCCAGGTGATCACCGGGGTGGCCATGCTGATGTTCACCTCCAGCTGCAGCTGGGTTGCGGCGGCACGCAGTGTGTCGCCGGCCTGATTGGCGGTCAGCACGCAGCGACCGGCCGATACCATCGTCACCGTGTCGCTCTGCACAGCGCACACCGAAGGGGTTGTGCTGGCAAACACAATGGGATTGCCGGAGTCACCGCCGGTGGCGGCGACACGGAAGCTGCCGCCCACGCTGTAGACGGGATCGGCCGGTGTTGCGGTGAAGCCGGTGATGGCCTGTACGGCCGCCGCCACCACGAACCGGTAACTCCGCTGACCGCTGAAGCCATTGGCGTCGGTCACCTCCACGTCGAAATCGAAGGTACCGGCGGACGTAGCTTCACCGGAGATGTCCCCGGATGCGGCGAGCAGCAGCCCTGGCGGCAAGCTGCCGGACCGCAGCGCAAAGCGGTAGGGCGCTGTCCCGCCACTGGCGGTCAGGCGCTGGCGATAGTCCTGCCCGCCATCGGCGGGCGGTAGCTGCGGCTGGTCAAGCACCAGGCTCGGCGCATCCACCACGAGGGTGTAGCTGCGGCTCGTGGTGAACGGCCCCGTGCCGGTGCTGCTGTCAGTCACCAACACCGTGAAGCTGAAGGAGCCTGCTTCGTTGGGGGTACCGGACAGTTCGCCGCCAGGCGACAACTGCACGCCGGCCGGCAACGCGCCACCGGAGACCGCATAAACGTAGGGACCGGTACCGCCGCTGGCCGACAGAACGTGACGGTAGGCATTGCTGGCCGTGGTCGACGCCAGCGAAGCAGGATCCAGCGACAGCGTCGGTGCGGACACCGTGATATCTACCGCAGCCGCTGCGGAGGTGGTGTAGGCATCGCTGGCGCGGTAGGTGAAGCTGTCCGGACCTGCATAGCCCACGGCAGGCACGTACTCGATAGCCATGCCGTTGACCGTCGCCGTGCCATGGCTGGGGGCGCTCACCACCGCTACAGCGGTCGGTGAACCTGTGATCGGCAGCGTGATCGTGGTTGCCGCCGCACCGTAAGCGACGGTGGCCGTGGCAGGACCGGCAACCAGGGCCGGGGCCGGCGTGACTGCATTGGAGGCCGCTGAAGCCGAACCCGTACCGGCGCTGTTGGTGGCGGTCACCGTGAAGGTGTAAGTGACACCCGGCGTCAGGCCATTGAAGCTCAGCGGCGAGCCGCTCCCCGCGACGGTGGCACCGCCAGGCATCGCCGTGGCGGTGTATCCACTTACCGGCGCGCCTCCAGTGTTGCCGGGTGCGGTGAATGTCACGCTTACCTGACCGGCGCCGATGACCGTCGCGGTGCCGATGTCCGGCGCGGAGGGGACAACTGCATTGACCGTAAACGTTCGGGTGACCTGGGCCGCCGGCAGATAGCTGCCATTGCCGGCCTGGTCGGCATGCAGGGTGCAGGTACCTGCACCCACGAAGGTCAGCATGCCGCCGGTAGTGATCGTGCACACCCCGGTCGTGGACGAAGTGAACGTCGGGGTCAGTCCGGAATCCGCCGTGGCGGTCAAGGTCGGCGTTGTGCCGAAGTTCTGCGTTCCCGGGCTGTTGAACGTGATGAGCTGCGCGGCCTTGGGGGTTACCGCGCTGGACGCCGTCGAGGCCGGACCCGCGCCGGCGGCATTGTCTGCCGTGACCGTAAAGGTATACGCGACCCCGTTGGTCAACCCGGTAACCACCATTGGCGAGCTCGCTCCATTCACAGGGGCGACGTCGGCCGGACTGACGGTGACCGTGTAGCCGGTGATGCTGGCGCCGCCGGTGAACACAGGCGGCACGAACGCGATGCTGACCTGGGTATCACCGGCAGTGGCCGACGGAGCGGGAGGGGCGCCCGGCGCCACCGGAGCGACAGTGAATGACTGACTTGCCTGGGGTGCGGCCAGGTAGCTGCCATCGCCGCCCTGGTTGGCGTTGATGGTGCAGGTGCCTGCGGAAAGGAACGTCAGCGCGCCGCCGGACGTGATCGTACACACTCCGGAGGTGGCGGATCCGAAGCTGACCGTATAGCCGGCACCAGCGCTGGAGGTAGCGGTCAGCGTCGGCGTGGTGCCGAAGTTCTGCGTGCCGGGGTTGTTGAAGGTGATGGTCTGCGGCGATGCAGGCATCACACTGTTGGACGCCGCCGATGCGTCACCTGTTCCCGCTGCGTTGCTCGCGGTGATGGTGAAGGTGTACGCCACGCCGTTGGTCAAGCCGGTCACGGTGACTGGTGAACCGGCGCCGGTCGCAGTGACCCCGCCCGGGCTGGCTGTCACCGTGTACACGGTGATGGCGCTGCCACCCGTAAAGGACGGTGACGCGAACGTGACCGTGGCCTGGGTGTTGCCGGCGGTGGCCGTGCCGATGGTCGGCGCACCTGGCACCACCGCATTGACGGTGAAGGTCTGCGTCACCGTGGTAGCCGCATTCCATGCGGGACTACCCGCCTGATCGGCGTCGATCGTGCACACGCCGGCACTGACGAAGGTCAGCGTGCCACCCGAGCTGATGGTGCACACCCCGCCAGTGGACGAACTGAACACAGGAACGAGTCCCGAGGTTGCCGTCGCCGAGAGCGCTGGCGACGAGCCCATGGTCTGAGTGCCCGGATTGCCGAACGTGATGGACTGGTTGCCCTTCGGGGTCACAGCGCTGCTCGCGCCGGAGGCTGCGCCAGTGCCGGTTGCGTTGATTGCCTTCACGTCGAACGTATAGGCGGTGCCGTTGGTGAGGCCTGTGACCACGATGGGTGACGTGGTGAATCCGTTGCCACCTGCGGTGGCACCGCCAGGGCTCGCGGTCACCAGATAGCCGGTGATCACCGAGCCGCCATTATCGGCCGGCGCGATGAATGCCACGGATACCTGGGCATCGCCAGGCGTTGCTGCGCCGATGACCGGCGCGCCGGGAGCGGCAGGCATCGCCACGGTGTGGGTCACACCCGACAGGTAAGGCGCAACACCCGTGTTGCCCGCGGCATCGGCAATGTCCGTCGCGCCATTGAAATTGACCTTGAGCGTCCCCGAACCCGCGATGCTGCCAACGTTGACGTTGACCGATGTCCCGGAACTCGCCGACACACTCACGATACTGCCGCTGGCACTGCCCGTGCCGACGAGTGTGAAATCGTCTGTGGACACATTCGATACCGTCTCATCGAAGGTCACCGTGAATGCCATCGCCGCGTCGCTTGCGGCGGGGGATCCCATCGGCGCGATGCTGTTGACCGAAGCAATGCGATTGTCGACCGTCGCGTTGCTGGTATCGGCCGTGGTGGTGGTGTTGCCGGCATTGTCCGTCGCGGTCAAGGTGACGTTGCGGTTGCTGACACCATTGATGGCGCCACCGACGATCGTATAGGTTGCCGTCCAGGCCCCGCTGCTGTTGACCGCGGTGACAGCGGCGCCGCCACCGAACTGGCTGAAGTTCACGCTGACTGCGCTGATCGTATCGCTGTTGTTATCCCCGCCCGCCGTGTTGTTCCAGACGGCAGTGACGGTGTCGCCGAGTTTGTAGGCGCCACCACTTCCCGACGCACCGCTGATGTTGATGTTTGCATTGGTCAACGTCGGGGCGATGGTGTCCACCGTGGCATTGGTGGTGTCGGCACGGGTGGTGCTGCCACCGCCATTGGTCGCGGTCACGCTGACGTTGCGGCTGGCGGTGTCGATGAAACCGGCCGTGAGGGTGTACGTCGCCGTCCAGATTCCGGCGCTGTTGATGGCTACGATGGCCGAACCACCCCCGAACTGGCTGAAGTCGACGGTCACCGCGCTCACGCCGGCATTGTTGTCGCCGCTCGCGCTGTTGTTCCACGTCGCGGTGAGGGTATCGCCGATCTTGTATGCGCCGCCGGTACCTGTCCCGCCACTGATGCTGATGCGTGCGTCGCTGATCGTCGGGGGTGCAGGGGCCTGGCAGGTCACTTTTGCAGTGAACGTTCCACCGCCCGTGCCCGACCACAGGTACACCGAATAGTTGGGGAAGTCTCCAGGTACGACATGCGTGTTGTTGAGATTCAGCTCGTTGCCTTGGGCCGCGTACTGCTCACCTACGTCGGTTGTGTTGACGTCCTCCCAGATGGTGAACCCGCCTCCCCCTCCACTGGATCCAGCGCTCGAATTCGCGCTGCCAGACGACGTAACGACGTAGTGAATTCGCTCGCCTTCGGCGACCTGATAGCCCGCTTGATAATCGTCAAGACCGCCGCTGACCGTAATGCCATTCCCCCAGTAGTTCTGGATGGCCTGGCAGCCACTGGACAGCGCCGCCATCGCAGGCGCGGTTGCAGCAAGGCCGCAGAACGCTGCGGCGAACAGGGTGAGGCGACGCAGCGTGCGACGCTGTTGGGATTTGGGACACACACCAGCGGCCCGGCAGGCAGACACGATCAACGACACACGACACCCCTTGTTGCCTTGTAGTGCCTTTCCGCGGAAAGGCCGAAAACAGCACAACCGCCCCGGGAGTACCCCAAGATCGACTGCCCGCCTGGACAGTTGTGATCCTTCCCCTGCCGCTGCCCGGTTCCTTCCAGGCAGGTCACGCCCTGCAATCTCTGTTCCACCCGTGACCGCCACGAACTACACAGGGGTCGCCGAGCCGGCCATCCCACCGGCCGATCAGGCACGCGCTTTGCGCGCCATGCGGAGATATCGGCCACGTTGCCTGAACCTGTAGCGTCGTTCCGATGCTGTCTGGGGGAATGCGTGGCTGACCAGTCCCACGTGTCTCCGCAGCGGCGCCCGAGGCAGCGCACAGCTGCGGACACCGTGCTACCACAACGGTCCCGCTCAATTTTCAAACATACGCTTGAAACACGCGTAACTTCGTCGAACTGGACACGATCCACCAGTTCCGCCAGACTCCGCCCTTTCCTGTTGTTCGGCACCCATGGCGAAACTGCTGGTCCTGCATGGCCCCAACCTCAACCTGCTCGGCACGCGCGAGCCGGGGGTCTATGGGCACACCACGCTGGCGCAGATCGACCAGGCCCTGCTGGCCCAGGCGCAGGCCGCCGGCCATGCCCTGGAGAACCTGCAGTCCAATGCCGAGCACGTGCTGGTGGATCGGGTGCAGGCCGCCCGCGATGACGGCACCGCCTTCATCCTGATCAACCCGGCCGCGTTCACCCATACATCGGTAGCCCTGCGCGATGCGCTGGCCGCGGTGGACCTGCCCTTCATCGAGATCCATCTGTCCAACCCGCATGCACGCGAGCCCTTCCGCCAGCACAGCTATTTCAGCGACAAGGCGGTCGGGGTGATCTGTGGGTTCGGGGCGGACAGCTATCGCTATGCGATGGATGCGGCGCTGACCCGGCTGGCGGCCACCTCCGCGTGATGACGCTGCCGCGTGTCCTGGCCAGCGTCGCGCTGTGGGGCTGCCTGTGTGGCGCCGCCATCGCCGCGGATCGCAGCGCGGAAGGCATCGACTGCGCGCAGCCGAGCGGCACCATGGAATCGGATCTGTGCGCCTCGGATGTGGCCAGCGAGGCCGATACCGAATTGAACGCGGTCTACGCCCAGGCGCGCCTGCAGTTGCGCAGCCAGGCGGCCGAAGGCGCCTGCACGCACTGCGCCGATGCGGAAAAGCAGCTGATCCTGGCCCAGCGCGCGTGGATGCAGCTGCGCGATCACGATTGCGATGCGGTCTACGCCTTCAACGCCGATGGCACCTCGCGCAATGGCGCGCAGATGCGCTGCCTCACCACCCTCGCGCGCGACCGTACGCGGCAGCTGCGCGATTTCTACGAATTGCTTTGACCCGAGCGCATCGCGCTTCCCACCACACTGACACCACGAGCTAAAGAGGCCCCTATGGATCTCCGCAAAATCAAGAAACTGATCGACCTGCTGGAAGAGTCGAACCTCGCCGAAATCGAAATCAAGGAAGGCGAAGAATCCGTGCGTCTGTCGCGCGCGCCCGTCTCCGGCTACGGCATGGTCCAGGCCCAGCCGCAGATGATGATGGCCCCGGCACCGGCCCAGGCCGCTGCCCCGGCAATGCCGATGCAGTCGCCGACCGAAGCCTCCACCGGTGGCACCGCCAAGGCCGGCAATGCCCTGCCCGATGGCCACGTGCTGCGCGCACCGATGGTCGGCACCTTCTATTCGTCGTCCTCGCCGGACAAGCCGGCCTTCGTGTCGGTCGGCCAGGCGGTCAAGGCCGGTGAAACGCTGGCGATCATCGAAGCGATGAAGATGTTCAACCCGATCGAAGCCGATGTCTCCGGCACCATCGTCGCCATCCTGGGCGAAAACGGCCAGCCGGTCGAATTCGACCAGCCGCTGTTCGTGATCGGCTAAGGATTAGTCCATGCTCGACAAAGTCGTTATTGCCAACCGAGGGGAGATCGCGCTGCGCATCCTGCGCGCGTGCCATACCCTGGGCATCCGCACGGTGGCTGTGCATTCCACGGTCGACCGCAACCTCAAGCACGTGGCCATGGCCGACGAGTCGGTCTGCATCGGTCCGGCACCGTCCTCGGAGAGCTACCTCAACATCCCGGCCCTGATCGCCGCGGCGGAAGTCACCGACGCCCAGGCCATCCACCCGGGCTACGGCTTCCTGTCGGAGAACGCCGACTTCGCCGAGCGCGTGGAAGAATCCGGTTTCATCTTCATCGGCCCCAAGGCCGACACCATCCGCCTGATGGGCGACAAGGTGGAAGCGATCCGCGCGATGAAGGCCGCCGGCGTGCCGTGCGTGCCCGGCTCGGGCGGTCCGCTGACCGACGACATCGTGGCCAACACCAAGATCGCCCGTGAGATCGGCTACCCGGTCATCATCAAGGCCTCCGGTGGCGGTGGCGGCCGTGGCATGCGCGTGGTGCATGCCGAAGCCTCGTTGAAGGCGGCGATCGAGACCACCAAGTCCGAAGCCAAGGCCGCTTTCAGCAACGATCAGGTCTACATGGAGAAGTTCCTGGAGAATCCGCGTCACGTGGAAATCCAGGTGCTTGCCGATGGCCAGGGCAATGCCATCCACCTCGGTGAACGCGACTGCTCCATGCAGCGCCGCCACCAGAAAGTGGTGGAAGAAGCGCCGGCACCGGGCATCACCGCCGAGCTGCGCGATGAGATCGGCAAGGTGTGCGTGGAAGCCTGCATCCGCATCGGCTACCGCGGCGCAGGTACCTTCGAGTTCCTGTTCGAAGACGGCCGCTTTTACTTCATCGAAATGAACACCCGCGTGCAGGTGGAACATCCGGTGACGGAGATGGTGACCGGCATCGACCTGGTCTGCGAGCAGCTGCGCATTGCCGCCGGCCAGAAGCTGACCATCAAGCAGAGCGACGTGGTGCTGACCGGCCACGCGATCGAGTGCCGCATCAACGCCGAAGACGCTGAAACCTTCGTGCCGAGCCCGGGCCAGATCACCGCGTTCCATCCGCCGGGTGGCCCCGGTGTGCGTGTGGATACCCACATCTACAGTGGTTACCGCGTGCCGCCGAACTATGACTCGATGATCGGCAAGCTGATCGTGCACGGCCCGGATCGCGAGACCGCGATCGCGCGCATGCGCGTGGCACTGAGCGAGCTGGTTGTAGACGGCATCAAGACCAACGTCGCGCTGCAGCAGCGCATCATGCGCGACAAGGGCTTCCAGGCCGGTGGACAGAACATCCACTACCTGGAAAAGCGCTTGGCCGAGCGCAAGAACAAGTCGATCGCGTTGACCTGATCGCTTGCTCTGCGCGGTATGCCGGACAGCAGAAAGGCGGGGATCTCCCCGCCTTTTTGTTTGCGCGAACCGCGCTGCCAGAGGACACAAACGCGACAGGGCCAACCCGTGGTTGGCGTACGCGTGACATGTCGCCGGCATACCGCCGCCACGCATGGCGTAGCGCTACAGGCGCGCGCTTACGGCTTGGCGGTATCCGCAGCGGTGACCTGCGAGTTCTTCACCGGCTCCACGCCCAGCGAGGACGTCGGATCCATGATCACCATCGTCTCGGTGGAGCCATCGGGCCACACCACCTGGAAGGTACTGCCGGTGGGCAGCGAAGCGAACGGCATGCCACTCTGCGCGCGATACACCGCAGCGACCTGACTGGCACCGGCACGACGCACTTCGGCATCGGCCTTGACCGAGGTCAACTGCACTTTGGACAGGCTTCGGTAACGATCGTCGTAGGTGTCGATCATCACCAGACCCACTGCCCCGGCCGAGTACGCGACAAACAACGCCACCCAGAACCAGAATTTCGCACCGTGCAGGATTCGACGGTAATTCATCGCCCATTCCTCTGCTTGACCAGCTCTTCGACCAACACGTTCATTTTCCCCGCACCTTGCCGCGATACCGCGGCGTCATACACAAAAGTGGCAAAGTCCTGCCCACCGTCCTGCGAACAGATCCCTCCGTTCGCGCAGAAATTATTCATCAGCACACTGTCGGGCCCGCAGGCCATGCCCAGCTCGCAGGCCGCCAGCCGCCAGGCCAGTTCGCTGAACTGATCGCCGGCCACCATGCCGCTCATCGCACTGTCGCCGCTGGCGCGCTGGCCCATGCCCGGCGCCAGTGCCATGAAGGCTTCCGGATCCCGCGAGTCCATTACCCGCTCGACCAGCCCGCGACGATAGGCCGGTGCGGTTTCCAGTGGATGACCTTCGGCGAACAGCGAGGCCTCGGCCGCCAGGTTGCCGGCCTTGGCGGCCTGCATGCGCTGGGTCAGGATCAAGGACCGGCCCAGATTGTCGCTGCTGACGAAGCCGGCGCAGCGGCGCGAAACACGCTCGCGCGCGGTCACCATCGACACGGACGCTTTCATGCCCAGCCCGGTCAACACGTCGTTGTCGAGCTGGTAGCCACCCGGGTCCATGGCGTACATGGCGCAGTAGTCGTACACGCGGCTGACCATCCATCCGGCCTCGGCGTTGCCGTTGGCGGCCTGCAGCTGCAGGCGCTGCGCATAGGCAAACAGATCGGTATCGCCTTCGATATCGGCGCGAAGGTCCAACGGCAGGCCGGAGGCCACGGCCGTGCC
>NZ_JBHFHW010000029.1:42026-79620 GCF_057333975.1 Stenotrophomonas sp. AGC87
CCCCCCACGGCCGTGCCGCGCTCGCTGCCCAGCAGGCGCCGGGCAAGCTGCCGCGCTTCGGCCGGGACCGCACTCGGCGCGCTGGCCGCCGCCGGTTCATCGCCCTGCGAGGCCACGTGCTCGGCATGCAGCACCCGATCGCCCGCGCGGTAGCCCACCACCCCGAGCAACGCCAGGGCTGGCACGACCAGCAACCAGGTTTTGAGGGTGGGCACGAGCGCCATGGGCAGGACGTCACAGGCTGTCAGTGATAGACAGCAGAAATCCAAGTTTAGCAAGCAGCCGCAACGCTGTCTGAACCGGTTGTCGGGCCGATCTTACCGGCCGGCGAGACGACCTCCCCACGGTACCGCCAGGACCAGCGGGCCCCACTGGTCTAACATGCACGGTTTTCCGCCGGTCCCTGCCCCCATGCCCTTCCTGGAACTCACCCTGCACTGCACCGAAGCCACCCAGCCGCGCTATGAGAATGCGCTGGACGACGTGGGCGCGCTGGCGGTGACCCTGCTCGATGCCGATGCCGACACCAGCAACGAACGCGCGATCCTGGAACCGGGCGTGGGCGAGACCCCGTTGTGGAACGACCTGGTGCTGACCGCGCTGTTCCCGGGCGATACCAATGCGCTGGCCCTGCTGGCCGCGCTGGATGCCTTCGATCCGGGCCTGGACTGGGCCAATGCCAGCTTCCGCGCCGTGGCCGACGAAGACTGGGAGCGCGCCTGGATCGACCAGTTCCAGCCGATGGCCTTCGGTGACCGCACCTGGATCGTGCCGTGGAACCATGAACTTCCAGAGGCCGCTCAGGCCGAAGATGCCGCTGTGGTCCGTCTGGACCCGGGCCTGGCGTTCGGCTCGGGCACCCACCCGACCACGGCCCTGTGCCTGCGCTGGCTGGATGGCCTGGCGACCGAGGGCGCGCTGGCCGGCAACACCGTGCTCGATTTCGGCTGCGGCTCAGGCATCCTCGCGCTGGCCGCGCTGAAGCTGGGTGCCGCGCGCGCGATCGGCGTGGACAACGACCCGCAGGCGGTGATCGCCACCGGTGACAATGCCGAGCGCAACGGCCTGCAGGACCGTGTGCAGGTTTATCTGCCGAACGACGAACCGCAGGCGACGTATCCCGTCGTGGTGGCCAACATCCTTGCCTCGGCGCTGGATGCACTGGCCGACGTGCTGGCCGCGCGCGTCGCCCCGGGCGGCCGCATCGCGCTGTCGGGCATCCTGCACGGGCAGGAAGGTGAACTGCTGGAACGCTATGCCCCCGCCTTCGAGCAGCTGGCGGTGGCGCAGGACGGTGACTGGATGCGCATCACCGGCGTCCGCCGTGCTTGAATAGCCTGTCTCCTGCCCGGTCCCGTGCCCATGTCCGAGCCTCCGATGCCGCCGCGACGCCCGATCGCCACGTTCCTGCGCCCGTCGCCGGAGGCGCCGGCCGATCCGGCTGAGCCGCCTTCGGTGTCCCACGACGAGGCGTCTGCGTTGTCGGCGTCGCCCGTGGACGATCGCATCGCACCGCTGGCGGTGGAACAGGTGATCGATGCACAGCCGGTGCACGCGCCGCAGCACCCGGCACCGGCGTGCGAACTCGACCTGCCACCTCCATCCGAACGCGCGCCCGTGGCCGACGCTGGGTCAGCGGCCACGTCGCCTGCTGACACGGCGGCGCCCTCGATGGCGCCGCCGGAGGATGCGGACGCCCTCACTGAGGTCGCGCGCGGCAGCGCCACCGCGGCCCTGCCGCCGGCCGACGCCATCACCACACCGAGCTTCCTGCGCCTGCCCGGTGCGCGCCTGCGCACGCCGCGCTGGCAGTGGGGCATGGTCGCCGGGCTGGCCGCCCTGCTGCTGGTCCAGATCGCCGTCGCCGACCGCGCCAGGCTCGCTGCCGATGCCGGCACGCGCCCGTGGATCGCCGGGCTGTGCAGCGTGCTGCGCTGTTCATTACCGGCCTGGCGCGAGCCGGCGGCCTTCAGCATGCTCAGCCGCGATGTGCGCCCCGTTCCGGGCCAAGCCGGCGCGCTGCAGGTGCAGGCAAGCATCCGCAACGATGCACGCTGGGCCCAGGCTTGGCCGTCGCTGCGGCTGTCCCTGTCCGATGCCGATGGCCGTGTGATCGGCACCAACGTGTTCGCCCCGGCCGACTATCTGGACCGCGCCACGGACCCGGCCGCTACGCTGGAACCGGGGCAAAGCGCGCAGATCGCCTTCCGCGTGCGCGAGCCCGCGGCGTCTACCGTCGCATTCACCTTTGAGTTCCTCTGAGGCGTCACCGGCGCCGCCGGAGCGTGGCAGGCGGCCGACGCACGCGCTAGACTGGCCCCATCACCCTTCCGCCGTGGGCTGTTGTCCGCCCCGGCTCTTGCACCGGGAAACTCCTTGAACGCTGTCCTTTCTCGTCCTGACAACAGTCGTGGCGCGCCCAAGCCACCCCTGCGTGAACACGTCGCCCAGTCGGTCAGGCGCTATCTGCGGGACCTGGATGGCTGCGATGCAGACGATGTCTACGAGATCGTGCTGCGCGAGATGGAGATTCCGCTGTTCGTGGAAGTGCTCAACCACTGCGAAGGCAACCAGAGCCGCGCCGCGGCGATGCTGGGCATCCACCGCGCCACCCTGCGCAAGAAGCTGAAGGAATACGGCATCGCGACCTGATGGCGGCGGGGCACGCGCGTCGTGCCTGGCGGGAGAAGGCCGGATCGAGCAGCGCTCGGTACCGGCCTTCGTCGTTTCTGGGGCCATGCCAGCGCCACTGGCCTACAATATGCCCCCGCTCCGCTTCGATCTCCTGCCCCCATGAGTTCCGATCTGCTGCCCGTGCGCCGGGCCCTGCTGTCCGTTTCCGACAAAACCGGTCTGATCGACCTGGCCCGCGCCCTGGCGGCGCGCAACGTGGAGCTGCTCTCCACCGGCGGTACCGCCAAGGCGATCCGCGAGGCCGGCCTGGCAGTGAAGGACGTGGCCGACGTCACCGGCTTCCCGGAAATGATGGACGGTCGGGTCAAGACCCTGCACCCGATGGTGCACGGTGGCCTGCTCGGCCGCGCGGGGCTGGATGACGCAGTGATGGCCGAACACGGCATCGGCGCGATCGATCTGCTGGTGCTGAACCTGTATCCGTTCGAGTCGGTCACCGCCAAGGCGGACTGCACGCTCGAAGACGCCGTGGAGAACATCGACATCGGTGGCCCGGCGATGCTGCGCTCGGCGGCGAAGAACTTTGCCCGCGTGGCCGTGGCGACCGACCCGTCGCAGTACGCCGAGCTGCTGGCCGAACTGGATGCCAACGACGGCAAGCTCTCGGCCGCCAAGCGCTTCGCCTTCTCGGTGGCCGCGTTCAACCGCGTGGCCCAGTACGACGCGGCGATCAGCAATTACCTCTCCGCCGTGACCACCACCGACACTGCCGTGCCGGTGCGTGCGGAGTTCCCGGCGCAGATGAATTCGAACTTCGTGAAGGTGATGGATCTGCGCTACGGCGAGAACCCGCACCAGAGCGGCGCGTTCTACCGCGACCTGTACCCGGTGCCGGGCACGCTGGCCACGTTCCAGCAGCTGCAGGGCAAGGAACTGAGCTACAACAACCTGGCCGACGCCGATGCGGCGTGGGAATGCGTGCGTCAGTTCGACGTGCCGGCCTGCGTGATCGTCAAGCACGCCAACCCGTGCGGCGTGGCCGTGGGTGCCGGCAACGGCGATGCCTACGAGCTGGCCTACGCGACCGACCCGACCAGCGCCTTCGGCGGCATCATCGCCTTCAACCAGCCGCTGGACCTGGCCACCACGCAGGTGATCCTGGACCGTCAGTTCGTTGAAGTGCTGATCGCCCCGGACTACGCGCCGGCGGCGCTGGAATACGCGACCAAGAAGGCCAATGTGCGCGTGCTGCGCATTCCGCACGGGCAGGGCCGCAACAACTACGACACCAAGCGGATCGGCTCGGGCCTGCTGATGCAGAGCGCCGACAACCGCGGCATGAGCCGCGACGAACTGACCGTGGTGAGCAAGCTGGCGCCGACCGACAAGCAGTTCGCCGATCTGCTGTTCGCGTGGAAAGTCGCCAAGTTCGTCAAATCCAACGCCATCGTCTACGCCAAGGACAATCGCACCATCGGTGTCGGCGCCGGCCAGATGAGCCGCGTCTACTCGGCGCGCATCGCGGGCATCAAGGCCGCCGATGCGAACCTGGTGGTGGACGGCTCGGTGATGGCCTCCGATGCGTTCTTCCCGTTCCGCGACGGCATCGATGCGGCTGCTGCGGCCGGCATCAAGGCGGTGATCCAGCCGGGTGGCTCGATGCGCGACAACGAAGTGATCGCCGCGGCCGACGAACATGGCCTGGCGATGGTCTTCACCGGCGTGCGTCACTTCCGCCACTGATGCCTGGACCGACACGGATGTCTCCACCGCATCGCCACCGCCTTGCAGCGGTGGTGATCGCCACTGCTGCAGGGGTGCTGGGCTGCACACCCACCAATGCACCGGTACCGCCGCAGGCAGCACCGGATGCGGCCGCGGCGAAGGCCGCCCCGCTCGCCAACGTCAGCCGTACCGCGCGTCTGCAGGGCTTTCTGACCGAGCGCTATGGCAAGGCCGCCAAGCTCTCGGGAACATGGCGTGGCAGCTGGAGCCAGGACGGCGACACCCGCCTGACCGACTGGCATGTGTGTGCCGAGCAACCGGTGGTGACCGGCGACAGCTGGCAGCAGCTGTTGGCTGTCTGCGGCTCCCCCCTCGAGAATGCCCACCCGGACCCGGGCGCGATCGACTTTTTCGTACTGCGCCCCGAGGCGGACCGCTTTACCGTGGCCGCCGAGCTGACCGGGCAGAACTTCGGCAGCCAGGGTGAACCCGGCACGGTGCAGATTCTCCGCGCCGGCAGCGACTTCTACGGTTTCCGCATCGAGCACGGCTGGTTCGGCCAGGGCTATTCGCTGATCTCGCAGACGCTGGTGCTGCCTGGTCCGAATGGGCTGGTGGAGGCCGGTGGTGTGCGCAGCCATATCGACAACAGCGGTGCTTATGACTGCGACGATGCCGATGCCGAACCCGATTGCCAGTCGCGGCTGTTCAACCTCGATTTCACGCTGCGCTTCGACAGCCGTGATCCGGCGGCACGGCAGTGGCCGCTGGTGATCGAAGAGACCGGCCTGGGGTGTGGCGGGCAGCCGGTGCGGCGCGAACATCGCTTCACCCTGGACCCGAAAACGTGGACGTATGCGTTCCCCGAGGCGCTTCAGCGCGAAGGGTGCGAATGATGCGTTCGTGGGTACTTGCAGGGGTGGCGCTCGCGCTGCTGGCCGGCTGCGACCGTACACCTGTGTCCTCCGAACCCGCCAAACCGCACCGTGTGCTCGACACCACGGCGCAGGCGGAAGACACGTTCCGCGTCAGGGGGGATCACACCCAGCGGCTGCAGGGCTTCCTTCGCCTGCGCTATGGCAACAAGGCCGTCCTGGATGCGCCGTGGAAGGACGACTGGGAAGACACCGAGGTCGAGGCGCTGCGCCCGGTCACCCGCCGCGTGTGCGCGCGTGACACGGTCACTGCCGACGGTCATGAGCAGACCCTGCTGGCGGTGTGCCAGACCCTGGACGACGCAGCGACGGTCGAGCCGGGCCGGGTCGATCTGTATGTGCTGCGCGTGGGTACGGACGACGAAGAAGCCAACCGGGGCGGCTTCTTCGCTCAGCTGCTCGCCGATGATCCGCTGCTGGTCATGGCCCAGCGCCTGCAGGGGCAGTACGGGCGCCACGGGTCACCCGGCGAGGTCCAGATGGCGCAGTTAGGCCCGCAGCGCCGGGCGTTCCAGATCACCCATGAGGAACACCGGCGGGGCCACCGGCGCATCTGGCGCAGTTACGTCGCCCTCCACAATGATCGCCTGCGCGATGTCGCCCAGTACCGCGACCACCTCGACAATCTTGCCCTGCACGGCTGTGACGGCAATCCGGCCGACTGCGGCGAGGGCGTGTTCTCGGTCGACTTCAGCACGACGGTGGGCGACAGCAACGCCGTGGATGGCTACTGGCCGCTGACGGTGCGTGCCAGCGGCCACGACTGCACGGGCCCGGCGACCGAGTTCTACCACCTCATCTTCGATGCCCGGCAGCGCGCGTATCCGGTGCCGGACGACCTCCAGCGCGACGGCTGCGCCGACAGCTGAGGCCGTGGGTTGCCACGGCAACCGACCGCCCGAATGCACCCGCCGCCCGCACCGCGTAAAATCACGTTCCTGCCCTCTTACGCGAGAACTGCATTGAAGATCCTGGTCATCGGCGCTGGCGGCCGCGAACACGCCCTGGCCTGGAAGCTGGCCCAGTCCGCGAAGGTCCGTGAGGTCATCGTCGCCCCCGGCAATGCAGGCACCGCCACCGAGCCCAAGTGCCGCAACGTGGACGTCAAGGTCACCGATCTGGACGGCCTGCTGGCACTGGTCGGCACCGAAGGCATCGGCCTGACCGTGGTCGGCCCGGAAGTGCCGCTGGTGGCCGGCGTGGTCGATCGCTTCCGCGCCGCCGGGCACCGCATCTTCGGGCCCACCGCCGCCGCCGCGCAGTTGGAAGGCAGCAAGGCATACGCGAAGGACTTCCTGGCCCGCCACAAGATCCCGACCGCGTTCTATGCCGTGCATACCGACATCGAACCGGCGCTGGCCTACCTGCGTGAGAAAGGCGCACCGATCGTGGTCAAGGCCGATGGTCTGGCCGCCGGCAAGGGCGTGATCGTGGCGATGACCTTGGCCGAGGCCGAGGACGCGGTGCGCGACATGCTCTCCGGCAATGCGTTCGGCGATGCTGGCGCACGCGTGGTGATCGAAGAATTCCTGGACGGCGAAGAAGCCAGCTTCATCTCGATGGTGGACGGTAAGACGGCACTGCCGATGGCGACCTCGCAGGACCACAAGCGCGGCGGCGACGGTGACACCGGGCCGAACACCGGCGGCATGGGCGCGTACTCGCCGGCCCCGGTGGTGACCGACGAAGTGCATGCGCGCGTGATGCGCGAGGTGGTCAACCCGACCGTGCAGGGCATGATCGCCGACGGCATTCCGTTCACCGGCTTCCTCTATGCGGGCCTGATGATCGATGCCAGCGGCGCGCCGAAGGTGATCGAGTTCAACGTGCGCTTTGGCGACCCGGAAACCCAGCCGGTGATGCTGCGCCTGCAGTCGGACCTGGTGGATCTGGTCGAAGCGGCGATCGATGAGCGCCTGGACACCGTGGAGGCGCAGTGGGATCCGCGCCCGTCCCTCGGCGTGGTGATGGCCGCCTCGCCGTATCCGGAAACCCCAATCACCGGCGATGTGATCCACGGCCTGGAAGCGGTCGCCGCGACGGCCAAGGTGTTCCATGCCGGCACCACGCTGGACGCGCAGGGCCAGGTGCTCAGCGCCGGCGGCCGCGTGCTGTGCGTCGCTGCGTTGGGCGGCACGGTGGGCGAGGCACAGCGCAACGCCTACGCCGGCGTCGGTGCGATCCACTGGGCCCATGAGTTCCACCGCGGTGATATCGGCTGGCGGGCGATCGCGCGCGAGCGGGGCTGACCTGGCACGGTCAGGGCCACGACTGATCGAAATACTGCCCTGAGCGCCAGAAAGCAAAAAGGCCCGGCATCAAGCCGGGCCTTTTCGTGTGATCACGCAACTCACTGCATCACGCAGTAAACAGCGCCTTCATCTTCTTCAGGGCATTCGCCTCGACCTGGCGGATGCGCTCGGCCGACACGCCGTACTCATCGGCCAGCTCCTGCAGCGTCACCTTGCTGTCCGCGTCCAGCCAGCGACGGCGGATGATGTCGCGCGAACGCGCATCCAGCTCGGCCATGCCTTCGCGCAGCAGCTGCAGTTGATTGTCTTCGCTGTCCATCCGCTCATACGCCATCGAAGGATCTTCTTCGTTGGCCCGCAGATAGGCAGCCGGCGACGGCGGTGCATGATCGTCATCGTCATCGCTGGAGAGATCGAAACCGATATCGCGACCGGACAGGCGCGACTCCATCTCGAGCACTTCGCGCTCGGACACGTTCAGGTCCTTGGCCACCGCGCTGACTTCGGCCGCGTTCATCCAGCCCAGACGGGTCTTGGACTTGCGCAGGTTGAAGAACAGCTTGCGCTGCGCCTTGGTCGTGGCGACCTTGACGATGCGCCAGTTCTTGAGGATGAACTCGTGCATTTCCGCACGGATCCAATGCACCGCGAACGACACCAGACGAACGCCCATGTCCGGGTCGAAACGCTTCACCGCCTTCATCAGGCCGATGTTGCCTTCCTGGATCAGGTCGCCGAGCGCCAGGCCGTAGCCGTTGTAGCCGCGGGCGACGTGCACCACGAAGCGCAGGTGGGAATGGACCAGCTCGCGCGCGGCGTCCAGGTCCAGCTCGTCGCGGAAGCGGCGGGCCAGATCCTGCTCGTCATCGACCGACAGCACCGGGATCTGGTGCACGGCACCGATGTAGGCGTCCAGCGAACCGAGCGCACTGGGAATCGGGAGATTGTTTGCCACAAGGGCAGTAGAGGTGTTCTGGCTCATAGCACTCATCTTAGCAGTCCCGGAATTGGACTGCTAAAGGGGAAAGAAGTTCCAGCGTTCTGTTCATGGGATGCTGGTACAGATTGCCCGTCTAACGTACCGCGAAATGATGACAGTGGCGAGGGCCTGAGAACGAGGCATAAATCCCCATGAAATCAATAGGATAGGGTGATGAATTGGGTGATATCACGTGTTTTTTGCCTGAACAGCCCGCCAGAAGCGCCCATTCATCCCGGAAAGGTTGTCGGCAGTTCAGCCAGGCATGGCCTGGCTCTACCCCCATGCCCCCACCGAAGCCGACCGCCAACACCGCCATCCCCGGTAGTGCCACGCCATGCGTGGCAGCCCGAACTCACCGACGCCTGGCAATACCCCGCCATGTTCAACCCGCAAGCGGCAGGTGGCGCAATCCATCATCGAGATGCTGGCCGTCTAGATGACGACCGCCAGTGGTTACGCCGCCGGCTCCAGCGCGGCACGCGGCGGCAGCGACCAGTCGATGCGGTCGTGGCCACGGCGCTGCAGGTACTCGTTGGCCATCGAAAAATGGCGGCAGCCGAGGAAGCCGCGATGCGCCGACAGCGGCGAAGGATGCGGTGCCTTGAGCACGCGGTGCCGGCCGGTATCGATGACCTTGCCTTTCTGCTGGGCGTAGCTGCCCCACAGGAGGAACACCAGGCCTTCGCGCTCGCGGTTGAGGGTATCCACTACGTGATCGGTGAAGCCCTCCCAGCCGCGCCGTTGATGCGAGCCGGCGTTGCCCGCTTCCACGGTCAGCACCGCATTGAGCAGCAGCACCCCGCGGTGCGCCCACGGCAACAGGCAGCCATGGTCCGGGCGCGGGATGCCCAGATCGGCCTCGATCTCTTTGTAGATGTTCAGCAGCGATGGCGGCACCGGTACGCCCGGCATGACCGAGAAACTCAGGCCATGGGCCTGGCCATACCCGTGATACGGATCCTGGCCAAGAATGACCACCTTGACCTGATCGAAGGGCGTGGCGTCGAACGCGGCGAAGATCTGCGGGCCAGGGGGAAACACCTGGGCACCGGCGGCTTTGCGCTGGCGCAGGAACGCGGACAGTTCCCGCATCTCCGGGCGCAGCAGGTAATCGCCGATACGCGTCTTCCAGCTCGGTTCGAGCTGGATGCTGGGCACTACATCGTCATTCATCGCACTACAGGCTTTTCGTTGAGGCGGGACAGGCGCAGCTGGAACAACACCTTGGTGATGAGCAGGCGCTCTTCGATCGGCTTCTGCACCAGATCGTTGGCACCGGCCTGGAGCAGGCCGGACTGGTTGTGCGGGTTGCCGTCGCCGGTCATGACCAGCACTGGCAGGCGGCGCTTGCCATAGCCGAAGTCCACGCGCACGCGCTGCACCACATCACGGCCACTGAGCTCGCCCTTGAGCGTGACATCGGTGAGCACCAGATCAATGCGGTGACTGCTGCGGCCGAGCGACTCGGCGGTGAGCAGCGCGAACGCATCTTCGGCCGTCAGCACGTGCAGTACGTTCAAGCCCTGCCGTTCGAGCATGCGCTTGGTCGCCTCGGCCACCACGCGGCTGTCTTCGACATACAGGATCGTCGCGCCCGGAATGGTCTCTGGCTGCACATAGCCACGGATGAAGGTGGCCAGCGCTTCGTGACCGAGCGCCTTGTCGAAATAATCGGTGACGTACTCGGTGAAGCGGCGCTGCTCCAGATGCTGCTGCGCGTCGCCGGAGACCACGATGACCGGCACGTAGGCCTGGCCCGCCGCGTCGCGCACGATGCGCGCCAGGTCCAGCCCGTCGCCATCGCTCAGCGTGAGCGAGGTGGTGACCAGACTGACCGGCCCGGCATCGAGTGCCGCACGCGCCTCGGCGATGCTCGCGCAGCCCACCACCTCCACCGCCGGCAGTTCGCGTTGCAGCACATCGGCAATCAACTTGCGGACCAGCTTGGAACCGTCGACGACCATCACGCGCGGTGCGTCGTCGGCGAGGTGCTTGAGGGCTTGCGGACGCATGCGGGCCTCAGGTTTCGGTCGGACGGGTCTGGCGCAGGAAATGCCCCGTCACCAGCCAGGCGCCCAGCCAGCCCAGCACCACGGTGCCGAGCACCACGAACGAGGAATGCAGCAGATCCAGACCATGCAGCACGAACGGGCTGCCGTAACTCTGCGAGAGCGCGGCCAGCGGCGGGCGCAGCGCCAGCCCGGCCGCGCCGATCAAGGCCAGCGCCACCGCGCCGGCGCCCAGGCCGTACCACGCGCCCAGATACAGGAACGGGCGGCGGATGAACCCATCGCTGGCCCCGAGCAGCTGCAGCACACCGATCTCATCGCGGCGGGCCTGGATGTCCAGGCGCACGGTATTACCGACCACCAGTGCGGCGCCGAGGCCGAGCAGGACCGACAGCACCTGCACCAGGCGCGTACCAAAGCCCAGCCAGCCATCCAGGCGCTTGCGCCACAGCGCATCGTGCTGGACCAGATCGGCCTGCGGGAGGCCTTCCAGCGACTGCGCCAGGCGGGCGTCATCGGCGCCCTCGCCCGGGGTCACGATCAGCAGGGTCGGCAGCGGATTGTCATGCAGTGCATCGATCGCTTCACCCAGCCCGGCGCTTTCGCGCAGCTCGGCCAGGCCCTGCTCCGGGGTCTGCACGGTGACGTTGGCCACATCGGCGCGGCCGCGCAGGGTCTCGGCGACCTGGCGGGCCGCATCGGGACCGGCATCGGTCTTGAGGAACAGGTTGATGTCGCGCGACTGCTGCACGCTGCCGGCGAAGTGCTTGAGGTTGTCCAGCGCGATCGACAGGCCCAGCGGCAGGGCCAGCGCGAGCGCCATCACCATCACCGTGAGCAGGGTCGCCCATGGCTTGCGCCATGCACGGCCGAGGCTGAAGACCACGCTGTGGCCGTGGTGATGCAGCCACACGCCCAGGCGCGATGGCGCGGCGGTCTCTTTGGTCACCGGGGTATTCATTCGGCCAGGTCCTGCGGCGAGATGTCATCGACCAGACGGCCGTGGTCCAGGATCAGCACGCGTTTGCGCATGCGCCGCAGCAGCGCGAGATCGTGGCTGACCACCAGCACGCTGGTGCCGCGGTCGGGCAGCTCGGCGAACAACGCCATGATTTCCGCTGCCAACGTCGGGTCGAGATTGCCGGTCGGCTCATCGGCGACCAGCAGCGTGGGCTCGCCGACAATCGCACGGGCAATGCCCACGCGCTGCTGCTCACCGGCCGACAGCTGCGAAGGCAGGGCTTTCTCGCGATGGCCCAGGCCCATGCGTTCGAGCACCGAGCGCACGCGCTTGCCGATCTCGTTGCGGCGGGTGCCGCGCAGGATCAACGGCAGGGCGACGTTCTCGGCGATGCTGCGGTCCATCAGCAGCCGGTGGTCCTGGTACACCGCACCGACCTCGCGCCGATGCCGCGGGATACTCCCGCCGCGCACCTTCAGCAGGTTGCGCTCATTGAAGATCACCGCGCCGCGGCTGGGCCGCTCGTCGAGATGGATCAACTTGAGCAGGGTGCTCTTGCCCGCACCGGAATGGCCGGTGACGAACAGCATTTCCCCGGGGGCGACATCGAAGCTGACGTCCACCAGTGCCTGGTGGCCGCCGGCATATTGTTTGCTGACATTGTCAAAACGCAGGACGCTCATTCCCTGATTATGCAGGACGAGGGTGGCGGCGTGGAGGTGGGGTTGAGCACCCGACCAACGGGCGGGTGCTACCCGTTGATCGGCAATGCCGATCAGCTGCCGGACAGCATCCGGCGGATCTTGCGGCCCAGGCGGGTCAGGAAGGACCCGCTCGGATCGGCGGCGGGCGTGCCGCGCATCGGCTTGGCGGTCACCTGCACCGGGGTCACCGGGCCGGTGGCTGCCGCGCCCTCGGCACCTTCGACCGGACGGCCGTGGCGACGACGACGACGCTTGCGCGGCGCGCGCTCACCTTCCACCGCCGGGCTGCCATCGGCAGACGGCGCGGCGGTCGGGGCCAGCTGCGGCTTGACCTCGGCCTCGACGGCAGCGACCGGCTGCTCGCCTTCCACGCGCGGCTTGCGCTCGCGACGCGGCTTGCCATCGGCACTGCGCTCGCCCGGTGCGCGGCGCTCGCCACGGCCACCGGCCGGCTTGCCGCCACGGCTGCTGCCACCGCCACGACGCTGCTCTTCGGCGGCACGCGCTTCGCGTGCTTCGCGGAAGATCTGGCCGACGCTTTCGTTCTCGTCGCCCTCGGCATCACCCTCGCCTTCCGGCGACGGTGCACGCGGCGCGCGCGGGATCGGGGTCAGGATTTCGCTGGTGACCGGCTCGACCGGGATCTTCTGCTCGATGTAGGCCTCGATATCCGGCAGGCCCATCGCGTAGCGCTCGCAGGCGAAGCTGATCGCATCGCCTTCTTCGCCCAGGCGCGCGGTACGGCCGATACGGTGCACGTAGTCTTCCGCATCGAACGGCAGATCGTAGTTGTAGACGTACTTGATGCCGTCGATGTGCAGGCCGCGGGCGGCGACATCGGTGGCCACCAGGATTTCCAGCTGGCCCTTCTGGAAGCGGTTGAGCAGGCTCTCACGCTTCTTCTGCGGCACATCGCCGGACAGCACGCCGACGCGGTAGCCGGCCTTTTCCAGCGAACGCGCCACGCGCTCGACGAACACCTTGGTGTTGACGAACACCATGGTGCGGGCACCTTCGCTGCGCGAGAGCAGGCCCAGCAGCAGCGGGATCTTTTCTTCGTCGGCCGGGAAATAGATGCGCTGGCGCACGCGGGCGGCGGTGATCGATTCGCTCTCCACCACCAGCTTCTGCGGCTCGTTCATGTGCTCATAGGCCAGCTCCAGCACGCGATGGCTGAGCGTGGCGCTGAACAGCAGCGTCTGGCGCGTGCTGCGCTCGGGCATGCGGCGCAGCAGGAAGCGGATGTCCTTGATGAAGCCCAGGTCGAACATGCGGTCGGCTTCGTCGAGCACGCAGATCTCGCAGGCGTGCAGCGAAACCACCTTGTGCTGCTTGACGTAGTCGATCAGGCGGCCGGGGGTGGCGATGATCACGTCCACGCCCTGCTGCAGGATTTCGCGCTGCTTGTCGTAATCCACACCGCCGTAGACCAGCGCAAAGCGCAGGCCGAGGTCGGAGCCGAACTTCACAGCATCCTTGTGGATCTGGATCGCCAGTTCGCGGGTCGGGGCCAGGATCAGCGCGCGCGGGTCTTCCGGCTTGCGGTCGGCCAGCGCCGGGCGGGTCAGCAGGCGGTTCACCACGGCGACCAGGAAGGCCAGGGTCTTGCCGGTGCCGGTCTGGGCCTGGCCGGCGACGTCGCCGCCGGGCAGCGCGACCGGCAGGGTCAGCGCCTGGATGGGCGTGCAACGGGTGAATCCGGCTCCTTCAAGGCCGGCCTGCAGGGCCGGATGCAGCTCGAAGGAGGAGAAGGTCAAATCGGTCAGCGGTTTGTCGCTCATGAGTCCGTCTTGGTAAGGCCAGCCGGCAGAGGTGCGGGTGGCTTGCATCATCTTGGGGGGCACCGTCGCAAACGGCCCCTGCGCCGGGATTGGCGGGGCCGGACTCGGGTCCAGGGCGCCGCGCAATGCCCCAGTTTAGCGCAATGTCGGCGGCAAACCGGGATCCCCCGTCGCTAGACCCCGTGAGAATGCCCGTCCAGCGCGCCATTACAGCGCGTTGGCACGGCTGGCGTGCGCTCTGCACCTCGTATTCACCCGCCCTGCCGCCGGTTGAACGGCGCGGCGGGCGGGGCTGGAACCGTCGTGCTGGCCCCCGCATATCAACCGGGATCGTCGCGATAACGCAGGTGGGCGATCACGGGACGCTTCTTTCCAACCAGCGTCTGTCCGGTCACGGCGATAGCGGTACACTGCGCCCCGTGAGCGTCCAGGCATCCGCCGAACGCACCGCTGGCCGCCCGCGGCCACGAGGCACCAGACGAGGGTGACGCCCGGTTGGCGTTGCCCAAATTCAACTTCCTCCGGCCCTGCCGGGTGCATTACCAGACGAGAAACCAAGATGAGCGACAAGGTTGTACATGTCGGCGACGCCGACTTTGATAGCGCAGTGCTGAATTCCAAGGAACCGGTGCTGGTCGATTTCTGGGCCGAATGGTGTGGTCCCTGCAAGATGATCGCCCCGGCGCTGGATGAACTGGCCGACGCCTACAACGGCCGCGCCAAGATCGCCAAGGTCAACGTGGACCAGAACCGCGCCCTGGCCGCCAAGTACCACGTGCGCTCGATCCCGATGCTGCTGGTGTTCAAGGACGGCGAAGTCCAGGCCCAGCAGATCGGTGCCGTCGGCAAGGCCCAGCTGGCCGGCATGCTCGACAAGGCCCTGGCCTGATCGCAGCGGGCAGCCGGCACCGTCCGGCTGCCACGCGGGCCCGTCGCCCGCATGAATGACCCTGCCCCACCCGGCTTGCGCGCCGCCGCGAGCCGGTGTTAGTGTCGGCATATCCGGCCGCATTCGCGCGCCGCATCTTCTGGACGCAGTTTCCTTCCAGATCCTTTCCCAACGTTCGCCGCCCTGCCGGGCGCTCGCACCTTCTAGCGAGGAATCCAGCACTTGTCCGATATCACTACTTCCGAACCCGGGAGCGCCGACGCGCCCGCCGAGAAGCGCGTGCGCAAGCCGCGCGTCGCCAAGGCCGCCGCCAACACCGCTGCCGACGCCGGTTCCCCCCCCTCACAACCCGCTCTGCCTCTGGCTGCCGCGTCTGACGCGCCGGCGCCGGCTGCTGCTCCTTCGGCAGCCCCGCAGGCATCGGCGCCGGCAGCTTCTGCCGGTGGCGACGCATCGCCCTCGCAGGGCGGTGGTCAGCAGGACACCGGCGACGGTGGCCAGCGCAACCAGAATGGCCGGCACCAGAACCCGTACCAGCAGGGCCAGGGCCAGAACCAAGGCCAAGGCCAGGGTCAGGGCCAAGGCAACCGCCGCGACCGTTTCCGCAATCGCCGTGACCGCAACCGCGGTGGCGATCGCTACAACGACGACGGCATGCCCCAGGACAACGGCGAACAGCAGCCGTTCGTGCGCAGCCAGCAGGCCAACGTGCCCGAAGGCTTCCCGGTCTATTCGCTGAGTGACCTCAAGCGCATGCCGGCACAGAAGCTGCTGGAAATCGCCGAACAGCTGCAGATCTCCGAAGGCGTGGCCCGTGCCCGCAAGCAGGACGTGATCTTCGCCCTGCTCAAGGTGCTGACCCGTCATGGCGACGGCGTTGCCGCCGATGGCGTGCTGGAAATCCTGCCGGACGGCTTCGGCTTCCTGCGCGCGGCCGAAGCCAGCTACCTGGCCGGCCCGGACGATACCTACATTTCGCCCAGCCAGATCCGCCGCTTCAACCTGCGTACCGGCGATCATCTGTCCGGCCGCATCCGCTTCCCGAAGGACGGCGAGCGCTACTTCGCCCTGTCGATCGTGGACACCATCAACGGTGAGCCGCTGGAAGCCTCCAAGAACAAGGTGCTGTTCGAGAACCTGACCCCGCTGTTCCCGCGCAAGCGCTTCACCCTGGAACGTGGCAACGGTTCGTCCGAAGACATCACCGGCCGCATCCTCGATCTCATGGCACCGCAGGGCAAGGGTCAGCGTTCGCTGATCGTCTCCCAGCCCAAGGCCGGCAAGACGATGATGATGCAGCAGGTGGCCACGGCGATCACCACCAATCATCCGGACGTGCACCTGATCGTGCTGCTGATCGATGAGCGCCCGGAAGAAGTGACCGAAATGCAGCGCACCGTGCGCGGCGAAGTCATCAGCTCCACCTTCGACGAGCCGGCCGCCCGTCACGTGCAGGTCGCCGAAATGGTGATCGAGCGTGCCAAGCGCCTGGTCGAGCACAAGAAGGACGTGGTGATCCTGCTCGACTCGATCACCCGCCTGGCCCGTGCCTACAACAACGTGGTGCCGAGCTCGGGCAAGGTGCTGACCGGTGGTGTGGATGCCAACGCCCTGCACCGCCCGAAGCGCTTCTTCGGCGCGGCGCGTAACGTGGAGGAAGGCGGCAGCCTGACCATCATCGCTACCGCGCTGGTCGATACCGGCAGCAAGATGGACGAGGTGATCTACGAAGAGTTCAAGGGCACCGGCAACAGCGAAGTGCACCTGAGCCGTCGCATCTCCGAAAAGCGCGTGTTCCCGGCGATCGACATCAACCGCTCGGGTACCCGCCGCGAAGATCTGCTGATCGAACCGGAACTGCTGCAGAAGATCTGGATCCTGCGCAAGCTGCTGCATCCGATGGATGAAATGGCCGCGATGGAATTCCTGCTCGACAAGATGAAGAACACCAAGTCCAACGACGAGTTCTTCGGTTCGATGAAGCGCTGATCGGCGCATCATCCGGACAGGAAAAAGCCCCGCATTGCGGGGCTTTTTCTATTGCCAGACTCAAGGGCAGGCCACCGCCCCCTCCCCCCCGGCACTGTTGGTCGACACCCGCACCTGGGTGAACGACGCCGCGAACGGCTTGTCCGCGGTCACCACGAACGGGGCTTCCACAGCACCCAGATCCACCCCCTGCCTGGCAAAGCACGCCAACGGCACGGTCACGGTCTGCTTCTGCCCCGGCGCGAGCGTGGCGAGCAATGGCGCGATGTCCACGCCCCCCTCGCACCCCGTACCGCACTGCATGGTGACCTTTACCGGCGAGGCCGGGCGATGCACCAGCTGCACGTCGAACTGCAGGGCGCCCTGAGTGCGCGCCAGCGCGCCGAGGTTGCGACGCGAACTGCTGCGTGCCAGCAGTTGCGCCGGTGCCAGCCAGGTGACTTCCTTGGCGTCCTGCTGGGTGTTGATCTGCACGGTGCGCACCTGCACCACCGGCGCGGCGGTCGGCCAGCGCAGCGTCGCGTTGAGATCGTTGCCCAGCGGCTGGGTCGCGCCGCCGGCCGCTACATGCAGCGCGAACGGCGGCGTGTCGGCACGGTTGAAGATCGGCAGGGTGGTCACTTCGCCACAGTTGTCCGGGTTGGCTTCGGGCAGGCGCGCCACCTTGCCCGGCGTGCGATAGCTCAAGCCGTGGCCCAGCGCGAACAGCGGCGGCTGCTTCGGATCCGGGCGGTCGATCGGCGCCGGGCACGGAACGCCCGGCCACGGGAAGCTCAGGCGCCCGCGGAAATCATGCACGGGCTTGCCATCCTTGCCGGCCACCAGCACATCGGTGATGCCCTTGCCCTCGGTGCCCGGCAGCCACGCCGCCACGAAGGCCTGCGATTGGTTGAGCAGGTCGTTGGTGTACATCGGCCGCCCGGAGAAGTACACGGTCACCACCGGCTTGCCGCTGGCCTGGGCCGCGCGCAGCACCGCCAGATCCTGCGGATAGGCGCGGCTGTGGCTGACCGAATCAGAGGCCAGAATGTCGCCGTTGGTCTCGGCGTACGGCGTCTCGCCAATCACCGCCACGACCACATCGAACCGGGTGGGATCCAGCGCGGTGGCATCGGCGCTGTAGGCAACGTTCTGCGTGCCCAGCTCGGCGCGCAACGCCCCCAGCACCGAATCGGCGTGGGGGAAATCGGCATTGCGGTTCTCGGTCCCCTGCCAGGTCAGCGACCAGCCGCCGGACTGATCAGACAGGTCGTCGGCACTCTTGCCGACCACCATGACGCGTGCATCGCGGCGCAGCGGCAGTACCTTGGCATCGTTCTTGAGCAGCACCAGCGACTCGCGCACCGCCTGGCGCGCCAGCTCACGGTGCTGCACGGCTGCGGCATCACCGGCATAGCGGCTGTCCGACGGCTTGTGATCGAACAGGCCCGCACGCAGCTTCACGCGCAGGATGCGGGTGACCGCATCATCGATGCGCGCCAGCGGGATCTCCCCGCGCTCCACCTGGGCCATGGTGTTGGCGATGAACGCTTTCCAGTCGTCGGGCACCATCACCATGTCGATGCCGGCGTTGATCGCCTGCGCGCAGCTGTCGTTGCGGCACCCCGGCACCTGGGCAATGCCGTTCCAGTCGGAGACGACGAAACCGTCGAAGCCCATCTTCTCTTTCAGCGCACCGGTCAGCAGGGCTTTGTTGCCGTGCATCTTGCCGTAGTCGACGCCGCCACTGCGGTCGTTCCAGCTGTTGAACGAGGCCATCACCGTCTGCACGCCTTCGCCGAGTGCACCGTAGTAGCCCTGCCCGTGCACGTTGATCATCGTGGCCTTGTCGACCAGCGCCTCGCCCTGGTCGCGGCCGTTGTCGGTCGCGCCATCGCCGATGTAGTGCTTGGCAGTCGCGACCACGTTACCGTCATCGCCGAAGCGTCCCTGCGCGCCCTTGACGTAGGCCTGGGCGAATGCGCGGATCACGTGTGGGTCGGAGGAGTAGCTTTCGTAGGTGCGGCCCCAGCGTGGATCGTGCGCCACCGCCAGGGTCGGCGCGAACACCCAGTCGATACCCGTCGCGCGCACCGCGTGGGCGGTGGCCTGGCCGATCCGCTCGATCAGGGCGGCATCGCCGGTCGCGCCCAGGCCGATGTTGTGCGGGAACAGCGTGGCGCCGTACACGTTGTTGTGGCCGTGCACCGCATCGGTGCCCCAGATCACCGGGACCGGCGTGCGTGCATCGGTGGCCAACGAGGCCGCGCGGTACGCATCGGCCAGCTGCAGCCACTGCGCCACCGTGGCGTGCTTGTCCATGCCCGGCCAGGAGCCGCCACCATTGAGAACCGAGCCGATGTAGTACTGGCGGACCTCATCAGGCGTGATCATCTTGATCTCGGGCTGGGTCATCTGACCCACCTTCTGCGCCAGCGTCATCTGCGCCACGATCTCCCGCACGCGCGCCTCCAGTGCGGCATCCGGCCCGATCGCGCTGGTCACGTGGGGCCAGTCCTGCAGGCGTTCACCGGTGGCCGGTGCGGCACCGGCCGTCGAGGCCAGCGCGGCCAACAGGCAGGTGGCGAGAATCGTCTTGTTGGAGCTGGTCACTGGACATCTTCCTCTGATGAAATACGCGCGAACGGGACGGGCGCGACCGCAGCCGGGCACCGCTCGCGCTGCGATGTCGATGGCCGGCGGGCTAGCGATACTGCGTCGGTCAGCGCCCCTGTCTGACAGCGCTGTCATATAAGCCCATGGCAACGCTGTCAACCGCCTGCGGGCAGGGTGGCGACCGAAGCCCCGCTGCAGCAGGGATCGCCGGCGCAGCGCGTATCCGCCCCTCCCGTGAACTGCTGCATCGCGGCATGGAAAAACACGAACCCGCCACGCACGTCGCCGGCATGGCAACATCCGCCTGCATCGGCAACATCGATGTGACACACGCGCACTACCATCGGCATCTGCCCGCCCGCCCCTCCAAGAGGAACCCCCGCACCATGCGTAGTCGTATCGAGGATGTCGCCGCCGTTGCGGGTGTATCGATCAAGACGGTGTCCCGCGTGCTCAACAACGAGCCCAACGTGCGCGCGGAAACCCGCGATCGCGTGCTGGCCGCGGTGGCCCGCCTCGGCTACAAGCCCAATCTCTCGGCGCGCAGCCTGGCCGGCCAGCGCTCGTATGCGCTGGCGCTGGTCTACAACAACCCCTCGCGCAATTACCTGATGGAAATCCAGAACGGGATGCTGGAGGCGTGCCACGCCAACCACTACAACCTGATCCTGGGCCCGGTCGGCACGGCGCGCCGCACGCTGCCCGATCTGGCCGCGCTGTTCGAAAATTCGCGCCCCGACGGGGTGGTGCTGATCCCGCCACTGACCGACGACGCCGTGGTGCTGGCCTATCTGGAAGAACACGACATTCCGTATGCCTCCATTGCGCCGCGGCACCCCGAAGGCTGCATCGGCGTGCGCATGGACGAGACCACGGCGGTGGTCGAACTGATCGGCCATCTGGTCGCGCAGGGCCATCGCCGCATCGGCCACATCAAGGGCCCGCGCGCGCACGGCGCCTGCCAGTGGCGCCACGCCGGCTATCGCCAGGCGCTGCGCCAGTACGGTATCGAGTACGACCCGGCGCTGGTGGTCAACGGCCAGTTCTCGTTCGAATCCGGCATCGATGCGGCCAACGCATTGTTGGATCTGGCAGAGCCACCCACGGCGATCTTCGCCGCCAACGACGACATGGCCGCCGCCGTATTCCGCGTCGCCGGCCAACGCGGCCTGCGCATTCCCCGGGACCTGTCGGTCTGCGGCTTCGATGACACCCCGATCGCCGGGCACATCTACCCGGCGCTGACCACGGTGCGGCAGCCCACCGCCGCCATGGGGCGGCTGGCCACCGAACAGTTGATCGATCACATCCGCTCGCCGGAAGCCGGCACCATGATCACCGTCGATCACGCGGTGCTGGTACGCGAGTCCACGCACCCACCGCGTCGCCGCTGACCGCCTGCCTCAGCCGCTGTGGCGCGAACCGCGCCACGCGTAGAACGCAATGAACACGTAGCACAGCATTGGCAGCAGGAAGGACACCTGCAGCCCATGGTGGTCGGCCAGCCAACCCATCGCCAGCGGGATCACCGCCCCACCGACGATCGCCATCACCAGCAGGCTCGATGCCTGGCCGGTCAGCGTACCGAGGCGGGCAATCGCCAGCGCGAAGATGGTCGGGAACATGATCGAGTTGAACAGGCCGATGCTGACCACGCTCCACTTGGCCAGGTTGCCGCTGCCCAGCATCGTCACCGTCAGCAGGGCCATGACGATCAACGCAAAGACCCCCAGCATGCGGCGCGGATCCAGACGGGTCAGCAATGCCGCACCGAGCAGACGCCCGACCAGCGCACCGCCCCAGTACAAGGACACGTAACGCGTGGCTTCCTGCTCGGTCAGCCCCTCACCGATACCCGGCATCGAGAGGAAGTTGACCAGCACGCTGCCGATCGAGACTTCCGCACCCACATAGAAGAAGATCGCCAGCACGCCATAGCGCAGGTGGCGGTGGCGCAGCGCATCGCGCAGGCGGCCCCTGCCGGTGGCAGCCTCGCCTTCCACGCCGGGAATGGCCGGCAGGCGGAACATCCAGATCGCCACCGCGAGCACGAACAGCGCCACTGCCAGGCCGAAGTACGGCACCTGCACCGATTGCGCTTCAGCAGCGCGATACGCGAGCGCCTCAGCGTGCGGCAGCAGCGCCAGCTCATCGGCCGTGCGCGGCGCGGCCGAGAGGATCAGCAGGCCACCGAACAGCGGCGCGATGGTGGTGCCCAGCGCATTCATCGATTGCGCCAACGTCAGCCGGCTGGAACTGGTCTGTTCCGGCCCGAGCAGCGCAACGTAGGGATTGGCGGCGACCTGCAGCACAGTGATGCCGGTGGCCAGCACGAACAGCGCGCCGAGGAACAGGCCGTACACATGCGCCTGCGCGGCCGGCCAGAACAGCAACGCGCCCACGCCGGCAATGGCCAACCCGGCCACGATGCCGCGCTTGTAGCCCACCGCCGCGACCAGCCGCCCGGCGGGGAGCGACATCAGGAAGTACGCACCAAAGAAGGTGAACTGGACCAGCATCGCCTGCACCCAGGTCAGGGCGAACGCCGCCTTGAGGTGCGGGATCAGGATGTCGTTGAGGCAGGTGAGGAAGCCCCACATGAAAAAGATGGCGGTGACCACGGCCAGTGCAACGCCATTACTTTGCACATGTTGTCCGCGGACGGCAGCAGGAGTGTCCATTGCATGTCCTTCCAGATTGGGAGTGCCGGCCAGTCGGCGGCCAGACATGGAACCTGCTTGGACCGCGATTGTCCAGCGCTGTCAGCAATCAAATCCAGCGGTCGGCGGATGCTGCGGTGCATGCGCCCGAATGCCTTCGCGCAGTTTCGTTCTGCACTGCACAACAGATCAGCATCGCCAGTCCGACGGCCCACGTCCCTGAAGAATCGGGCTACAACGCCCGTGCTGCAGTGTTTCCGCCGCGCGCGCGGCCGTCCCGACTGCAACGCACGACACAGCTCGGCGACGGCCGCAAGCGCATCGCCACGTGCGTTTGTTGACAACGCTGTCAACCATGGCTCCAATCCGGGCCGTGCGCACTGGAACCCGCGCCGACACAACGCAGAACCGCCACGATCGAATTCCCTGGGGAGGGATCATCATGAAGACGTACAAGGCCGTACCCCGCAAGGCGATGCTCACCTCCGCACTTCTCGCTGTCCTGGCCGGCCCGGCCTGGGCACAGGATCCCGCGGCCCGAGAGACCACCACGACGGCCCCCGATGGCGTCGATCCCACCACGCTCGATACGGTGCAGGTCACCGGTATCCGTGGCAGCCTCACCTCGTCGATGAACCTCAAGCGCGACAGCCAGGGTGTGGTCGACGGCATCGTTGCCGAAGACATCGGCAAGTTCCCGGATACCAACCTGGCCGAATCGCTGCAGCGCATCAGCGGCGTCTCGATCGACCGCACCGCCAGTGGCGAAGGCTCCAAAGTCACCGTGCGCGGCATCGGCCCGGACTACAACCTGGTGCTGCTCAACGGGCGGCAGATGCCAGCCTCCAACCTCGGCGCCGGCGGCGCCGGCCTGAACAGCTCGCGCTCGTTCGATTTCGCCAACCTGGCCGCCGAATCGGTGTCGGCGGTGGAGGTCTACAAGACCGGCCGTGCCGACAATCCGGCCGGTGGCATCGGCGCGACGATCAACATCAAGACGATGCGCCCGCTGGAGTCCGAACCGGTGATCAGCCTCGGCCTGAAGGCGGTCAACGATTCCTCCAACGACAACCTGCCGCGCACGCTGCAGGGCTCGAAAGTGACCGGTGAGCTGTCCGGCATCTTCAGCCAGACCTATGCCGATGGCCGCTTCGGCGTGGCGCTGAGCGCCAGCCACCAGGAACGCGACTCCGGCTTCAACCAGGCCACCGTGGCCGAAGGCTGGGCGACCTTCCGGGGCAACGAAGCCACCGACTGGCGTGCATTGCCGCTGCCGGGTCAGGGCTATTCGGACCGCATCACCAACCGTCCGGATCCCGACGATATCTACGGCCGCCCGCAGAACACGGCGTACAACGTCAATGGCGTACAGCGCCAGCGCACCAACGGCCAGGCCACGTTCCAGTGGAAGCCGGCCGACAACATCACCACCACGCTCGACTACACCTTCGTCGAGAACAAGGTGCAGCAGCAGCGCAGCGAGCTGTCGGTATGGTTCAACTACGGCCCGGGCGACAGCACCTGGACCAACGGCCCGATCGCAGCACCGATCATCTACAGCGAAGACATGACCGGCTCGGACGTCTCGATGGGTGGCATGAAGCTGGCCACCAAGAACTCGATGGACTCGCTGGGCTTCAATGTCGATTGGGAAGTCAACGACGCGCTGGATCTGTCCTTCGATATGCACAACTCCACCGCCGAGTCGCAGCCGGACGGCCCCTACGGCTCGGCCGGCGTGCTCGGCGTGGCCGCGTTCGTGCGCGGCACCACCACCGTGGACTACAGCGGCGACCTGCCGATCATCCACATGGACCTGCCGCCGGGCGGCGTGCAGGCCTCCGATGCGCTGGTCACCGGCTCGGTCTTCCAGAACAGCTACAACAAGTCCAAGGTCGAGCAGTACCAGGGCCGCGGTACGTTCAAATTCGCCGACTACTCGGCGTTGGATTTCGGCGTCGGCTACACCCAGGTGGAAAACCGCTCGGCCTCGGCGATCATGCAGCGCAACAGCTGGGGTGGCCTGGGCAATCCGACGGACTACGATGACAACATCTGGTACGCCGATGACATGAGCCGCTACTTCAAGGCGTTCTCCGGCCACAACGATCCGCGCATGACCGGCCGCTTCCTGGTGTTCGATTTCGACCGCCTGCGTGCGCAGGCTGCCGGGGTCGCCACCGACGCCGAACCGGCCTGCCCGACCTGCTATGTCGCGCCGACCGAGTACTCCGAGGACATCCGCACCACGGAGAAATCCAAGAGCGCCTACGCGCAGTACCGCACGACGTTCGAGTGGTCGATGCCGCTGCACGTGGCCGCCGGTGTGCGCTACGAGCAGACCGAGGTGGAATCGCAGGCGCTGGTCCGCCTGCCGACCGGGATCAGCTGGGGCTCGGCCAACGAGTTCAATGTGACCTACGACGCCAACGGTACGTTCGTCGGCGGCACCGGCAAGTACAACTACGTGCTGCCCAACCTCGATCTGAAGCTGGACATCAACGAGGCGCTGGCGCTGCGTGGCAGCTACAGCCGCAGCATCGGCCGGCCCGGCTGGACGCAGATCCAGAGCGGCTCGCGGGTGGACGACATCGTGCGCACCCAGGGCGGTACCGGCTCGCGCGGCAACCCGGGGCTGGAGCCGCTGGTGTCGGACAACTTCGACCTGTCGCTGGAGTGGTACTACGGGGAATCCAGCTACGCCTCGGTCGGCTTCTTCCGTAAGAACATCAAGAACTTCATCAGCAACACCATCGTGCGCGAGAACACCGGCACCCTGCACACGCCGGTCGGCGGCGCGTACTGGAACGAGGCGCTGGGGTCGGGCTGCGGCGCCACCGACATGCCCTGCATCCGCGATTACATTTTCACCAACCATGCCGGCGACCCGGGCGTGACCTACACCGGCCGCAATTCGGCCGGGCAGATGACCGGCACCATCGTCGGCCAGCCGGGCGACCCGGTGGCCGGGTTCGACACCACCGTGCCGGCCAACCAGCACTCCGACCATCTGGACGGTTGGGAGCTGGCGGTGCAGCACCTGTTCGGCCAATCCGGCTTCGGCCTGGCGGCCAACTACACCAAGGTGAAGTCCGGCCTGACCTTCGATAACTACAGCCTGGGCGACCAGTACCCGATGATCGGCTTGAGCGACTCGGCCAACCTCGTGGCGTTCTATGAAAAGAATGCCTGGCAGGTCCGTGCGGCCTACAACTGGCGCGACAAGTTCCTCAACGGCATCGGCGGCCAGGGACCCAACCCGAACTACACCGAAGCCTACGGCCAGCTCGATCTCAACATCAGCTACGCAGTCAGCGACCAGCTGACGCTGAGCCTGGAGGCGATCAACCTGACCGACGAGACCATGCGCACCTACGCGCGCCATTCCAACATGCTGCGCTACGCCACCCAGACCGGCCCGCGTTACATGTTCGGCGTGCGCTACAAGTTCTGAGGCAGCCGCACTCCTCTGCAGCACCGGAAGGCCGCGCTCACCCCGCGGCCTTTCGCTTCCCCCACCCCCGCGCTACCGTGGGCGCCACCCGCCTCTGCTACCAGGAAGCCGATGTCCGCCATGCCCGGCCCGATCGAGGAACTGCATGATCTGGATCCGGCGCAGCTGCACACGCAGTTGGCCGGCTGGACGACACCGAAAGTGATCCGGGGGCTGGTGGCGCAGTGGCCGCTGGTCAGCGCGGCAACACAGTCCACACAGGCGGCGGTCGCCCACCTCAAACAGTTCGACCACGGCACGATGCCGGTCACCGCTACCACGGCGCCGCCGGAGGCCAAGGGGCGTGTGTTCTACAACGCCGACATGAGCGGCTTCAATTTCCGCCGCGAGCAGATTCCGTTGAAGGTCGTGCTCGACACCCTGCTCAAGTACGCCACCGCGCCGACGCCGCCATCGATCTACGTCGCCTCGACCACCCTGGACAGTTTCCTGCCCGGCTTCCGCCAGGCCAATGCACTTGCGCTCGGCGTGGACGATCCGCTGGCCAGTATCTGGATCGGCAACCGCTCGCGTATCGCCGCGCACCAGGACGTGCCGGACAACCTGGCCTGCGTGGCCGCCGGCCGCCGCCGGGTCACCCTGTTCCCGCCGGCCCAGGTGAGCAATCTCTATATCGGGCCACTGGACTTCACGCCGGCTGGGCAGGCCGTCAGCCTGGTCGACTTCGCCGCACCGGACCTGGCACGCTTCCCGCGCTTCAGCGAAGCGCTGGCCCACGCGCAGGTGGCCGAACTGGGGCCGGGCGATGCGGTGTTCATCCCTTCGTTGTGGTGGCACCACATGGAGGGGCTGGAGTCGTTCAATGTCCTGGTCAATTACTGGTGGCGGCCGGTGCCGGCGTGGCGGGATGCGCCGATGAACGCGCTGATGCTCTCGCTGCTGGCCATCCGCGATCTGCCACCGGCACAGCGTGCGCACTGGCAGGCGATGTTCCAGCACTACGTCTTCGAGGCCGGTGATCACACCGCCGCGCATATTCCCGAACCGGTCCGCGGCGTGCTCGGCCCGCTCGACCAGGCCGGTGCCGATCATCTGCGCGGCGTGCTGCGCAAGCGCCTGGAGCGCTGAACGGGCCACCACGGCGGCGCCGACTTCACCCACGGGGGGGTGTAATCCGCAATAATCGCCGCCCAACGAGTTGTTGACCGCCCGGGGGCGGGGTCGTGCGCTCCTGACTGTTTCGCTGCTGCCGTTCCATCCGCATGTTCCGGTTGGTGCTGCACCCTGCTGCCCGTGAACCGCATGCGTCCGTTGTCCACCCGTCTGAACCTGGGCAAGTTGATCCTTGCCCTGGCCCTGCTCAGCGCGCTCATCGCGTTGGCCAATACCCTGCATGCCAGCTACCGCGTGCAGCGCGAGCAGCTGATCGGCAATACGCTGGAAGCCAACCGCGTGTATGCCAGCAAGCTGGCCGAGTCGACCCAGAACTTCGTTCTGTCAGCGCAGCAGCAGGTGGCCTACAGCGCCACCCTGCTCGGCCAGCGTGTGCATGATCGCAGTGAACTGGAAGCAGAAGCCGCACGCCTGCAGCTGCAGACCAACAGCTTCAACTCGGTGCTGATCGTGGATGCCGGCGGTACCGTGCTGGCGACCTCCCCGCAGAGCCTGGCCCTGCAGGGCGTGCTGCTCAAGAGCGCCGGCAACCGCGATGCGCTGGAGCGCCGCGTGCCATTCATCAGCGACCCCTACCAGGCCGCGACCGGGCGCCTGGTGGTGGCGATTTCGCATCCGATCTTCTCCGCGCAGGGGAGGTACCAGGGCTATGTCAGCGGCACGATCTACCTGCGCCAACGCAGCATCCTGCAATCGCTGCTGGGCAAGCACTATTACCGCGATGGGTCCTACCTGTACGTCGTCGACCGCAACGGTCGCATCCTGTACCACATCGAACAGGACCGGGTCGGCCAGTTCGCGCTGGAGAACCCGGCCGTGCAGGCGGTGACCCGAGGCCACTCCGGCGCGCAGCAGGTACGCAACAGTCACGGCGTGCAGATGCTGGCCGGGTACGCGCCGGTGCCGAGCGTCGGCTGGGGCGTGGTGGCCCAGCGGCCGACCACCGCCACGCTGGCCTCACTGTCCAAGCTGATGTCGGCGGTGATCTGGAATGCGATTCCGCTGGGCATTCTGTCGCTGCTGATCACCTGGTGGTTCGCGCGGCGCATCTCGCTGCCGCTATGGCAGCTGGCGCGCAACGTGCAGAACCGCGACACCGGCATCGCGATCCGCCACGTCACCGGTATCCGCGCCTGGTACTACGAAGTCGCCCAGCTCAAAACCGCCCTGCTGTACAGCTTCAACCTGCTGCAGGACCGCATCGGCAAGCTCAACCGCGCCAGCATGACCGATCCCCTTACCGGCCTGCAGAACCGGCGCGGCCTGCAGCAGGGGCTGGAAGACTGGCAGGCACGCGGCCAGCCGTTCGGGATCATCGCGCTGGACATCGACCGCTTCAAGAGCATCAACGACCGCTTCGGTCATGCGGTCGGCGATGCCGTGATTCTGCGTATCGCGCAGTTGATGCGCGATGGCTCACGCGACACCGATCTGCTCTGCCGCAACGGCGGTGAGGAGTTCCTGATCCTGTTGCCGGGCATCGATGCCCTCAATGCCGCGCAGGTGGCCGAGCGCCTGCGCATCCAGGTGGCGGCCGAAGTGTTCGAGCAGGTCGGCACGGTCACCGTGTCGCTGGGCGTGGCCCACTACCCGACCTTTCACGATGATCCGCAGCAGGCGCTGAGGCTGGCCGACAAGGCGCTGTACATGGCCAAGGAACAGGGCCGCAACCGCACCGTGGTGTACCCGCAGCCCGACAGCCCAAGCGTCGGTTGAGACGAGGATCGCGGGGCAGCCCACCCGCGATCCAGTCAGGCTCAGCTGCCCAGCGGGGTGCGCAGGCGCGGCGCGTTGGGGGCGCCGGCCAACGTAGCCGAGCCGTCGGTCAGCAGATCCGGCGAGAAGCCGGCACTCTCCGGGCGTGTGGACCACGGGATGGCGTTGCGTGGTCCTGGAATGTAAGCGCGCCATCGCGCCAGGTCATCAGGCATGGCGGTGTCGATCGCAAAGCTGACCGGCACGCGGTAGGTGCGGAACGGCGCCTCCAGGCTGGCGTCCTCCGCGCTCAGCGGAAAGCGCCACTTGCGCGCGGCGTCCAGCGATGCCTTGCTCAGGCGACTGCGGATGAGATCCATCTGGGCTGCCGTCCCCGTGCTTCTCAGATTCACCTGCTCGGCAACCTGGTCGACCACACGCCCTTCCCGGTCAACCTTCAGGGCGAGGTACACGGTGCCCTGCCCCCCCACGCGGAACACTTCGGCGGGGTAGCGCGGCGGTGGCGTACGCACCTTGGATTTGATTTCCCGTCCCGAGGCATCCTTCCGGGCGCCATCGAAATGTGCACTGATCAGCCGCACGTTGAAGGTATCGTTCGCACCCGGCTGGGCAACGACACGTACGGTCATCCGCGCATCCATCGGTACCGGGGCGCCGTCACGCACATTCGGCTCGAATTCCCAGTTCTTCACAGTGTCGCGCACCAGCGTGGCCACTGCCTCCGGAAGCAGGTCCTGCTTGTCGATCTCCAGCGCAGTGATGCGGCCGTCGTCGCCAATGGCGAGGGTGCCCTCGACCCGCATGCCCATTTCCACCGGCACATCGGCCGACGGCTTGGCCGCGTGCGCTGGCGCTGTTGCCAGCACCAGTGCCACGACGATTGCTTTGATGATGTCCATCGCGTTGTTTCTCCTTGTGCCATTCATCGTCATCGGTACCGACAGCCTACCCATTGGGGCCGGCATGCAGGGTCAGCCACCCAGCGGCGTCAACAGGGTCGGCCCCTTGCCGGCGGCATCGGCCATGAACACCCCGCCGGACGGCAGCATATCGGCCTTGCCATCGGCCGCCATGTCCATGTCCCTGCGCCACGGCGCCTGTTGGCGCGGGCCGGGAATATAGGCATCCCAGCGACCGTAGCGCTCGGCGTCATCTCCAAAGGAGAAGCGTACCGGCACCCGGATGGTCCAGCTGGCTTCATTCCTGTACTCGCCCGTGGTCGGAATCCTGAACGTCCATTTGCGCGCAGCACCCATCGCTACCCGCGACAGCTTGTCACGCATCTTCCGCATGTTCGCCTCATTGGCGATCACACGCAGGTTGACCTGCTCGGTCGCCACGTCCAGGGCGTTGCCATCGCGCCCGACCTGGATCAGCAGGATCACGTCACCGCGTCCCCCTGCATTGAACACGTCCTCCGGATACGCCGGCCGCGACAGCTTCCTGCCGGTCACGCTGCTGGTATCGGTTGGGTCGTACGTGTCGAAACTCGCCGCCAGCAGGGTGACCTGGCCCGTGCCATCCGGGTTGTTCTTTGCCCCCAGGCGGATGCTGGCCGGCGCACGCGCCTTGACGGCGCGGCCCTCGCGCCGCACCGGCTCGAAGCGCCAGGTGTGCACCGCACGTTCGACGAACCGGACGATTCCCTCGTCCACCTGGTCCGGCTTGTCGAGACGGAACGCTTCGACCTGGCCTTCGGTACCGATATCGATCTCGCCGGTAAGTACCATGCTGGCTTCGGCCTGCTCGCGCACCTCGCGCTTGGTCTGTGCGTCCGCATCGGGGACCACGACCATGCCCACGCCGCTGAAGGCCAATGCCAGGGCAAGAATAGGGGAACAACGCATCGCACTATCTCCTTGTGGATACCTGACAGCGTAGCGCAGCGGCGTTCCTGTGGACAATCAAGCCAGCCGCAGCGCGCCGGCATACGGCGGCGTGTCCGGAAAGTCACCGCTGGCAAAACCTGCCTGCAGCTGTTGCCACCACACGGGATCCAACAGATGGCCGAAATGTTCGCGCACGGCCGCCAACTCGGGCGCCGGCAGCCCCATGAACATCCAGAACCGCTCCGGAAACACGTCACGCGGGCCGATTTCGAACCAGGGTTCATCAGCCAGCGCTTCCTCCTCATTGCGCGGCGTCGGCCATGCACGGAAGGTGCACTCGGTGACCAGGCACAGCTCGTCGTAATCGTAGAACACCGCGCGCCCGTGGCGTGACACACCAAAGTTCTTCGGCAACATATCGCCAGGAAAGATGTTGTTGCGCGCCATGTCGGTGATCGCCTGCGCGTAATCAAGCGCGGCGACGCGACGTGCCTCGGCGGTCTGCTCACGCAGGTACAGGTTGAGCGGACGGAAACGCCGCTGCACGTAGCATAGTGCGATCACCAGTTCGTCGCCGTCCTCGCGCACACCGCTGGCGCACTGGGTCAGCAGTTCCTCACGCAACGCTGCGGAGAAACGCGCCCGCGGGAAACGCAGGTGCCGATAGGGCTGCGCATCGAGCAGCCGACCAACGCGGTCCAGGTTGAACACCAGGGCGTACTTCTCTTCGACCTGGTGCCGGGTCATGGTTTTCGGCCAGGCGAAGCGGTCCCGGATCAGCTTGAACACCAGCGGATAGCTGGGCAGGGTGAACACCGCCATGACCATGCCGGGCGTGCCGTCGGCATGCACCAGCTGCTCGCCCGGCTGTTCCTGGAAGTGACGGAAAAAGGTGCGATAGCGTTCGGTCTTGCCCTGCTTGGCACGCCCGAGCACGGTGTAGATCTCATCGACCGGCTTGCCCGGCAGCAGGCTGCGCAGGAACACCACCGCATCGCCTACCGTGGCCAGATCGGCCTGGAAATAGCTGCGCGAGACGCCGAACAGATGCGCGACATCACGGCGCCGGGTCAACACCGCATCCACGCGCAGGCCGCGCTCGTCATGGACCAGCGCGATCACGCAGGGCGAGAAGCGATGCTCACCGAATACGCGCCCCACCAGATAGGCCCGACGCTCGCGATAGAACACGGTGTCGAGCAGCTCAACGCTGCGCACCGGGTAGTCGCCCCAGTGCGCCAGATCGTCCTGCAGCCGCACCGCGATCGCAGCGGCGCAGCGCAGCTGGTGCGCGTACGGCACATCGAAGCGATAGTCCCCCAGTACACGCATGAAGGCATCGGCCGGGCGCGTGGAAGACAAGGTGTAGCTGTGCCGCGCGACCGGATGGGTGATGGCGTCGGAGGGTTCAACATCCATCGCCATGAACTCGATCGCCCCGTCTACGCCACGGGTGGCGAACAGCCGGCGCGCCAGTGTGTTGTAGAAGGTCTTGTACAGCTCGGCATCGATCAAGCCGACCAGCAGCGCGGCGTAGGCGCCACGTACCTTCAGCCACAGCGCGCGCTCGCCGATGCGCTCACCGGCTGCACGGCGCAATGCATCCACGGTCTCGGCGATGCACCGGTCGTACAGCCCGATGCGCTCCACGGCGTCCTGCCGTGCACCGGCCCAGTCGCGCCGTTCGAAGCGCTGCCGCGCACGCCGCGAGATCGCCGCGAAGCGCGCGTGGTAATCCTCGAACCCATCGCGGATCAACCGCGCGAGCGCATCCGGCGTTGCGCTCATGCGGCGCCCCCGGCGGGGCATGGAAAGCTCTGGCAGGAACAGCGACCGTGCATGCATCCACTTCCACAGGACCTGCTGCCACCATACGGCAGCCAATGGGCGCTTGCCCAGCCGGCGCCGGTGCATGCGGGTTCCGGGGTAGAGTCGCCCCATGAACCTTCGAACAGGGAAAGTGATGACGACAGGCCGTCGCAGGACCGTGTGGGTGGGCGCCGTGTTGCTGGCGGCAGTATTGGTGGCCGTGTATTCGGGCCAACGTGACCGGCCACGGGTATCGCAGACCATGACCAGACCTTCATCGACAACCGCACTGTCCGCGGAGGCTGTCGCTCCGGTCCCTCATGCCCTGGAGTCTGGACCGCTGTCGGCCGGCTTCGAAGATGACACCCGCAACGAGTTCGAAGGTGTCAGCGCTGCGGCCGAACGCGGAGACGTCAACGCGCAGCGCCGGTTGGCCGAACTGTACGAGAAGTGTTTTCTGGTGAACCTCCGGCGTGCGTCCTATCTCGAGGGCGTCGAAAGCACGGCCAGGTTGCATCCGGATCCGGATGCAGGGCAGCAGATGCGCCTGACCGGCGAACGTGTTTTCGCGCAGTGTGGCGGTGTGGATGGCGGTCAGGTGATTCCACTTGAGGCCATGCTGGCATGGAGGGAGCAGGCCGCGCGCCAGGGTGATCTTGCTTCACAGCTGTGGTTGCGTCTTCGACAGACAGCTACGGCACCTCTCACGCCGACGGAGTATGTCCAGTTGATGGAACAGGTCATTGCGGCCGACGACGTGACGGCAATGGCGTACCTGGGGTCTCTTGCTCAAGCAACCGCTGCGACGGGCGCCGCGGATGGAGATCCGCTCATCACTGGATTGGCGTGGCAGATTACCGCCTGCGAACGTGGACTTGCCTGCGGGGTGGGAAGTGAATTGATGGATGTGCTGTGCTTCAGCACGGGTGCCTGCATGGAGACAGATGCCACCGTCCTCCTGCGTTTGATGGCCGCAGAGCAGCAGACTGCGCTGAATGCGGAAATCGCCCACCTTTCGGCCCAGCTTGGCCGCCGTCCCCGCCGCCAGTGACCGGCCGCCCGATCAGAACCAATCACTCACAAAAAAACCCGCGCCGAAGCGCGGGTTCTTCATCGATCACCGCAGCGGCGGGACCGCTTCGTTACAGCGCAGACAGCGCGCTGTTGAAGGTGCTGCTCGGCCGCATCGCAGCGCTGGCCTTGGCCACGTCCGGACGGTAGTAACCGCCGATGTCGACCGCCTTGCCTTGCACCGCCGCCAACTCGCCAACGATGGCCTGCTCGTTCTCGGCCAGGGCCTTGGCCAGCGGAGCGAAACGGGCCTTCAGCGCGGCATCGTCGTCCTGCGCGGCCAGGGCCTGGGCCCAGTACAGCGCGATGTAGAAGTGGCTGCCGCGGTTGTCGATGCCACCGAGCTTGCGCGACGGCGACTTGTCGTTGTCCAGGAACTGGCCGTTGGCCTGGTCCAGGGTCTTGGCCAGCACGGTCGCACCGGCGTTGTCGTAACGGTTGCCCAGGTGCTCCAGCGAGGCCGCCAGCGCGAGGAACTCACCCAGCGAATCCCAGCGCAGGTAATCCTCTTCCACGAACTGCTGCACGTGCTTGGGCGCCGAACCACCGGCACCGGTCTCGAACAGGCCACCACCGGCCATCAGCGGCACGATGGAGAGCATCTTGGCGCTGGTGCCCAGTTCCATGATCGGGAACAGGTCGGTCAGATAATCGCGCAGCACGTTGCCGGTCACCGAGATGGTGTCCTCACCCTTGCGGATGCGGTCCAGCGAGAAGGCGGTCGCTTCCACCGGGGCCAGGATGCGGATGTCCAGGCCATTGGTGTCGTGATCCTTCAGGTAGGTCTCGACCTTGGCGATCACCTGCGCATCGTGCGCGCGGGCGGTATCCAGCCAGAACACCGCCGGGGTGCCGCTCAGGCGGGCGCGGTTCACGGCCAGCTTCACCCAATCCTGGATCGGGGCGTCCTTGGTCTGGCACATGCGCCAGATGTCGCCGGTCTGCACGGCATGCTCGAACACCACGGTGCCCGCCTCATCGGTGACGCGCACGGTGCCGTCGGCCGGGATCTGGAAGGTCTTGTCGTGCGAGCCGTATTCCTCGGCCTTCTGCGCCATCAGGCCGACGTTCGGCACCGAGCCCATGGTGGCCGGGTCGAACGCGCCGTGGGTGCGGCAGTCGTCGATCACGGCCTGGTACACACCCGCATAGCAACGGTCGGGGATGACGGCCTTGGTGTCCTGCAGCTTGCCGTCGGCATTCCACATGCCACCGGAGTCGCGGATCATCGCCGGCATCGAGGCGTCGACGATCACGTCGCTGGGCACGTGCAGGTTGGTGATGCCCTTGTCCGAATTGACCATGGCCAGACCCGGGCGCTTGCCGTATTAGGCGGCCAGGTCGGCCTTGATCGCTTCCTGAGTCGCTTCGGGCAGCTGCGGCAGGCGCGCGAACAGATCGCCGATGCCGTTGTTCGGATCGAAACCGGCCTGCTTGAGCACGTCGGCGTGCTTGGCCAGCACGTCCTTGTAGAACTCTTCGACAACCACGCCGAACATGATCGGGTCGGAGACCTTCATCATGGTGGCCTTGAGGTGCAGCGAGAACAGCACGCCCTTGGCCTTCGCATCGGCGATCTGCGCCTGCACGAACGAGGCCAGCGCATTGCGGCTCATCACCGCGGCGTCGACGATCTCACCGGCCTTGACCGCAGTCTTTTCCTTGAGCACGACGCTGCTGCCGTCGGCTTTGAACAGTTCGATCTTCAGGCTGCCGGCATTGGCCAGCGTCGCCGACTTTTCGCTGCCGTAGAAATCACCGCCGTCCATGTGCGAGACATGCGACTTGCAGTCCTTGGACCACTTGCCCATGCGATGCGGGTGCTTGCGGGCGTAGTTCTTGACCGACAGCGGCGCGCGGCGGTCCGAGTTGCCTTCGCGCAGCACCGGGTTCACCGCGCTGCCCTTGACCTTGTCGTAGCGCGCCTTGATGTCGCGCGAGACGTCGTCGGTCGGTACATCCGGGTAGTTCGGCAGTGCGAAGCCCTGGTCCTGCAGTTCCTTGATGGCGGCCTTCAGCTGCGGCACCGAGGCGCTGATGTTGGGCAGCTTGATGATGTTCGCGTCCGGGGTGGTCGCCAGCTGGCCCAGTTCGGCCAGGTGATCGGCTTCTTTCTGGTCGTCTTTCAGGTAATCCGGGAACAGGGCGAGGATGCGGCCGGACAGCGAGATGTCGCGGGTTTCCACGGCGATGCCGGCGGTGGCGGTGTAGGCCTCGACGATCGGCAGCAGCGACTGCGTGGCCAGGAACGGGGCTTCATCGGTGAGCGTGTAGAGAATCTTGGGCGTGTTCGACATGGGGGATCAGGGCTCTCTTGCAGATCTCGTGAATGATGGCCGACGGCAATGCCGGGCCGCGTGCAACCGTGTCGCGTGCAGGGCCTCGCACAGCCTGGCCCGCACTTTCCCCGGGGACCGCGCCAACCAACGGCGCGCACGGCGGGAAACCCCTGCATTGTCGCGTTTTCAGCCCCCCGGAGCAAAGCCATCCCATACGCAAACGTACTGGAACGCTGTGGTCCGGCAAGCGCCCATAAAAAAGACGCAGCCTCGCGGCTGCGTCCATCGTGAGCCTGTTGCCGGGAGAGAGTCGGCGTCTAGGCTTACTTGACCTCAAACTCCTGCGGCGATCCAGCCGCCTTACCATCTACCATGACTTCCGCGCGGTACTTGCCCGCCGGCCAGCCATTGGCATTCTTGAAGGCAATATTGGTGGTCTCGGCACCGGTGGTGTTCACCACCTGGTTCTGCTCACCGGCCACCTGGCCGTTCTGGAAGGTCAGCTTGGCCGCCACGTTGGCGTTGTTGGCGCTGCCATCCGTGCGGATCGAGACGATGATGTCGTCCTTCGGCGCGAACAGCGCGACGGAAGTAACTGTCTTGTCGGCTGCGGCGGTCTTGCCAACGGTAACGGCCGAAACGTTCACCCCTGCTGCAGCGGTCATCGGCTGCGGCGCGGCTTCCGTCATCGGGGCCGGGGCGGCAGGCGTCATCGCAGCGGGCTGCGCGTTGTTGTCAGCAGTGTCTTCTTTCTTCTTGCAGCCGGCCAGGGCCACGGTGGCCAGAAGCGCGGCGAGAACGGCAGTACTGATGGACGACTTCTTCATGTGAGGTTGCTCCCTTGTAGATGGTGGGCAGTACAGCGGATCAGGCTTTGGGCGGCAGTTTCAGGGTCTGGCCCGGTTGGATCTTGTCCGGGTCGTCCAGTACATCGCGGTTGGCCTCGAAGATGCGCTTCCACGCATTGGCATCGCCCAGTTCCTGCTTGGCGATCTTGGAGAGCGAATCGCCCTTCTGCACCGTGTAGGTGCCCCCGACCTTTTCCGCAGTGGTATCCACCGAGGAGGTCACGCCCGAGAAATCGACCTGATCGACTTTCTGCGCGGTGGTATCAACGCTGGCGCTGACACCGGAAAAGTCGACTTTCTTATCGGTACTCATCCATACACTCCCGTCTTGATTGACGACATGGGAGGCACGGTGTCACAGCCCTTGTTAATGGGGCATGGCGTGGATGTGAAGACGCGCGGAACGCCTACTGGCGCAGGGCGCGGACGGTGCGCGCCGGGGCGGCGATGCCCGGGCTGGCACGCCACGGGTTGATGTCCAGCCCGCCGCGGCGGGTGTAGCGCGCTTCCACTTCCAGCCACTGCGGCTGGCAGCGTTGGGTGATCTCGCTGAAGATCCGCTCCACGCACTGCTCATGGAACTCGGCGTGCTCGCGGTAGCTGATCAGGTATTTCAGCAGGCCGTCGCGGTCGATCTTCGGGCCGTGGTAACGCACGCTGACACTGGCCCAGTCCGGCTGGCCGGTGACCGGGCAGTTGGACTTGAGCAGGGCCGAACTCAACGTTTCGGTGACCACCTCATCGGCATCGGCGAACAGGAACTCCGGGGCCGGCGGGCCGTAGCGCTCGATGGCGACATCGCGCTCGTCCAAGGACTCGCCCTCGGCCGCTTCCACCAGCGGCGGCACCCCGAGCACCACCGTCACCACCGCCCCCGCACACGCCGACAGATCGCGGGTGATGCACAGGCGCGCCGCCTGGTCATCATCGAAACGCGTGCTGTTGAGCGAGTTGAGATACAGCTTGAACGACTTGGATTCGATCAGGTTCGGCGAGGTGCACGGCACGCTGACCGTGGCCACGGCCACACGCGGTTTGCCGCGACCGTCCAGCCAGCTCAGCTCATAGGCCTGCCAGCGGTCATGGCCGACGAACGGCAGCGCCGCCTCGTCCAGGCCGATCTCCTCGCGGGCGCCGCGGCGCGGGATGGGGAAGAGCAGGCCGGGATCGTACTGCGACGGGTAAGCAACCTCGCGACCGAGGCTGGAGTCCTGGGGGGTATTCATGCCGCCATTTTACGCCGGTAGGCGCGCGGCGTCCGGCGGCGAAAACGAAGGGCCCCGGCCAACGGCCGGGGCC
>NZ_JBHFHW010000029.1:79689-89062 GCF_057333975.1 Stenotrophomonas sp. AGC87
GGCGGGGACCTGCCGTGTCCCAGCCGTCGTCTGACTTCAGCCTGCGCCAGGCGCCTCAGCCGGCGTCCCATTGAGGTAATCCAGACTGACCTGCAGCAGCGCGCGCAGGCCCACATCCAGCGCCTTCTCATCGAGCAGGAACTTCGGCGAGTGGTTGGCCGGCGCGGTCGCCGGATCGATCCCCTCGCTGGTGGAGCCGACGAAGAAGAACATGCCCGGTACCTGCTGGGCGTACAGCGAGAAGTCCTCGGCCCCCATCTGCAGCGGCGGCTCGTACACATTGCCCTCGCCCACCACGGCCTGCAGGCTCGGCAGCATCCGCGCGGTCAGCGCCGGATCGTTGACCGTGGCCGGGTTGCCCTCGGACTCGTAGATCTCGGTTTCGGCCTTGGCCCCGTGTGCGGCCGCGGTGTGCTCGGCCACGTTGCGCAGGTCGGCGAAGATCTGCTGGCGCATGCCCTCATCGAAAGTGCGGATGGTGCCGACCATCTCCACTTCATCGGGAATGATGTTGTAACGGATGCCGCCCTTGATCGCGCCGAAGGTCACCACCGCCGGCTGCTTGGAGAGGTTGGCGCGGCGGCTGACGATGGTCTGCGCGGTGCCGACCAGGTCGGCGGTGGCCACGATCGGGTCCACCCCGTTCCACGGCGCCGAGCCATGGGTCTGGCGGCCGATCACCTTGATCCCGAACCGATCCGACGCCGCCATCAGCGGGCCGCCACGCACCGCGATCTGGCCGGCCGGCACGCTGGAGAACACATGCAGGCCGAACACGGCCTCCGGCTTGAAGTCCTTGAACAGCCCTTCCTTGAGCATCAGCGCCGCCCCGCCCTCTTCCGGCGGCGGCGCGCCCTCTTCGGCCGGCTGGAAGATCAGCATTACTTCGCCCGGCAGGTTCGCGCGCATCTTCACCAGCGCATCGGCCACGCCCAGCAGGGTAGCGGTGTGGGCATCGTGGCCGCAGGCGTGCATCACCCCGACGGTCTCGCCACGGTAGGTACTGGTGGCCTTGGAGGCGAACGGCAGGCCGGTCTGTTCGGTCACCGGAAGCGCGTCCATGTCCGCGCGCAGGGCGATCCGCGGGCCGGGCTTGCCGCCCTTGATGATGGCCACCACGCCGTGGTGGGCGATGCCGGTCTGCGGCTTCAGGCCCATCGCGCGCAGGCGCTCGGCCACCTTGGCCGAGGTGCGTTCTTCGCGGTTGGACAGCTCCGGGTGCTGGTGGAAGTCACGGCGCCAGTCGATCACCTGGGCCTTGAGGCGGGTCGCAGCGGCGGCCACTTCCGGGCGTTCGGCGGGGGCGGCGGCGGCCAGACCGGGGGCGGCCAGCAGCAGGGCGGACATCAACAGCGACAGACGGGGCATTGAAGGTCTCCACGGGTCAGAACGGCGGTCGAACCTGAATGTAGGGCATCGGCGCCGGTCGCGCTGTAACTTTCTGCCCCGGCAAACGTTCATGGAGGGAACCTCACCCGTCACATCCGGTCTGATCGCCCGTCCCATCCGTCATGCATGAAAGGCCACGGGCGACGAGTATGCTTTGCGCCTAGCCAACCGGGCCCCCCGCCCTCCGCCAGCCCCCTCAGGAGTTATTGAATGTCGCGTTTCTGGAAGATCGTGCTGCTGGTGGTCGCAGTGCTGGTGGTTGCCGTGGTGGGAATGCGCCTGATGGGCGGCAAGAAGGGGGATGCAGGCGGCCCGGCAGCCGAAGGGCGCCAGGGCGGTGATCCGGCCAATGCCGGCCCGGTCCCGGTCACGGTGATCGATGCAGTCCGCCAGGATGTGCCGGTCTACGCCAGCGCACTGGGGACGGTGGCGGCGATGAACACGGTCACTGTGAGCCCGCAGGTCGGCGGCCAGCTGATCAGCCTGAACTTCAAGGAAGGCCAGGAAGTGAAGAAGGGCGACCTGCTCGCGCAGATCGACCCGCGCACCCTGCAGGCCAGTTACGACGAAGCCGCGGCGGCCAAGCGCCAGAACCAGGCCCAGCTCGCCACCGCCCGCTCCAACTACCAGCGCTCCAATTCGGCCGAATACCGCCAGTACGTGGCCAAGACCGACCTGGATACCCAACGCAACCAGGTGGCCCAGTTCGAAAGCGCCGTGGCCGCCAATGAAGCGAGCATGCGCGCCGCCCAGGTGCAGCTGCAGTACACCCGCGTGACCGCCCCGATCTCCGGCATCGCCGGTATCCGTGCGGTCGACGCCGGCAACATCGTCAGCGCCGGCACGGCGCTGGTGACGCTGACCCAGATCCATCCGATCCATGTCGTGTTCAACCTGCCCGAGCGCCAGCTGCCGGCCGTGCGCGAGGCCCAGGCCGCCGGCCAGGTGGATATCGCCGCACTGGACCGCAACGACGCGCACGTCCTTACCGACGGCGGAAAGCTGGACGTGGTGGACAACCAGATCAGCAGCGACAGCGGCACCTTCCGCGCGCGTGCCCTGTTCGACAACGCCGACAATTCGCTGTGGCCGGGCCAGTTCGTCAATGTCCGCATGCAGCTGCGCACCATCGCCGGCGGCGTGGTGATCCCGACCCAGGCCGTGATGCGCGGGCCGGACGGCGAGTACGTCTACATCGTCAAGCCGGACAGCACCGTGGCCATGCAGACGGTGAAGAGCGGCGTGGAAGTCGGCGACAGCCAGGTGCAGATCACCGAGGGCCTGAAGGGCGGCGAGCGCGTGGTGAGCGAAGGCCAGTTCCGTCTCAAGCCGGGCGCCAAGGTGACCGCGCTCAAGCCGGGCGAAACCCCGGCCGCACCGACCGAAGCCGAGCTCAAGGCCGCCCAGCAGCAGGGTGGCGGTGGACGCCGCGGTGGCGGTCCGCGCTGATCGCGCCCGCCCTACGTTCCTGACGCCGGCCCACGAGCCGGCGTTCGCCTGATCCAACGCAGCACGACGCACCAGCAAGGACCCGCCCGTGGGCTTTTCGACGATTTTCATCCGCCGCCCGATCGCCACCTCGCTGCTGATGGCGGGCCTGCTGCTGCTCGGCATCCTCGGCTACCGCCAGCTGCCGGTGTCGGCGCTGCCCGAGATCGATGCGCCCAGCCTGGTGGTGACCACCCAGTACCCCGGTGCCAACGCGGTCACCATGGCCTCGCTGGTGACCACGCCGCTGGAGCGCCAGTTCGGGCAGATCTCCGGGCTGGAGATCATGACCTCCGATTCGTCGGCGGGGCTGTCCACGATCATCCTGCAGTTCTCGATGGACCGCGACATCGACATCGCCGCGCAGGATGTGCAGGCCGCGATCCGCCAGGCCACCCTGCCCTCCTCGCTGCCCTACCAGCCGGTCTACAACCGGGTGAACCCGGCCGACGCGGCGATCGTCACCCTCAAGCTCACCTCCGACACGCGCCCGCTGCGCGACGTCAACAACTACGCCGACTCCATCCTCGCCCAGCGCCTGTCGCAGGTGCAGGGCGTGGGCCTGGTTTCCATCGCCGGCAACGTGCGCCCGGCCGTGCGCATCCAGGTCAACCCGGCGCAGCTGTCCAACATGGGCCTGACCCTGGAAGAACTGCGCAGCGCGCTGACCCAGGCCAACGTCAACGCGCCCAAGGGCTCGCTCAACGGCAAGACCCAGTCCTACTCGATCGGCACCAACGACCAGCTGACCAGCGCCGCCGAGTACCGCGACACCATCATCAGCTACAAGAACGGCCGCCCGGTGCGCCTGTCCGATGTGGCCAACGTGATCGACGGCGTGGAGAACGACCAGCTGGCCGCGTGGGCCGATGGCAAGCCGGCGGTGCTGCTGGAAGTGCGGCGCCAGCCGGGCGCGAACATCGTGCAGACCGTCGAGCGCATCCGCGCGTTGCTGCCGCAGCTGCAGAACGTGCTGCCGGCCGACGTGCATCTGGACATCTTCAACGACCGCACCGAGACCATCCGCGCCTCGGTGCATGAAGTGCAGTTCACCCTGATCCTGACCATCGGCCTGGTGGTGGCGGTGATCTTCGTGTTCCTGCGCCGCCTGTGGGCGACCATCATTCCCTCGGTGGCGGTGCCGCTGTCGCTGGCCGGCACCTTCGGCGTGATGGCGTTTGCCGGGATGTCGCTGGACAACCTCTCGCTGATGGCGCTGGTGGTGGCCACCGGCTTCGTGGTCGACGATGCGATCGTGATGATCGAGAACATCGTGCGTTACATCGAACAGGGCAAGAGCGGGCCGGAAGCGGCCGAGATCGGCGCGCAGCAGATCGGCTTCACCGTGCTCTCGCTGACAATTTCGCTGGTGGCGGTGTTCCTGCCGCTGCTGCTGATGCCCGGCGTCACCGGTCGCCTGTTCCACGAATTCGCCTGGGTGCTGAGCATCGCGGTGACGCTGTCGATGCTGATCTCGCTGACGCTCACCCCGATGATGTGCGCCTACCTGCTCAAGCCCGATGCGCTGCCCGAGGGCGAGGATGCGCACGAGCGCGCCGCCGCTGCCGGCAAGACCACCGTGTGGTCGCGCACCGTGGGCCTGTACGAGCGCAGCCTGGACTGGGTGCTGGATCACCAGCCGCTGACCCTGGCCGTCGCCGCCGGCGCACTGGTGCTGACCGTGGTGCTGTACATCGTGATCCCCAAGGGCCTGCTGCCCGAGCAGGACACCGGCCTGATCACCGGTGTGGTGCAGGCTGACCAGAACATCGCCTTCCCGCAGATGGAGCAGCGCACCAAGGCCGTGGCCGAAGCGCTGCGCAGCGACCCGGCAGTGACCGGCGTGTCGGCCTTCATCGGCGCCGGCACCATGAACCCCACGCTCAACCAGGGCCAGCTGTCGATCGTGCTCAAGGAGCGCGGCGACCGCGATGGGCTGGATGAGATCCTGCCGCGGCTGCAGAAGGCCGTGGCCGGCATTCCCGGCGTGGCGCTGTACCTCAAGCCGGTGCAGGACGTCACCCTGGATACCCGCGTGGCCGCGACCGAGTACCAGTACTCGCTGTCGGACGTGGACAGCGCCCAGGTCGCGCTGCAGGCCACGCGCCTGACCGAGGCGCTGCGCCAGCGCCCGGAGCTGGCCGACGTGGACAACAACCTGTCCAACCAAGGCCGCGCACTCGAGCTGACCATCGACCGCGACAAGGCCAGCGTGCTCGGCGTGCCGATGCAGACCATCGACGACACCCTGTACGACGCCTTCGGCCAGCGCCAGATCTCCACCATCTTCACCGAGCTCAACCAGTACCGCGTGGTGCTGGAAGTGGCCCCGGAGTTCCGTACCAGCACCGCGCTGATGAACCAGCTGGCGGTGGCCTCCAATGGCGCTGGCGCACTGACCGGCAGCAATGCCACCAACTTCGGCCAGGTCACCTCGTCCAACTCGTCCACCGCCACCGGCATCGGCGCGCAGAACACCGGCATTCCGGTCGGCGCCGGCAACATCATTCCGCTGGCCGCCCTGGCCGAGGGCAAGGTCACCAGCACCCCGCTGGTGGTCAGCCACCAGCAGCAGCTGCCGGCGGTCACGGTGTCGTTCAACATCGCGCCGGGCTATTCCCTGTCCGATGCGGTCAAGGCGATCGAAGAAACCAAGGCCGGCCTGGACATGCCCTCGCAGGTGCATGCACAGTTCATCGGCAAGGCCGCCGAGTTCACCGGCAGCCAGACCGATGTGGTGTGGCTGCTGCTGGCCTCGCTGGTGCTGATCTACATCGTGCTGGGCGTGCTGTATGAGAGCTACATCCATCCCTTCACCATCATCTCCACCCTGCCCCCGGCCGGCGTCGGCGCCCTGCTGGCGCTGATGGTGTGCGGCCTGCCGTTGTCGGTGGACGGCATTGTCGGCATCGTGCTGCTGATCGGCATCGTGAAGAAGAACGGCATCATGATGGTCGACTTCGCGATCGAGGCCCGGCGTACCGGTGCCAACGCGCATGAGGCGATCCGTCGTGCCTGCCTGCTGCGCTTCCGCCCGATCATGATGACCACCGCTGCCGCGATGCTCGGTGCATTGCCGCTGGCGCTGGGCACCGGCATCGGCTCGGAACTGCGCCGCCCGCTGGGTATCGCCATCGTCGGCGGCCTGCTGCTTTCGCAGCTGGTGACGCTGTACACCACGCCGGTGATCTACCTGTACATGGAGCGCTTCTCCGAGCGCCTGCGCCAGCGCCGCGAACAGCGTGCGCTGCGTCATGGCCATGGCCCGGTGCAGGAGCCGCAGGCGTGATGATGAGCACCGCAGGCCGTTGCGGAGGCGTTCGATGAACATCTCCGGCCCGTTCATCCGCCGCCCGATCGGCACCGCCCTGCTGGCCATCGGCCTGTTCGTGGTCGGCGTGATCTGCTACCTGCAGCTGGGCGTGTCGGCGCTGCCGAACATCCAGATCCCGGTGATCTTCGTGCACGCCAACCAGGCCGGCGCGGATGCCACGACCATGGCCTCCACGGTCACCGCGCCGCTGGAACGCCACCTCGGCCAGCTGCCGGGCATCGACCGCATGCGCTCGTCCAGCTCCGAAGGCAGCTCGCTGGTCTTCATGATCTTCCAGAGCGACCGCGACATCGATTCGGCCGCGCTGGATGTGCAGACCGCGATCAACTCGGCCCAGGCCGACCTGCCCGCCGGGCTGGGCACGCCGATGTTCCAGAAGGCGAACCCGAACGATGACCCGGTCATCGCGATCGCGCTGACCTCGGAAACGCAGTCGGCCGACGACCTCTACAACGTGGCCGACTCGCTGCTGGCCCAGCGGCTGCGCCAGATTACCGGTGTGTCCTCGGTGGATATCGCCGGTGCTTCCACGCCGGCCGTGCGCGTGGACGTCAACCTGCGCCTGATGAACGCGCTCGGCCTGACCGCCGATGATCTGCGCAACGCCGTGCGTGCGGCCAACGTGACCTCGCCGACCGGCTTCCTCACCGATGGCAACACCACCACCGCGATCATCGCCAACGACTCGGTGGCGCGCGCGGCCGACTTCGCCCAGCTGGTGATCAAGACCGCCGACAACGGCCGCGTCATCCGCCTGCAGGACATCGCCAACGTCTACGACGGGCAGCAGGACGCCTACCAGGCCGCGTGGTTCAACCACAAACCGGCGGTGGTGATGTACGTGTTCACCCGCGCCGGCGCCAACATCGTGGAAACCGTGGACCGGGTGAAGGCGCAGATCCCGACCCTGCGCGACTACCTGGAACCGGGCACCACGCTCACCCCCTATTTCGACCGCACCCCGACCATCCGCTCCTCGCTGCATGAAGTGCAGATCACCCTGCTGATCGCGCTGGCGATGGTGGTGCTGACCATGGCGCTGTTCCTGCGCCGGCTGGCCCCGACCCTGATCGCGGCGGTGACCGTGCCGCTGTCGCTGGCCGGTGCGGCGCTGGTGATGTACGTGCTGGGCTTCACACTCAACAACCTGAGCCTGCTGGCGCTGGTGATCGCGATCGGCTTCGTGGTCGACGATGCGATCGTGGTGATCGAGAACATCATGCGCCACCTCGACGAGGGCATGACGCGCATGCAGGCCGCCCTCACCGGTGCGCGCGAGATCGGCTTCACCATCGTCTCGATCACCGCCTCGCTGGTGGCGGTGTTCATTCCGCTGCTGTTCGCCGAAGGCATGATGGGCGCGTTCTTCCGCGAGTTCACCGTCACCCTGGTGGCGGCGATCGTGGTCTCGATGGTCATCTCACTCACCCTGACCCCGGCGCTGTGCAGCCGCTTCCTGAGCGCGCATGCCGACGCCGGCGCACCCAGCCGCTTCGGCCGCCTGCTCGATGCCGGCCACGACCGCATGCTGCGGATCTACGTGAAGCTGCTCGACTTCTCGCTGCGTCATGCACTGCTGCTGTCGCTGACCCCGCTGCTGCTGATCGGCGCGACCATCTTCCTGTTCGGCGCGGTCAAGAAGGGCGCGTTCCCACCCCAGGACACCGGCCTGATCTGGGGCCGCGCGAACTCCAGCGCCACGGTCTCCTTCGAGGACATGGTCAACCGCCAGCGGCGCATCACCGACATGCTGATGGCCGACCCGGCGGTGAAGACCGTGGGCGTGCGCCTGGGCAGTGGCCGCCAGGGCTCCAGCGCGCAGTTCAACGTTGAACTGAAATCACGCAAGGACGGCCGGCGCGAAACCACCGCGCAGGCCCTGGCGCGCCTGAGTGCCAAGGCCGACCGCTACCCCGACCTGCAGCTGCGCCTGCGCGCCATCCAGGATCTGCCCAGCAATGACGGCGGGGGGGCCAGCCAAGGCGCGCAGTACCGCGTCTCGCTGCAGGGCAACGACCTGGCCCAGCTGCAGGAGTGGCTGCCCAAACTGCAGGCCGCGCTGAAGAAGAACCCGAAGCTGGCCGACGTCGGCACCGACGTGGACGCCGCCGGCCTGCGCCAGAACATCGTGATCGACCGCGCCAAGGCCGCTCGCCTGGGTGTGTCAGTCGGCGCCATCGACGGCGCGCTGTACGGCGCCTTCGGCCAGCGCCAGATCTCCACGATCTACTCGGACATCAACCAGTACAGCGTGGTGGTCAACGCCCTGCCCGAGCAGACCGCGACGCCGGGCGCGCTGGACCAGATCTACGTGCGGGCCGGCAATGGCGAGATGGTGCCGATCACGGCGGTAGCCGAGCAGGTGCCGGGGTTGGCACCGTCGCAGATCACCCACGAAAACCAGAACACCACGATGGACCTGAGCTACAACCTCGCCCCCGGCACCAGCATGGGCGAGGCCAAGGCGATCATCGACAGCACGGTCAATGGCATGCGCATGCCCGGCGACATCCGCCTGGCCGAGGACGCAGGCTTCGGCTTCGATTCGGACCCGATGGCGATGCTGATCCTGGTGATGGCGGCGATCATCACCGTCTACCTGGTGCTGGGCATGCTGTATGAAAGCCTGATCCACCCGGTCACCATCCTGTCCACGCTGCCGGCGGCGGGCGTGGGTGCGTTGCTGGCGCTGTACGGCACCAATACCGAACTGTCGGTGATCTCGATGATCGCGCTGGTGCTGCTGATCGGCATCGTCAAGAAGAACGCGATCATGATGATCGACTTCGCCGTGGTGGCGCAGCGCGAGCACGGCAAGACGCCGTTGGAAGCCGCCCGTGAGGCCAGCATCGTGCGCTTCCGCCCGATCATGATGACCAGCATGGTGGCGATCCTGGCCGCGGTGCCGTTGGCGATCGGCCTGGGCGAAGGCTCCGAACTGCGCCGCCCATTGGGTATCGCGATGATCGGCGGCCTGCTGTTCTCGCAGAGCCTGACCCTGCTCAGCACCCCGGCGCTGTACGTGATCTTCTCGTGCCTGCGCGAGCGCTGGGTGGCCCGCCGGGCCCGTCGCCGTGAGAAGCGCGCCATGAAGCGGGCCGCCGCCGCGCGGTGATGGCGGCACGCCTGCACTGAACGTGGTGCATGCAGGGAGGTGGCGAC
>NZ_JBHFHW010000029.1:89133-94787 GCF_057333975.1 Stenotrophomonas sp. AGC87
GGCCCCCCCCCTGCCGGATTGACGCCTCCGGCCCAAAAGAGAACAATTCGCATCAGCCACGGTCCTGCATTGCCCCAGCGCGCTGCCCCGCTCCCGGTTCCCCGGCCAGCCTGACGACTCAGCCACTTCCTCTTTTTCCGCTTTCTTCTGATCGCGGACGGTGTGCTGCTGTCCGCAGAGGACCCCCACAACATGCGCCAGACTGTGTCTTTGCTCCCGGCCGTCGTGCCGGGCCGCCATACCCGTGCCCTGCGCCCGGCCCTGCTCGCCCTTTCCCTCGCCGCGGCCTGCACCGCCCACGCCCAGTCCGCCCCGGATGTAGGCGCCCGGGCGCGCTCGGCCACCGATCTGGATGCGATCAAGGTCACCGCCGAACGCACCCATACCGACACCGGCGCCCTGGGTGACCGCGCCGTGCGCGATACCCCCTTCGCGATCTCGGTGGTGGGCCGCGAGGATATCGAGAAGCGCCAGGTGGTCTCGCTTGGCGAGGCCTTCCTCACCGACCCCTCGGTGGTCACCCAGGTCAGCGCCTACGCCAGCGGCTGGAGCTCGCCGATCCGCAACCGCGGCATCGATCTGAGCTACGACAGCTACCGCGTCAACGGCCTGCAGGTCTCTTCGTGGGGCACCGAGTGGCCGTTGGAAGTGATGGAGCAGGTCGAACTGCTTAAAGGTCCCGGTGGCTTCATGTATGGCTTCGGCCAGCCCGGCGGCATCGTCAACTACGTGACCAAGAAGCCGACCGAGGTCACCACGCTGTCGGCGCAGCTCGGCTGGCGCGAGGCGGGCATCGTCAGCGGCCAGGTCGATGTGGGCGGGCGCTTCGGCAACGAAGACATGTTCGGCTACCGCTTCAATGCGTACCAGGAGAAAGGCGAGACCTTCAACGGCGGCGACGTGAACCGCAAGGTCGGCGCGCTGTCGCTGGATGCACGCCTGAGCGACCGCCTCACCTGGACCTTCGACGGCGTGTTCCAGTCGCGCGAGCTCAGCAACGAATCCCCGCAGTACTACTTCATCGGCCTGACCGAGCTGCCGCGCCCGCTGGCCGGCGACATCGACAACAGCATCGACGGCAGCTACTACGACACCCGCTCCAGCCTGCTCTCCACCGCGTTGAACTGGCAGATCAACAGCGACTGGAAGGCCAGCCTGAGCTATGGCGTGACCACCTCCTGGAATGACGTCAACAAGATCTTCGCCTACATCGATGACGTCAACGGCGACTACGACATCAACACCTACGAGCTCGGCGGCAAGAGCGAGTGGAAGCTGGCCCAGGCCATCGTGCAGGGCCGCTTCCAGACCGGCCCGCTGTCGCACCAGGTCGTTGCCGGCGTCTCCCACCAGACCGGCCTGGGCTGGGACCGCCCGTACGAATGGAACACCCTCGGCCGCGGCAACCTCTATCAACGTCCGACGCTGCGCCATGATGCGGTCGGCTCACGCGTGCTCAGCCGCGGCAGCGAAACCGTGCAGCAGGCAGTGTTCGTGAGCGACACCGTCAGCTTCGCCGATGGCTGGTCGCTGCTGGCCGGCGCGCGCTACAACGACTTCGAAAACAAGGGCGCGTACCACACCTATCCGGTCACCCCGACCTACGCCCTGATGTACAAGCCGGCCGATGCGGTGACGGTGTACGCCAGCTATGTCGAATCGCTGGAAGCCGGCAGCCGCGTGGGCAGCGACTACATCAATGCCGGCGACGTGCTCGACCCCACCATCAGCAAGCAGTACGAGATCGGCGCCAAGATCGAGTACCCGCGCTGGAGCGCCAATGCGGCCGCCTTCCGATTGGAGCGTGGCGCGAACATCGACCTGATTACGTCCGCCGGCAAGCTGCTGGTGCAGGACGGCATCACCCTGTACGAAGGCGTGGAAGTCAGTGGCGATGTGCGCCTGACCGATGCCTTCACCCTCGGTGGCGGCGTGACCTGGCTGGACCCGACCTACGACAAACTCTCCCCCGACAGCGTCGCCCAGCAAGGCAACCGCACCGCCGGCGCCGCCCGCTGGCAGGGCGTGCTGCACGCCGACTACAGCATCCCGCAGATTGACGGTCTGAGCGTGTATGCATTGGCCCGCTACTACGGTGACGTCTACTACGACGCCGACAACACCCTCAAACTGCCCGACTACACCCTGGTCAACGCCGGCCTCGGCTACCGCATGCAGGCCGCCGGCCATCCGGTCACCTGGCGCGCCGGCGTGGAGAACCTGGCCAACAAGAAGTACTGGTCCAACGCAGGCGTGGGCATGCCGCGCACCTTCGCGGTAAGTGTGCGGTTCGATATGTAAATTGCACCGGCCCCGCTTTTCGATGCGCACCGACCCACTGTCGGAGGGCGGCGGGGGGGGGGGGACGGGACCGGGGCGCGCCATGGATGGCGCGAATCGAGCTTACAAGGACGTACTTGCTGCGTGTCCCGGCAACCCACCCACGCCGACCCAGCCCCGCAGACAGAGGTGTCCCCTTCACCCCGCTCCGGCAATAATGGCGGCCTGCCTTCCGTCGAGCCGCCATGCCTTCGTTCGAAACCCGCGTCAGCCGCCTGTGGGCGCATGAAAAGGCCAGCTATGGCCTGCGGGTGTTCATCGCGTTGTCCGCGGCGATGGGGCTGTGCTGGTATCTGGACCAGCTGCCTGCGCTGCCTGGCGTGTTCCTGGGCATCATCGCCAGCGCGATCGCCGAGACCGACGACAACTGGTGGGGCCGGATCAAATCGGTCGCCCTGTCACTGCTGTGCTTCGTGGCCGCCGCCGCCGCGGTCGTGGTGCTGTTCCCGCATCCGTGGTGGTTCATCACCGCATTGGCGGCGGCGACCTTCGGGCTGACCCTGCTCGGCGCGCTCGGCGAGCGCTACGCCTCGATCGCGCAGGCCACGGTGACGCTGGCCATCTACACCATGATCGGGCTGGAGCAGCACGGCGCGACCGATCTGCCCCAGGCGATCAACGCGGTCAGCCACCTGCTGGCCGGTGCGGTCTGGTACGCGTTGCTCTCGATCCTGTGGACCGCCCTGTTCGCCAACCGGCCCGTGCGCGAGCGGGTGGCCCGCCTGTATCTGGAGCTGGGCCGCTACCTGCAGCTCAAGGCCGATCTGTTCGAACCGGTCCGCGATGCGGACGTGCAGAAGCGCCAGCTCGCCCTCGCCGAGCAGAACCGCCGCGTGGTCGAGGCGCTGAACATCGCCAAGACCGCGATTCTCGCCCGGTTTGGCCGCTCCGGCCGGCCCGGCGTGCAGTCCGGCCTGTACCTGCGCCTGTACTACATGGCGCAGGACTTCCATGAGCGTGCCAGCTCCTCGCACTACCCCTACGGCGCGCTCACCGAGGCGTTCTTCCACAGCGACGTGCTGTACCGCTGCCAGCGCCTGCTCGCGCTGCAGGGTGAGGCCTGCGCCAACCTGGGCCAGGCGATCCGCCTGCGCCAACCGTTCCAGTACGGCGAGCGCACCAAGCAGGCCACCGCCGATCTCACCGATTCGCTCACCTGGCTGCGTGCCCAGCACAACCCGCAGTGGCAGCGTCTGCTGGCCTCGCTGGACCTGCTCGGCCACAACCTGCAGAGCATCGAACGTCGCCTGTCCGAGGCCGAGAAGTCCGAGTCCACCCTGGACAACGTCGATACCCGCCTGCGCGATACCAACCCGCACACCTTGCGCGAGATGGGCGTGCGCATCCGCCAGCAGCTCACCCCCGGCTCGGTGCTGTTCCGGCATGGCCTGCGCATGGCGCTGGCGCTGATCGTCGGTTTCGCCGCGATCCGGCTGTTCAACGCCCAGAACGGCTCGTGGGTGCTGCTCACCATCGTCTTTGTGTGCCGCCCGCACTTCGGTGCCACCCGCCAGCGCCTGGCGCAACGGATCGCCGGCACGCTGATCGGCCTGGTACTCACCTGGGCGTTGATGCAGCTGTTCCAGGACCTGCGCATCGAACTGCTGATCGCCCTGATCTCGGCACTGCTGTTCTTCTTCACCCGCAGCGATCGCTACCTGGTGGCCTCGGCGGCGATCACGGTGATGGCGCTGACCTGCTTCAACCTGATCGGCGATGGCTTCCTGCTGATCTGGCCGCGGCTGGTGGATACGCTGCTGGGCTGCGCGATCGCCGCCGCCGCCGCGTTCCTGATCCTGCCCGACTGGCAGGGTCGCCGCCTGAACCTGGTGATGGCGCGCGTGCTCGACAACTGCGCGAAGTACCTGCACGCGGTGCTCGGCCAGTACGGCAGCGGCATGCAGGACGACCTGGCCTACCGCATCGCACGCCGTGACATGCACAACGCCGACGCGGCGCTGTCCACCGCGTTATCGAACATGCTGCGCGAGCCCGGTCACGTGCGCCGCAACCTGGATGCCGGCTTCCGCTTCCTGGCGCTCTCCAACACCCTGCTCGGCCATCTCTCCGCACTCGGTGCGCACCGCACCCAGCTGGACAGCTACGGCAAGGATCCGCTCGCGCTGTCCGGCGGCGAACGGGTGCAGCAGGCGATGCGGCAGATCGCCAGTGCGCTGCAGCAGCGCGAACCGGTGGCCGAAGACGCCAACGAGGGCGATCGGGCCCTGGCCGAGCAGCTGGAGCAGATCCCGGACGATATGCCGCCCAAGCTGCAGCTGATCCGCACCCAGATGGGGCTGATGCTGCGCCTGCTGCCCAAGCTGCGCGGGGCCGCCAACGAGGCAGCGCGTACGCTGCGCTGAACCACCACGCCGCGCATGCATGCGTTGCGGGTGTCGCACTGGTCCCGGGCCGGCACCGCCCCGATCTCTGGATCACGCCCATGGCATCGCCACGACAGACCGTCGGGCAGACTCTGGGTGCCTTCTCCACAAGGATCATCCCCATGCATCTGGATCTCACCGGGCGGACCGCCCTGGTCACCGCCTCCACCGCCGGTATCGGCCACGGCATCGCCCATGGGCTGGCTGCCGCGGGCGCACGTGTTGTCGTCAACGGCCGCAGCGAGGCCTCGGTGGCCCGTGCGCTGGCCGACCTTCGCAGCGCCTTGCCGGATGCGACACTGGACGGCATCGCTGCCGACCTGTCCGGGGCGGTCGGCGTGGACGCGCTGCTCGCGGCACTGCCGCCGATCGACATCCTGGTCAACAACGCCGGCATCTTCGGGCCGCAGGATTTCTACGAGACCGACGATGCCACCTGGGAGCAGTACTGGCAGACCAACGTGATGTCCGGGGTGCGCCTGTCGCGGGCGCTGCTGCCGGGCATGGTCGCGCGTGGCTGGGGCCGGGTGCTGTTCCTGTCCTCCGAGTCCGCCCGCAACATCCCCGCCGACATGATCCACTACGGCGTCACCAAGACCGCCCTGCTCGGGCTGTCGCGCGGGCTCGCCAAGCGTGTCGCCGGCAGCGGTGTCACCGTCAACGCGGTACTGCCGGGCCCGACCCTGTCCGATGGCTTCGCGGCGATGATGGAAGACGAGCGCGCCCGCACCGGCAAATCGCTGGAGCTGCTCGGCCGCGAGTTCGTGATGGCCAACCGGCCCACCTCGGTGATCCAGCGCGCGGCCACGGTGGAGGAAGTGGCCAACATGGTGGTGTACCTGGCCTCGCCACAGGCCTCGGCCACTTCCGGCGCCGCGCTGCGGGTGGATGGTGGCGTGGTCGACGATATCGTCTGAACGGTCGGGGGGG
>NZ_JBHFHW010000029.1:94868-112634 GCF_057333975.1 Stenotrophomonas sp. AGC87
GGTCGGCAGCGCCGCCCAACGGCGCTGCCATGCTCCGCCAACAGGGAGAATGCTAGGCTGCGCCGGTTCGCAAGGAGTCTCCATGTCCGGCCATAGTCAGTTCGCTCTGCTCAGACAACGCCGTTTCCTGCCGTTTTTCATCGTCCAGTCGCTGGGCGCGTTCAACGACAACGTCTACCGCCAGGCGATCATCGCGCTGCTGTTCTTCCTCGGCACGCCGATCGAAGAGCGCTCGCTGTATACCAACCTGGCGCCGGCGATCTTCATCCTGCCGTATTTCCTGTTCTCGGCGCTGGCCGGCCAGATCGCGGAGAAGCTGGAGAAATCTCGGCTGATCGTGATCACCACGACCATGGAAATCGCGATCATGTCGCTGGCCGCGCTTGGTTTCCTGACCGAGAGCATGCCGGTGCTGCTGGTCGCACTGTTCTGCACCGGCATGCAGTCCACCCTGTTCGGGCCCGTGAAGTACTCGGTGCTGCCCTCCATCCTCAAGCCTGAAGAGCTGACCGGGGGCAACGGCTTGGTCGAGATGGGCACCTCGCTGTCGATCCTGACCGGCATGATCGCCGGTGGCCTGATCTTCGCCCTCTCCGGAAGCCATGGTCCGATCGTGGCCGCCACCGCCGTGATCGTGCTGGCCGTGGCCGGCAACCTGACCGCACGGATGATTCCCAAGGTCGATGCCGGCGCACCGGACCTGAAGATCCACTGGAACCCGCTGCCGGAGTCGCTCGCGGTGCTGCGCATGGCCAAGAAGCAGAAGGCCGTGCGCAACGCGATCCTGGGCGTGTCCTGGTTCTGGTTCGTCGGCACGATGCTGACCTCGCAGCTGCCCACGTATGCCGAGGTCAACCTCGGTGGTGGCTCCCTGCTCTACATCTTCGCGCTGGCGCTGTTCTCACTCGGCACCGGCACCGGCTCGCTGCTGTGCGAGAAGCTGTCCGGGCGCACCGTGGAAATCGGCCTGGTGCCGCTGGGTGCGTTCGGCATGACCGCCTTCATGCTCGACCTGTACTTCGCCCGCGTCGGCGAAGCGGCGACGGCCGGGCTGTCGATCTGGCAGTTCGTGCAGGCCCCGGGCAGCGCGCGCATCATCATCGATCTGATCGGCATCGGCCTGTTCACCGGCTTCTTCGTGGTGCCGTTGTTCGCGCTGATCCAGAGCCGCACGGCGAAATCGGAAATGTCGCGCGTGTTCGCCGCGCTCAACATCCAGAACTCCGGCTTCATTGTGCTGGCGGCGGGGCTGGGCCTGCTCACCCAGCGCGTGCTGGACTGGACCATCCCGCAGCTGTTCCTGGCCTTGGCGATCGCCAATGCCGTGGTGTCGATCTACATCTTCACGATCGTGCCCGAATTCCTGATGCGCTTCCTCAGCTGGGTGATGGTGCGCGCGCTGTACCGGCTGCGTCCGCATGGCATCGAAGACAACGTGCCGGACGAGGGTGCGGCGCTGATCGTATGCAACCACGTCAGCTACATGGACGCGCTGATCCTGTCGGCGACGATCCCGCGCCCGGTGCGCTTCGTCATGTACTACAAGATCTTCAACATCCCGGTCATGCGCTGGATCTTCCGCACCGCCAAGGCGATCCCGATCGCCGGCGCACGCGAGGATCCGGCGCTGATGCAGGCCGCGTTCGATGAAGTGGACAAGGCGCTGGCCGAGGGCGAGCTGGTGTGCATCTTCCCCGAGGGCGCGTTGACCCGCGATGGGCAGATGGGCGCGTTCAAATCGGGCGTGGAGAAGATCCTGGAACGTCGCCCGGTACCGGTGGTGCCGATGGCGCTGCGCGGGATGTGGTCGAGCATGTGGAGCCGACGCGACACGCGCCTGGGCCGCATGCGTGTGCCACGCCGCTTCCGCGCGCATGTCGAGGTGGTCGCATCTGCGCCGATCGCAGGCGAGGTCGCCACCGCGCCGATGCTGGAAACCCAGGTCAGGCAACTTCGCGGCGATCAGGCATGAGCCCCGCCCTGCCTGCATGTAACCGCATACATAGAGGCAGGCACATCGGTTAGATTACCGCCCGGGACACCTCGTACGCACCCACCCACCCAAGCAAATGGAGTTTCGCTGATGAATGCCACCGCCCCCCTGCCGCCCGCCCCGGGCAGCATCCCGAACCACCTGATCTGGTCGATCGTCGTCACCATCCTGGCGTTCTTCGTGTGCTGCCTGTCGTGCCTGAGCTTCCCGGGCATCGTCACCGGTGTGGTCGCCATCGTGTTCGCCAGCAAGGTCAACGGCCTGCTCAACCAGGGCGACCTGGAAGGCGCACGTCGTGCCTCCAAGAACGCCAAGATCTGGGCGTGGGTCACCACCGGCTTCCTGATCGCCGGCGTCGTGCTGTTCGTGATCTCGCTGGCCTTCATGGGCGTGGACGGTTACATGGAACAGATGCAGCAGTTCCAGCAGCAGATCGAAAGCAACAGCTGATGATCGCGCTGCACGGCAAGCGCTGGTTGCTGGCGGCGTTGCCGCCGGCCGCCTTGGCGGCGGGCGCGGGGTTGTGGGTGCTGCGGCACTATGACCCCAACAGCGCCAGCAGTCCGTTTCCGCCGTGCAGCTTTCTGACGGTCACCGGGTATTACTGCATCGGCTGCGGGCTGACGCGTGCATTGCACGCGCTGGCCCACGGCGATGTGGTCACCGCGTTTTCGATGAATCCGCTGGCCATGCTGATGCTGGCCATCGCCCCGCTGGTACTCGGCTGGGCACTGGGCTGGCGGCCACGCGCGCTGCAGCCGTTGATCACGCTGCTGATGAAGCCCGCTTTCTGGCTGATCCTGCTGCCCGCTTACTGGATCGCACGCAACCTGCCGTGGGTGCCGTTCACCTGGTTGGCGCCGGGCTGACCCGGACCGCTAGGTGACCCAGCCGGCGATCACCAGCAGCGCAAGCACCGCCATCCACAGCAGCAGCATGCGCCACACCAGGCTCATCGCATCGCGCAGCTCCGGCAGGCGACGCCATACCGGCACCATCCCCGCATCACTGTAATCATGCGCATCCTCGCGCAGCTCGGCGCTCACGCTTGCCCGCGCGACCGCACCGAGGAAGTGTGTCGAGGCCGACCTCTGATTGCCGTGCGCCTCGCGCCAGGCCTTGAACGCGGTATCGAAATTGCCGACCAGCGCCATCGACAGCGACATCAGCTGCGCGACCGGCCACTCCAGCCAGGCCAGCACCACGCGCGCACCGGCGACCGCTTCCACGCTGGCCAGCGAGCGCATCGGGCCAACCGCCAGCAAGGCGAGCAGGCGATACAGCAGCGCACCGACCGGGCCCAGCAGCAGGAACCAGAACAGCACCGCGAACCAGCGCCGCAGCGCGTTGAGCACGGTGGCTTCGACGAGCGAGGGGACGTCTTCCTGCAGGCTGCCACCGGCGGACTGCAGCTGCGCGATCGCCAGGTGGCGTGCGTGGGCGTCATCGGCGTCGATCACCGCCTCGACATCGCGGTCCAGATCGCGCGGGCCCCAGCACATCACCAGCACCAGCACGCCCAGCAGCAGCGACGGCAGGCCGTAGACGCGGTCATCGAACAGCCACTGGAGCAGGCCCAGCACTGCCACGAACGGCAGCACCGCCAGCCATGCGCCCTTGCGGCCGCGCCAGGCCCCGTCTTCGGCGGCGTGCCGGCCCAACCACTGCAGCCAGCGCCGGTACAGGCCGAAACGCCGCAGCGCGACGGCCGCGCCCGGCGCGACATGGCCCAGGGCCAAGGCAACCAGCACGGCGACCAGGGTGGTGAACATGTAAGCCTCCGGCTCGGGACGTGGAACGCGCCGCTACTATGCCTTGCGGCCCGGCAATTCCCCGGGCCGTTGGTAATGTACCGCGCCGCGTGTTCAGCCTGCGGCAACGGCGGGCAGCCGTCAGGCGACCTGCTGGCGGTACCAGTGCTCGATCAGGCTGCGCGAGATCGAGATGGGTGGGGACAGACGGATGCCTTCGCCGTCATCCTCGACATCCCGGGCCAGCGCCGCGCCTACTTCCTCGGCAGTGAACCAGCGCGCATCTTCCAGCTCGCCGTTCACGGTCGGCACGTCGTCTTCGGCCGTGGCGGCGAAGCCCAGCATCAGTGCGCCCGGGAACGGCCACGGCTGGGTGCCCAGGTAGCGGCACTCACGCACACGCACCCGGCTCTCCTCGAAGACCTCACGGACCACGGTCTGCTCCAAGGATTCGCCGGGCTCCACGAAGCCGGCCAGCACCGAGTAACGGCGCGGGGCCCAGTTGGCCTGGCGGCCGAGCAGCAGCCGGCCCTGGTTCTCCACGGCCACAATCACCGCCGGATCCACGCGGGGGTAGTGTTCGGTGGCGCACTGGCCACACCGGCCCACGAAGCCACCGCGGCTGAAGGTGACCGCGCCGCCGCACACCCCGCAGAAGCGGGTGCGCGACTGCCAGTAGGACATGCCCCGGGCGTAACAGAAGGCGGTGGAATCGGCGATGGACCAGGTCGCGGCGGACTGGCGCAGGTCGACCCGCTGCGGCGCCGTCACCGACAGCCCGGCGGCCTCCATCGAGAACCACGCCTGCTCGCCGCGCAGGCCGAGGAAGACCGCGGTACCCGGGCCACCGCCCAGATCCGCGCCGGTCAGCGGCAGCGGCTGACCATCGTGGCCGGCCAGCGCCGTGCCGTCCTGGTCGAGCACCAATACACGCGCGTCCGGCCACAGGCGCAACAACGCATCGGCGTCATCGCGCAGGGTATCGGCGCGCTCCAGCGGCTCGCTGACGAAGGCGAAACCGGAAAGCTGCGAAGAGAATTTGGACATCGCAAGAGCCTGCCCACATTCGGCGGGACTGGCAAGCGGCAACCGACCGTCAGGCCGGTTGCGCGCACATCACATGCTGAAACTGCTGCCGCAGCCGCAGGTGGTCTTGGCGTTCGGATTGCGGATCACGAACTGCGCGCCGGTCAGGCTTTCGGTGTAATCCACCTCGGCGCCCATCAGGTACTGCAGGCTCAGCGGATCGACCAGCAGCGTGACGCCGGCGGTATCCACCGCCAGATCGTCCTCGGCGCGGTTCTCGTCGAACTCGAACCCGTACTGGAAGCCGGAACAACCGCCGCCTTCGATGTAGACACGCAGGGCGAGGGCAGCGTTGCCCTCATCCTGGATCAGCTCCTTGACCTTGGCCGCAGCGGCCTCGGTGAAGTTCAGCGGACGGTCCAGGGACTGGTAGTTCGGCGCGGCGGCGGGAGCGCCGGGCAGGGAAACAAGCGTGCTCATGCCCCCAGCATGGGGGTGCATGAGCACGGTTTCAAGCTCAGGCCATCGCCTCGGCCAGCTTCTTGCGGGCCGCGGTGTCCTTGCCCTTGCCCTCGTCCGCATCCCCGGACGGCGGCGGCAGGGCCATCTGCGCAGAGGTGTGGATCAGGCGGCCGGTCAGCTGGGCGCCGGCGTGCATTTCCACCACCTGGTAATGGATGTTGCCCGTCACCCGGGCGCTGGGGGTCAGTTCGACCCGCTCGGTGGCGTGCACATCCCCGTCCAGGCGGCCGCTGATGACCACCACCTGGGCGCGGATCTCGCCCTCGATGGCGCCATGCTCGGCCACCGTCAGAATGGCGTTGCTGGCGCCGTCCTGGGCGATCACCTTGCCCAGGATGGTGCCTTCCACGTACAGGCCACCGCTGAATTCCACGTCCCCGCGGATCACCACCTGCGCGCCGATCAGCGCGTCCACGACCAGATGTCCGTCGCGGTTGGATTTGTTGCTGCCAAACATGGGCTTATTCCCCTTCTTTTGCCGATGCCGCCGGTGCGCCGGCCTGCTTCCAATCGAATACCTGGGTGGCGCCCCCCGCGCCCGATCCCAGCGTGACCCGCACACGTTGCGGGGTGAAGCCTGGTGGCAGCATCACGCTGCCGGTGAGCTGCTGGAAGTACCGGAAGGAATAGTCCTGGCCCGGTACCTTGGTGCGCTGGTGCAGCTCGTCCCAGCTGACCGAGGTCAGCTTGCCGTCCTTGACGCCTTCCACCGTGAAGCGCATCTGCCCCTGGCTGATCGCCCCGCGGTTCAGGTTCTGGGTCAGCACCACGGCGTACTGCCAGGTGCCGCCCGTCTCCGGCGAGAACTCCACCGAATGGGTGTTCAGGCCCTTGCGCTGGCTGGTCGCTCCGACCAGGCGCTCATAGAAGGCCACGTCGGCGCGCAGGCCGGCGATTTCTTCGTCGCGCTCGCCCAGCGAGGTCTGGACTTCGTTGTTGGCGGCGCGGCTGATGCGGTCGGACGCCTGCAGGGTCGCCTGGCGCTGCTGCAGTTCGATGAGCTGCTGCTGGAGGCGCTCATTGCGGGTCTCGGCGGCCTTGAGCTGGGTGCCGACGTCACCGCCGGGCGAGCCCAGCCAGGCGCCCAGCAGCACGGCGAGGATCAGCGACAGCAGCCAAGCCCCGCCAAGCACCAGCAGGCGCTTGCGGTCCTGCACGGGCGGCGCGCCCGGCCGGCGGATCTGGATGCGGGAAGGTGTGGGTTTATTCATGGCAGTCCTGGGCGACCGCGCCTGCCGGCGCTGTCACAACGGCCCCTGTCTGGAACGACGGGCTAGTGTAAGTCAGGGGAAAGACCTTGTCCGCGCAGGGGCGGGATCGGGGCAGTGGCGTTCATGGACGTCATCCCCGATAGTGTGCGCCTGTGCACATTCTGCAGCCGGAGCGCGTGCCATGACCGAAGCCCACCTGTTCGTGATCGGCATCCTGCTGGCCTGGCTGGCCGGCATCCGCGTGTACCTGACCGTGTTCGGCGTCGGCCTGGCCGGCCTGCTCGGCTGGGTCGACCTGCCGCCCGCGCTGCAGGCCACGGAGTCCTGGTGGGTGCTGGGCACCTCGGCGGCGCTGGCCATCGCCGAGTTCTTCGCCGACAAGATCCCCGGGGTCGACTCGGTCTGGGATCTGGTCCAGACCCTGGCCCGGGTCCCGGCCGGTGCGTTCCTGGCCGCCGCCACGCTTTCGCCCAGCGGCGAGCTCAGCGGCACCGCGCTGGTGGCCGGGGCCGGCGTCGCGCTGGCCAGCCACGGGCTCAAATCCGGTACCCGTGCCCTGCTCAACACCTCACCCGAACCGGCCAGCAATTGGATCGCCTCTGCCGCCGAAGATACCGTAGTGGTCGGCGGGCTCGCGCTCGCGCTGGCGCACCCCTGGCTGGCGCTGATCCTGGTGGTGGCGTGCAGCCTGATCGGCGCCTTGATCGTGTGGATGATCTGGCGGACGTTGTGGAAAGGCATGCGCTGGCTGATGCGCCAGGCCGACAGCGGCCAGACGCAGGTCAAACCGGGAACCCTGCCACGGTAATGCGCGCCCCGCCCTCGGGCGTTCGTCGCATAATTGCGGCGCAGACTGGGAGTACTGATGGCCGTTCACGACAACGTTGTTGCATCCGCCCGCGCCGTGCGCGCTGAAACGCCGCCGGCCGACCACTGGCAGCGCTGGCAACGCCAGGCGTCCCCCGCGCCCGTGGTGCACAGCAATGTCGTCGCGCTGACGCCGGCGCCGGCCAGCCCGCCGCCCCTGCTCCCCCCGATGCACGCCGAGACCGGCAACCTGCCGCCGCCCGGCATCGACTCACCGTACCGCGTGCTGATCGTCGAAGACGACCGCTCGCAGGCCCTGTTCGCGCAGAGCGTGCTGCACGGTGCCGGCATGGAGGCGCTGGTGCACAACGATGCCGAGGGCGTGCAGCAGGCCATCGCCGAGCATCGTCCCGACCTGATCCTGATGGACCTGCATCTGCCCGGGCTGGATGGCATGCGCCTGACCGCACTGATCCGCCAGCAACCCGGCCAGCAGCTGCTGCCGATCGTCTTCCTCAGCGGCGACCCGGATCCGGAGCGCCAGTTCGAAGTACTCGACAGCGGCGCCGATGATTTCCTCAGCAAGCCGATCCGCCCGCGCCACCTGATCGCGGCCGTGTCCAACCGGATCCGCCGCGCACGTGCCCAGGCCGCCTCGCAGGCGGGCAATGGCAGCGCACCGGCGATGAACAACCCCGAGACCGGCCTGCCGACCCGCCATCATGTGATGCAACAGCTCGGCGCCTCGCTGGCGCACCGCGACCACGGCGGTCTGTTCTTCATCGAGATCGCCAGCGCGCTGGGCCTGCGCGAACGCTACGGCTATGCCGCGTTCGAACGGCTGATGACCCAGGCGGGCCAACGGCTGGCCGATGCCGCCCAGCCCCACCTGCTGGCACGCTTGAACGACAACAGCTTCCTGGTGCTGGCCCGCGGGGCCGACGAGGCCACGCTGGATGCGATGGCGCATGCCCTGCGCGAGCAGTTGTCCACGCGCACGTTCGTGATCCGCGATGACGAATCCGTGCACCTGCGCGGCGTGGTCGGTCATGCCCAGCTCTCGCCGGGCTTCTCCGATGCGGGCAGCGCACTGGAAGCGGTCGAACGCACCACCCTGCAAGCACGCCTGCTGACCGCAGGCGTGGCCGCCTACGTGCGCCGCGAAGATGTGGCCGCGCAGGAACACCTGGCGTTGCTTGAAGGGCAGCTGGAACTGGCCTACCAGCCGATCGTCGCCGTGGCCGGTGGCAACACCGCGCAGTACCAGGTGCTGCTGCGGCTGCGCCAGGCCGATGGCAGCGTGCTGGCCGCCGGGCAGGTGATTCCGGCCGCCGAAGCAGCCGGGCGCATTGCCGATCTGGACCAGCAGGTGCTCGATCACGCGTTGGGTCTGCTGGATCTGTACCGCCACGCCGCGCAGCCACTGCACCTGTTCGTCTCGCAGTCACTGCGCACCCTGGCCCGCGATGCCTTCGGTGACTGGCTGCTGGAATCGCTGGCGAGCCGGCAGATCGACGGCAGCGCGCTGGTCATCGACGTACGCCTGCCCGATGCCCTGATCCACACCGTCACCCTGCAGCAGTTCTGCACGCGCATGCATGCGGCCGGCGTGCGCTTCTGCCTGAGCCAGTTCGAGCCGGGCGATGAAGCCAATGCATTGATGGCGCAGCTGCCGTTGGCCTACGTGCGCATGGCCGCGCGCTTCTCCAACAGCCACACCAACCAGCACACGCGCGACGAACTGCGCGCGGCGATCGATCTGGCGCACCGCGCCGGGCTGCGCATCATCGGCCAGCAGATTGAAGACCCGCAGGCAGCGGCCGCGATGTGGATCGGCGGGGTGGATTTCATCCAGGGCAACATGGTCCAGTCCGCCGGCAGCGAACTGAACTTCGACTTCCAGAACTCGGTGCTCTGAGCATGGGACGCCACGGACGGCCAGCCCCCTCCTCCACCCCGGCCTCGCTGTGGATCAGCGCTGCGGCGGCCGCCCTGTGTGCCACTGCCGCGGTGATGGCGCGCATCGGTGCCAATGGGCCATGGATCGACATTGCCGCCGGCACCGGCGTGCTGGCACTGATCGCCGGCATCCAGGCGGTACGCCGCTGGCGTGACGCGCAGGACCAGCTGGAGAGGCTGCAGCAGCGTAATGAAGCGCTGGTGCTCGAACGCGATCAGCTGCAGCAGCGCCGACAGCAGCAGAACCAGCTGGAACAGGAACTGCTCAGCGCCAAGCAGGCCGCCGAAGCCGCGGCGCTGGCCAAGGGTGAGTTCCTGGCCACCATGAGCCACGAGATCCGCACGCCGCTCAACGGCATCCTGCCGATGCTCGATCTGATCGCGCGCGGCCAGCTCGGCAGTGACCAGCGCCAGATGCTGCAGACCGCCGCCACCAGCTCGCAGCAGCTGCTGCGCATCGTCGATGACATCCTCGATTACTCCCGGCTCGAGGCCAAGGGCCTGAACCTGGAGATCACCACGTTCAACCTGCGCGAGCTGCTCGAAGGTCTGGTGCAGTTGATGCAGCGCGCCGCCGATCCGAAAGGCCTGCAGCTCTCGCTCGAACTCGACCCGGCGGTACGCCTGTCCGTCCGTGGCGACCCGGTGCGCCTGCGCCAGGTACTGAGCAACCTGCTGGTCAATGCGATCAAGTTCACCGAGCGTGGCCAGATCCGGCTGCGCGTGCAGCGCCAAGGCGAGACCAACGCGCAGCACCAGCTGCGGTTCGAGATCGCCGACAGCGGGATCGGCATCGACGATGCCCTGCAGGCGCGCCTGTTCCAATCCTTCAGCCAGGCCGATGCGTCCACCACGCGCCTGTATGGCGGCACCGGGCTGGGCCTGGCCATCTGCAAGCGCATCATCGACCTGATGCACGGCCGCATCGGCGTGCATTCCACCGTGGGGCGCGGCGCTACGTTCTGGTTCGAAATTCCCCTGCTCAAGGTGATCGGCGATCTGCCTGCCGTGGGCAACACGCGGCGTGCCCTGCTGATCACCCGCGATGCCGTGCTCGCCCAGCGCATCGAGCGGGTGACCCAGCACCATGATCTGCGCCTGCACACCGTGGAGACCAGCGCCGAAGCGATCGACGCCCTGCGCGCCCCACAGCGCCCCGGTATCGACCCGGCCCTGACCTGGGTGATCGCCGATACCGACAGCCTGCGCCATGGCACCCAGGCACTGCAGAAGGCGGTGGCCGGGAACGAACGGCATCCCACTACGCAGCTGTTGTGGCTGTATGGCGATGAGGCGCCCGCGCCCGAGGCGCTTGGCCCGGGACCCGCCCTGGCGCGGCAGGGCGCTGACAGTGAACTGCACGCGCTGCTGCGCCCGGTGGTGCCCAGTGCGCGCCCGGCCGCGCTGCTGGCCGAGGTGGAATACGCAGGCTCGCCCACGGCACTGCCGCAGTTCCCGCTGCGCGTGCTGCTGGTGGAAGACAACAGCGTCAACCTGCTGGTCGCGCAGCGGCTGCTGCAGGTGCTGGGCTGCGAGGTGGAGACCGCCACCCAGGGTGAGCAGGCACTGGAGGCACTGCACGCCCGGCCGTTCGATGTGGTGCTGATGGATTGCCAGATGCCGGTGCTGGATGGCTACGACGCGACCCGCCGCTGGCGCGCGCACGAGGCCACACGGGGCGCGGCGCGGCTGCCGATCGTGGCGATGACCGCCAATGCGATGGCCGGCGACCGTGAGCGCTGCCTGCAGGCCGGCATGGACGATTACCTGTCCAAACCGATCCACCGCGAAACACTCCAGGCCGTGCTGGCTCGCTGGGGAAGCGTGATGGCCGACGACCCGGCGCTGCTGCCGCCCTCAACGCTGCCGCGGACCTTTGCACCCACCGCAGCGGTGCCCGCACGCGACGAGACACCCGCCGCGGTGCTCGACCAGGACGTGCTCGATGAACTGCTTGAAGTGATCGGCGCGGACACCGCGCGGGTCATCGGCGTGTTCCTGGATGACACGCCACCGTTGATCCGCCAGCTGCAGGACGCTTCCGTCGCAGCGGATCTGGACCAGCTGCGCGCGTTGGCGCACAGCCTCAAATCCGCCAGTGCGAACGTAGGTGCGATGGCCCTGTCGGCCGCGGCTTGGCGGATCGAGCACGATGCCCGTGCCGGCACGCTGGAGCGCCCCGCCGTGGCGGTGGCGCTGTTGATCGCTGAGTTCGCGCGTGCACGGATCGCGCTGGCCGGCTATCACGCCCGCCTGCGCGCCCCGCTGCAGGGCTGACTCAGTCTTCGATCTTGGTCAGCAGGTAATTCGGCTCACCGATGCGCTCGATCAGATCCAGCTGGGTTTCCAGCCAGTCGATATGCTCTTCCTCGGACGCGAGGATCTTCACGAACAGCTGGCGGCTGACGTAATCCCCGATCGAATCGGCATACGCGACGGCCTCGCGCAGCGTGACCACGCCATCGCGTTCCAGGCTGAGGTCGCACTGCAGGATCTCAGCCGGGTTCTCGCCGATGCGCAGCTTGCCCAGCGCCTGGAAGTTCGGCAGGCCTTCGAGGAAGAGGATGCGGTCGGACAGGATGTCCGCATGCTTCATCTCTTCGATCGATTCCTTGTATTCGTGATCGGCGAGTTCCTTCAGGCCCCAGTTCTTCAGCATCTTGGCGTGCAGGAAGTACTGGTTGATCGCGGTCAGCTCGTTGTAGAGGACCTTGTTGAGGAATTCGATGACTTTGGCGTCGCCCTTCATGAGCGTGCTCCTGCTGCGTGGAATCGCGGGCACTGTAGCGCCTTGGGCAGAACCATGGAGGAACGCGAATCGTGCTCAGTTGCGGCCCGCAACCGGGCGGGCCGGGCTCAGGCGGCTTGCAGGCCGAGAACCGGCAGCGGCAGCGCGTGGGTGGCGCTGAACTTGGCCAGCAGGTCCGCCGCCATGTCCAGGCAGGAGCCGCAGGTGGCGCCGCAGCCGGTGCGCATCGTCAACTCGGACACGCTCACGACACCGCTCTGCGCGGCTTCGCGGATCTGATGGTCGGTAACCCCGTTGCAGATGCAGACGTACACGTGCGGACTCGGCAGGCAGGCCCGGATCGGCCTGCTGCTATTCCAATCGAAATGCGAATGGTTGTCAATTTCGAACCTGAATCATTCTCGATACGGTTCAGAGCCGCCAGCAGCGCTCAGACGGCGCCGGGCTCGCCCTTGGCCTTGCTGCGCGGCCAGTAGCCGCCACCCCGCTTGGGCGTGGTGCGCTTGCGCGGCCGGTCGTGACCGGCGGCGTTGCCCGGCATCCAGGCTTCCTGGGCGGACTTGGGCATCGTTTCCACCCCCGTCCCGGCCCCCCCCCGTGCCAGCGGCGCCAGATGGCGCAGCGCACGCGCATAGACGCCCCGCTTGAACATCACCACATGTTCGACCGGGTACCAGAAATCGACCCAACGCCACTGGTCGAACTCGGGGCTGTCCGTATGGTCCAGGGTGACGTGGGATTCGTCCCCGGCCAGCCGGAGCAGGAACCACACCTGCTTCTGGCCGATACAGACCTGCCGTTCATTGCGGCGGATGGCCCGTGCCGGCAGCCGATAGCGCAGCCAACCCGGCGTCGCCCCGAGCACTTCAACGTGCTCGGGCAACAACCCGGTTTCTTCCTGCAACTCGCGATACATGGCTTCGACAGGCGTCTCGTCGGTGTTCATGCCGCCCTGCGGGAACTGCCAGCCATCCCGGCGCACACGTCGTGCCCAGAAAACCTGCCCATCCTGCCGCATCAGCACAATACCGACGTTCGGTCGATAGCCGTCCGGATCGATCACGATGCGGACTCCTAGAAAAATCTACTGATCGGGACTGTGCCACGCCCGCTGCCCACTCACAAGCGCGGTGAAAAAGTGTTGACAGATTCCGAATACATCTCCAGAATTACCGGCTCCCTGAGGCTATGTAGCTCAGCCGGTTAGAGCACAGCACTCATAATGCTGGGGTCGGTGGTTCGAGTCCACCCATAGCCACCAAGTTCGCTTGGTTTTTCAGGGAAAAAGTGCAATAATTGCACGCACATTTTGCCCCGTCGCCAAGCGGTAAGGCACCTGACTCTGACTCAGGCATTCGGTGGTTCGAATCCATCCGGGGCAGCCAAATAAAACAAAAGGCCTGATCGAAAGATCAGGCCTTTTGTTTTATTTGGGCGGCTGACCGGGCGCACGGCGCCCAGTGCCCCAACCTCGCGCAGCAAGGCTGGGGCCAGCCTTCTTTCCCGCGCCTGGCGGCGCGCGCCCTTGGACGCCAAGGGGGCTGTTTCACCAGAGAGAGGGTGCACGGCCGACACACTGGCCACACCGGGCCGCGAAAGCAGCCGACCAGCGGTCGGCACTACCACCGCCACCGCCCCATGAAGCAGCCGCGAGCGCACCAGTGACGTCGCAGGTGTCGCCACCGCTCGCAGCACCCCTCCGACAACCAGCTGATCTGCGCGGCGGACACCCGCTCCCGGAAACGACAAAAGCCCGGCCGAAGCCGGGCTTTTGCGTACCTCCCAGCGGGATCCCGAAGGATCCCACGCCAGGCGCGATGGATCAGCGCTTGGAGAACTGGGTGGCGCGACGTGCCTTGTGCAGGCCGACCTTCTTACGCTCGACTTCACGGGCGTCACGGGTCATGAAGCCAGCCTTGCGCAGCTCGGACTTCAGGGTTTCGTCGTACTCGACCAGCGCACGGGCGATGCCCAGACGGATCGCACCGGCCTGACCGGTGGTACCACCGCCAGCGGCGGTGACCATGATGTCGAAGCTTTCGGTGTTCTTGGTCAGTTCCAGCGGCTGACGCACGATCATGCGTGCAGTCTCACGGCCAAAGAACTCGTCCAGCGGACGACCATTGACGGTGATGTTGCCGGCGCCCTTGCGCAGGAACACGCGGGCGGTGGAGGACTTGCGGCGGCCGGTGCCGTAGTTTTGCGTGATAGCCATGATTAGATATCCAGAACCTGAGGCTGCTGAGCGGCGTGCGGGTGCTCGGAACCCGAGTACACCTTGAGCTTGCGGTACATGGCGCGGCCCAGCGGGCCCTTCGGCAGCATGCCCTTGACGGCGGTCTCGATGACACGCTCCGGGTGGCGCTCAAGCGCCTGGGCCAGAGTTTCGGTCTTCAGGTTGCCGATGTAGCCAGTGAAACGGTGATACAGCTTGTCCTGCAGCTTGTTGCCGGTGACGGCAATCTTTTCTGCATTGATGACAACCAGGTAATCACCGGTATCAACGTGAGGGGTGTAAACCGGCTTGTGCTTGCCGCGCAGACGGCGGGCCAGCTCGGTGGACAGACGGCCCAGCGTCTTGCCGGATGCGTCGACGAGATACCAGTCGCGCTGGACGGTCTCGGACTTTGCAGTGAAAGTGCTCATGAAAGAACTCTAGTAGGTCGGGCTCATTACGGCGCAGTACGGCCGGAACTCTGCCACGCGTTGTGAAGAGGCGGGATTGTACTGGCCATCCTCGCCACATGCAAGTTGACCCCGATTCCGGCTTGGCACACCGGCCCCGGAGGGCGAGAATCGACAGTCCCCCGCCGCGACACTTCCTGCCATGACCGCGCTCCGCCAGATCACGCCGCTCGACCACCTGCTGACCGAAGCCCAGCGGGCCCTGGATACGGTGTTCGGCAATCCGCCGGCCAGCCGCCCCTACCCTGCCGAGGCCACCCCGGATGTGCAGATGGCCGCTCCCGAGCGCCGCCACGCGGCCGGGCTGATGCGCATCAATCATGTCGGGGAAGTCTGCGCCCAAGGCTTGTACTTCGGCCAGGCCGCCGTGGCCCGTGAGCCGGAAACCCGCGCCCACCTGCTCGACGCCGCCCAGGAAGAGACCGACCACCTGGCCTGGTGCGCGCAGCGCCTGCGCGAACTGGACAGCCGCCCCAGCCTGTTCAACCCGATCTGGTATGCCGGCAGCTACACCATCGGCACCCTGGCCGGCCTGCGCGGGGATGGCTGGAACCTGGGCTTCGTGGTCGAGACCGAACGCCAGGTCGAAGCCCATTTGGACGAACACCTGGATACCCTGCCCCCGGCCGATCTGCGCAGCCGCGAGGTGATCAAGGTGATGAAGATCGACGAGGCGCGCCACGCCGACCATGCCGAGCATGCCGGCGCGCGGAAGCTGCCGGCACCGATCCCGTCGGTGATGGCGCTGGCCTCCAAGGTCATGAAGACCATCGCGTACCGCCTTTAAGCCTCCACCGCGCCGCGTGCATCTGGTGAAAGCCCCCCCTGAGTCAGGGGGCGCCGCGACGCGGCGGGGGTATGGGTGTTCAGTGAACCGTGGGAGCGCCAGCGCGGTGGGAGCGCCAGCGCGAATGCGAGGGCGTTACCCCGAGACCAGCTTCAGGCCGATCACACCGGCCACGATCAACGCGATACAGGCCAGACGCGACGGCGAGGCGCTGTCGCCGAACAGGAAGATGCCCAGCATCGCCACGCCCAGCGCGCCGATACCGGTCCAGATCGCATACGCCGTGCCGACCGGAATGGATTTCATCGCCTGGCTCATCAGGTACAGGCTGACCAGCGCGGCGGCAACGGTGGCCAGGGTGGGAAGCGGCTTGCTGAAGCCTTCGGAGTACTTCATTCCGATGGCGAAGCCGATCTCGAACAGACCGGCAACCAGGAGATAGATCCAGGGCATGGGGGATTCCTTGGGTTAACAAAAGCAAAACGGCCCGGTGTTTTCACACCGGACCGTCGTCGGTAGCTGCCGTGGAACCGGGTTTTGCGCAAACGCCGGTTCCACAGGGCGGGCCGTCCCGCCTGAACGAGGCCGTCCGGGCCAGGCCCGGACGACATCGCGAAGTGCCTTACTCGGCCAGATTGCGCCCATGGAACAGCTCTTCGATCTCACGACGCAGCAGCGCCTCGATCTTCATGCGTTCCTTGAACGAAAGGTTCTTGGCCTTCTCTTCGAACAGGTACTGGTCCAGATCGAAGTCCTTCAGGTGCATCTTCGTGTGGAAGATATTTTCCTGATAGACATTGACGTCGAACATCTCGTAACGCGACTTGATGTTCTTGGCCAGGAAGTTCTGGATCGAGTTGATCTTGTGATCGATGTAGTGCTTCTTGCCCTTCACGTCACGGGTGAAGCCACGCACGCGGTAATCCATGATCACGATGTCCGATTCCAGACTCTCGATCAGGTAGTTCAGCGCTTTCAACGGGGAAATCACGCCACAGGTGGCCACATCGATGTCCGCGCGGAACGTGGCGATGCCCTCCTGCGGATGGGTTTCCGGGTACGTATGGACGGTGATGTGGCTCTTGTCCATGTGGGCAACCACGGCGTCGGAGATCAGCTCCTTGCCGGCCTGCTTCTTGTCGATCACCGGCTCTTCCGAGATCAGGATCGTCACCGAGGCACCCTGGGGGTCGTAGTCCTGGCGGGCCACGTTCAGGATGTTCGCGCCGATGATCTCGGCAACGTCGGTCAGGATCTGAGTCAGCCTATCGGCGTTGTACTCTTCATCAATATATTCGATGTAACGCTGGCGCTCCTCTTCGGTGCGGGCGTAACAGACGTCATAGATGTTGAAGCTCAGCGCCTTGGTGAGGTTGTTGAAACCCTGCAACCTCAGGCGAGGCAACGGCTTGACCACGGCGGTCGATCCTGTGTGTGGTGGGAAAGAAGTAATTATGGGGCAAAGTGATCGGGGGCGAAACTTGCATTGAAACGAGTACCTGTGCTCGGTTTGCCCTTAACAATTCGGATCGTTAAGCTCCCGGCACATAGCCGTGAATTCTTCATGAGCAATCGGAGCGCCTCAACGTGTCAACTGTGCGCCTTGCCACAAGTCCATTGGCCCTGGATATCGCAACAATCGATCGCTTCCTGGCCCACAGCCACCGCCGCCGTTACCCCGCCCGTACCGACGTGTTCCGCCCAGGCGATCCGGCCGGCACCCTCTACTACGTGATCAGTGGATCAGTCTCAATAATGGCTGAGGAAGATGACGATCGTGAGCTGGTGCTGGGCTACTTCGGCTCGGGAGAGTTCGTCGGTGAGATGGGGCTGTTCGTCGAATCGGACCGGCGCGAGGTGATCCTGCGCACCCGCACCCCGTGCGAGCTGGCCGAGATCAGCTACGAGCGTCTGCATCAGCTGTTCCTGGGCCCGCTCTCGGCCGATGCGCCGCGCCTGCTCTACTCGATCGGCCAGCAGCTCTCCAAGCGCCTGCTCGACACCAGCAGGAAAGCCAGCCGCCTGGCCTTCCTGGATGTAACCGACCGCATCGTACGGACCCTGCACGATCTTTCCCGCGAGCCGGAGGCGATGAGCCACCCGCAGGGCACCCAGCTGCGCGTCTCGCGTCAGGAACTGGCCCGCCTGGTCGGCTGCTCGCGTGAAATGGCCGGCCGCGTGCTCAAGAAGCTGCAGACCGATGGGCTGCTGCATGCCCGCGGCAAGACCGTCGTGCTGTACGGCACCCGCTGAGCCTTGCCCACGTGGTGGGGGGC
>NZ_JBHFHW010000029.1:112687-129203 GCF_057333975.1 Stenotrophomonas sp. AGC87
GGGGGGCCGGCCGCCGGCCGGCACTCCCGCTCCATTTGCCGCTAGGCTGTCGGCATGGAGCTTGGCAGCGAATTCTATTGGTTCATCCTGATCGGCCTCGGCGCGCAGCTGATCGATGGCGCGCTGGGCATGGCCTTCGGGCTGGTCTCTTCCTCGGTACTGCTCAGCATGGGCCTGCCGCCCGCCGCGGTCAGCGCCAGCATCCATACCGCGGAAGTCTTCACCACCGGGGCTTCCGGGGTCTCGCACCTGGTCGCGGGCAATGTGGACCGCCGGCTGTTCCTGCGCCTGGCGCTGCCCGGCGCCGTCGGCGGGGTGGTCGGCGCCTACGTGCTGACCCAGCTGCCCGGCGACGTGATCCGCCCCTTCATCTATATGTATCTGCTGGTGCTGGCGATCTTCATCCTGCTGCGCGCGGCCGGCCGGATGCTGCCGGCCCAGGAAGTGAAGCGCGTCCCGCTGCTGGGCTTCGTGGCCGGCCTGCTGGATGCCAGTGGCGGTGGCGGCTGGGGCCCGGTGGCGACGTCCACCCTGCTCGCACGCGGCGGCAAGGCCCGCACCACCATCGGCACGGTCAATGCCGCCGAGTTCGTGGTGACCCTGGCGGTGTCGATCACGTTCCTGCTGACGATGGGCGTTCAGTACCTGAACATCGTCGCCGGCCTGCTGATCGGCGGGATGATGGCCGCGCCAGTTGCCGCGATTCTGGTCAAGAACGTCAAGGAACGCTGGGTACTGATCGCCGTCGGCGTACTGGTGCTCGGCATCAGCCTGTTCCAGATCGGCCATGCCATCGTGCAGTGGCGCGCAGGCTGAGCCGGACGCGACACCGTTTCAGGGGATTTCAGCGTTGAATCAGACCGGATCGCCGGCCCGATCCACGCAGCCCCAGTTGAGCACCGGGGTGCCCGGCGGCAGCACCTGGCGGAAATAGTCCACCCGTGACGCCTTGGGGTTGACCACCACCGGCGCCGTCGCGGCCAGCAGCAGCGGCAGGTCGGCGCTGCTGTCGGAATAGGCGACATCGATCTCGCCATAGCCGCGCTCGCGCAGCATCCGCATCTTTTCTTCGTTATGGCAGTGGCGGGTGGCGATGACCGCGCCCAGGAACGGCCCGACCTCGCTGCCGATCACCGGCACGCCCTGGTGCGCCACGAAGGCCAGGATCGCGCGGGCCAGCTCAGGGGGGGCACCGGTGGCGACCACCACGCGGTCGCCGGCGGCGCGGTGACCCGCGAACACCTCCAGCGCCACGGGCAGCAGGCGGCGGCGGATATCGGCCTCGTGTTTGAGGACGTAGCGGTCGATCACCTTGTTGAACTCGCGCGCCCGGTGCAGGCCGAACGTGGCGATCCAGACATAGCCGGAGATGCCACGGCGACGGGTGGGCAGGAAGGCCACCAGCGGACCGAGCAACGGCGTGGCGACCAGGGCGGCCAGCAGCCGCAGCGGGTTGCGCTTGATCAGCCAGGCGAACAGATGGCTGCCGGAATCGCCATCGTACAGGGTGTGATCGAAATCGAAGACCACCAGCGGGGCGTCGTCGCGCGGCGTTGGGTAGATCGCTGTCATGCGCTGAAGAATAGCTGACGCAGGCCCTCGCCGGGCTCTTCCACGCGCATGAAGGCCTCACCGACCAGGAACGCGTTGACCCCCGCCTCGCGCATCACGCTGACATCGGCAGGGCCGAGGATGCCGCTTTCGGTGACCAGCAGGCGGTCGCGCGGCACGGCCTGGCGCATGTCCAGCGTGGTCTGCAGCGACACCTCGAAGGTACGCAGGTTGCGGTTGTTGATGCCGATCAGCGGCACCGGCACCTGGATGGCACGCTCGAGCTCGTCGATGTCATGCACTTCCACCAGCACGTCCATGCCCAGCTGCATGGCCAGGTCGGACAGCTCGGCCAGCTGGCGGTCGTCCAGTGCGGCCACGATCAGCAGGATGCAGTCCGCACCGAGCACGCGCGCTTCATACACCTGGTAGGCATCGATCACGAAGTCCTTGCGCAGCACCGGCAGCGTGCACGCTTCACGCGCCTGCTGCAGGTAGGCGTCGCTGCCCTGGAAGAAATCCACGTCGGTCAGCACAGACAGGCAGCTGGCCCCACCGAATTCGTAGCTCACCGCGATGTCGGCCGGATGGAAGTCCGGGCGGATCACGCCCTTGGACGGGCTGGCCTTCTTGATTTCGGCGATCACGGCCGGGTTGCCGGCAGTGATCGAGGCGCGCAGCGCATCAGCGAAGCCGCGCACGGGCGGAGCCTGCTCCACGCGCGCGATCAGTGCTTCAAGCGGCACCTGGGCCCGGCGTGCGGCGACTTCTTCGGCCTTGCGGGCCAGGATGGTATCGAGGATGTCGCTCATGTCATTGGGGTCCTGGAGGCCGGCCATTATCGACCAGCCCCGCTGAATTCTGAAAACGCGGGCTCAGACGGCGCCGCGGATGCGGCGGGTGGCGGCGACGTACTGCTCCATCCGCGAGCGCGCACTGCCATCGGCCAGCACCGCACGGGCACGGGCCAGACCATCGGCGATGCTGTCGGCGACACCGGCCACGTACAGCGCGGCGCCGGCATTGAGCGCCACGATGTCGAGCGCCGGGCCGGGCTGGTTGTCGAGCACACCGCGCAGCATCGCGATGGATTCCGCCGGGCTGTCCACCTTGAGGTTGCGGCTGGCCGACATCGCGATGCCGAAATCTTCCGGATGGATTTCGTACTCGCGCACCTTGCCGTCGCGCAGTTCGCCCACCAGCGTCCCGGCGCCGAGCGAGATCTCATCCATGTTGTCGCGGCCCCACACCACCAGCGCGCGTTCGGCACCGAGTTCGCGCAGCACGCGCGCCTGGATGCCGACCAGATCCGAATGGAACACGCCCATCAACACGTTGGTCGCGCCAACCGGATTGGTCAGCGGGCCGAGGATGTTGAAGATCGTGCGCACGCCCATCTCGCGGCGCACCGGCGCGACGACCTTCATCGCCGGGTGGTGCATCGGCGCGAACATGAAGCCGATACCGGTTTCGGTGATTGCACGCGCGACGTCCTCCGGCTGCAGATCGATGATCGCGCCCAGCGCTTCGACCGCATCGGCACTGCCGGACTTGGAGGAGACACTGCGGTTGCCATGCTTGGCCACCTTGGCCCCGGCCGCGGACACCACGAACATCGCGCAGGTGGAGATGTTGAAGGTGTGCGAGCCATCGCCACCGGTGCCGACGATATCCACCAGATGCGTTCTGTCTTCCACCGCCACCGCGAGGGCGAGCTCGCGCATCACGGGGGCGGCACCGGCGATTTCGCCGATGGTTTCCTTCTTGACCCGCAGGCCGGTCAGGATCGCGGCGGTCATCACCGGCGAGACTTCACCGCGCATGATCTGCCGCATCAGGTCGACCATTTCGTCGAAGAAGATTTCGCGGTGCTCGATGGTGCGCTGCAGGGCTTCCTGGGGGGAGAAGGTCATGCGGGGTCCTTTGTGATGCAGGTGCGGCGCGCTCAGCGCTGCAGGAAGTTCTTCAGCAGGGCGTGGCCATGCTCGGTGAGGATCGACTCGGGGTGGAACTGCACGCCCTCGACCGGATACTCGCGGTGGCGCAGGCCCATGATCTCTTCGATCGAGCCGTCCGCGTTCTCGGTCCAGGCGGTCATTTCCAGGCACGCCGGCAGCGTGGCCTTGTCCACCACCAGCGAGTGGTAGCGCGTGGCCTGGTAGCGGTCCGGCAGGCCGGCGAACACGCCCTTGCCTTCATGGCGGATCGGCGAGGTCTTGCCGTGCATGATGTTGGTGGCGCGGATGACATCACCGCCGTACACCTGGCCGATGCTCTGGTGGCCCAGGCACACGCCGAGGATCGGCGTGGTCGGGCCGAGCCGGCGGATCAACTCCAGCGACACGCCCGCTTCGTTTGGCGTGCACGGGCCGGGCGAAATCACGATGCGCTCGGGGGCGAGCGCGGCGATTTCATCGACGCTCAAGGCGTCGTTGCGCACCACCTTGACCTCGGCGCCCAGCGTCTGCAGGTACTGCACGAGGTTGTAGGTGAAGCTGTCGTAGTTGTCGAGCATCAACAACATGGTCAGGGTCCGTCTTGAATGGGGAAGTGGCGTGCACGCAACCGTGCACGTGTCAGGCAGTTCGGCAGCAGTGCCTTACAGGCCCTTGGCAGCCTGCGCGACCGCACGGAACAGCGCGCGGCCCTTGTTCATCGTCTCGTCCCATTCCTTGCCGGGATCGGAGTCGTAGACGATGCCGGCACCGGCCTGCACGTGCAGGCGGCCGTCCTTGATCACCGCAGTGCGGATCGCGATCGCGGTATCGGCATCGCCATGCCAGCCGATGTAGCCGATGCTGCCGGCGTAGACGTTGCGCTTGATCGGTTCCAGCTCGCGGATCACTTCCAGCGCGCGGATCTTCGGCGCACCGCTGACGGTGCCGGCCGGGAACGTCGCGCGCAGCACGTCGGCATAGCTCAGGCCCGGCTGCAGCTGCCCGGTGACTTCGCTGACGATGTGCATGACGTGGCTGTAGCGCTCGATCACGAACTGCTCGCCCACTTCCACCGTGCCGGCCTTCGACACACGGCCCGCATCATTTCGGCCGAGATCGATCAGCATCAGATGCTCGGCACGTTCCTTGGGATCGGCCAGCAGTTCGGCTTCGAGTGCGTTGTCTTCTTCGACCGTGGCGCCGCGCGGGCGGGTGCCGGCGATCGGACGCACGGTGACTTCCCCGTCCTGCAGACGCACCAGGATTTCCGGCGAGGAGCCGACCACCTGGACGTCGCCGGTGTCGAGGAAATACATGTACGGCGAGGGATTGAGCGCACGCAGCGCGCGGTAGACATCCACCGGGCGCGCCTTGAACGGAACGCTCAGGCGCTGGCTCAGCACCACCTGGAAGATGTCGCCGGCGCGGATGTATTCCTTGGATTTGTCGACTGCGGCGATGAAGCCTTCACGGGTGAAGCCGGAGACGAAATCGTTCTCGTCCAGCACGTCGCGGGTGATCGGTGCGGGGTAGCCGGCACCGGGCGCGCGCAGCTTGGCAACCAGCGCATCCAGCTTGGCCTGGGCATCCTCCCATGCACCGGGCTGACCCGGGTCGGCATGCACGATCAGGTACAGGCGGCCCTTGAGGTTGTCGAACACCGCCAGCTCTTCGGAGTGCAGCAGCAGGATGTCCGGCGTGCCCAGCTCGTCGCGGCCCCGCGGCGGTGCCAGGCGCGGTTCGATATAACCGATGCACTCAAAGCCGAACCAGCCGACCAGGCCACCGGTGAAGCCGGGCAGACCGGCCAGCTTGGGCACCGAATGAGCGCTGCGCAGCGCTTCGACCTCGGTGAACGGATCGGCGACCTCGCGGGTTTCCACCACGGTGCCGGACTCGCTGATGGTCAGGGTGTGGCCGTGGAAGGCATACACCCGGCGCGCCGGCAGGCCGATGATGGAATAGCGCCCGAAGCGTTCGCCGCCCTCGACCGATTCAAACAGATAGGTATGCGGGCCGTCGGCGAGCTTCAGATAGACCGACAGCGGCGTGTCCAGGTCGGACAGCACTTCACGGACGACGGGGATGCGGGTGTGGCCTTCAGCGGCCTGCTGCTGGAACTGCTCGAGCGTAATCAAGACGACTTTCCTTCCGGGAAACGGCGGTGGCGGGACGGACGACGGCAACAGGCCACCATCGCCACCAACGGCGAGCGGAAGAAAGGGTATGCGGGGTCGTCAGAATGGACACCCGGCGACTGTACCGCATTGACGGCACCGGATGGAACCCGGCGCCGCCCCGCGCATCAGCCACGCGACAGCAGCGGGCTGTCCGGCGCCACATGCAGGTTGACCCGGCCCGGCACGCAGTCGATGCGGAAGTGCCGGGCCTGGACCGGTTCGCCATCCAGATTGAGGGTCAGCGGCGCCTCGGCCTCGATCTCCACCCACGGCGCCTGCACACGTTCGGCCACCTGCTCCAGCGCGCCGCGCTTGCCACCTTTGACCAGCGCGGCAAAGGTGGAGGCGACCTCCCCGCTCAGCTCCGGGATCACCGTGATATCGAGCAGACCATCGTCGATCAGGGCCTCCGGACACAGCACCTGCCCGCCGCCGGCCTGACGGCCATTGCCCACGCCGAGTGCGATGAAACCACCGGCCCATTCGAACCCCGGCGCCCGGACCCGTGCCTGGATCGGATCGATCCGCCCCAGCCGCGATACCCCCGTGACCAGGTAGGCCAGCCCGCCGAGCACTTTCTTCAAGCCTTCATCGGTCTCCACCGTGACCTCGGTGCCGAAACCGCCACTGGCCACATTCGCGCACCACCACACCTTGCCATCGGCATCAATGCGCAGCAGATCGACCGGCCGGGCCGGCGCATGCATGATCAGCTCCAGCGCCGCCAACGGTGCATCGGGAATCTCCGCTGCGGTGGCGAAATCATTGGCGGTGCCCAATGGCAACAACCCCAGCGACGGCAGCGCGTCGGCGGCCTCTTCCCGGTGCGCCAGCGTCTCGGCCACCTCACTGAGCGTGCCATCACCGCCGGCCGCGATGATCGTATCCACCCCGTGGGCGATCGCCTCGGCTACATAGCGCTCGGCATCGCCCGATTCCCAGGTCACCCGTACCTCCAGCTGCACCCCGCGCTCACGCAGCGCCGCCACCGCCTCGCGCACATCCTCATTGCCGGTGGCCTTGCCGTTGAGGATCAAACGCCAATGGGGACGGCTCATGCGGTACTTCCAGGGAGTGGGGAAGCGAAGGCTAGCAGCGGATGGCGTGGCCGCCGGTGAACGTCATCAAAGCGTCACCAAGTACCCGGAGAATGGGAGGCCATAGCAAGGAAGATGGATGGAGGCAGGATCAGCCTCCCGCTATTCCCAGGGCCGCATCCGCAATGGTGCGGTCTTTTTTTGACCCGCCAGAAGCGCAGCCGACCAACGGTCGGCTCTACCGTGTTGGGTTGGCTGCGGATGCTCAGCCGTCGGCGAAGGTCCGCAGCGCCTCGCCTTCCATCCGGTATACCGTCCATTCGCTCTGCGGCTTCGCGCCTGCGGCCGTGTAGAACTGGATCGCCGGTTCGTTCCAGTCCAGCACCGACCACTCGAACCGCCCACAGTTTTCGGCCACGGCGATGCGCGCGATGTGCTGCAGCAGCGCCTTGCCGGCGCCGCTGCCGCGCTTTTCCGGGCTGACGTACAGATCTTCCAGATAGATCCCGTTACGGCCCAGCCACGTCGAGTAGTTGTAGAAATACACCGCATACCCGATGGCCACGCCGTCGGCTTCGCAGATCAGCGCATGCGCCTTCGCATCGGGCCCGAACAGACTCGCACGGATGCCCGCTTCGTCGGTCTGCACCGACGACTCGGCCTTCTCATAGATCGCCAGCTCGCGGATGAAGCGCAGGATCAGCCCCGCATCCTCGGCGGTGGCCACGCGGATGGTCACGGCAGCCACCGACCCCATGGCTCAGCCCCGCGCCGCGGCGACGTTGCCGCGCATCTGCGCGATGATGTCCTGGTAGCTGGTCTTCGCATTGAAGATCGCCGAGCCGGCCACGAACGTATCGGCACCGGCCGCCGCGATGGCACCGATGTTGTCGGCCTTCACGCCACCGTCGATCTCCAGGCGGATGTCCTTGCCACTGGCATCGATCTTCTGGCGGATCGCGCGCACCTTGTCCAGCGCCGAGGGAATGAACGCCTGGCCGCCGAAGCCCGGATTGACCGACATCACCAGCACCAGGTCCAGGTCATCGAGCACCCAGTCCAGGATGTCCACCGGCGTGGCCGGATTGAGCACCACGCCCGGCTTGCAGCCCAGCGAACGGATCAGCTGGATCGTGCGGTGCACGTGGCGGCTCGCCTCCGGATGGAAGCTGATGTACGTCGCGCCGGCCTCGGCGAAATCCGGAATGATGCGGTCCACCGGCTCCACCATCAGATGCACGTCGATCGGTGCGGTGACGCCGTGCTTGCGCAGCGCCTGGCAGACCAGCGGGCCGATGGTCAGATTCGGCACGTAATGGTTGTCCATCACATCGAAATGCACCCAGTCGGCGCCGGCCGCGAGCACGTTGTCCACTTCCTCGCCCAGGCGGGCGAAATCGGCGGACAGAATGGAGGGAGCAATGATGCAGTTGGACATGGCCGGGGCCTTCAGGAGGTGGAAAGGGGGGCGCCGCGCGGTATCAGCGCTTGCGCAGGGTCTTGATGCGGTCGTAGGCGGCATTGAGCTGGCGCGACTTGCGCTCGGCCTGCTGGCGCAGCTCCGGCGCCGCGCCGACCACCTTGTCCGGGTGGTACTGGGACATCAGCCGGCGGTAGGCCAGGTCGATCTCCGCATCGGTCGCCTCGGAGGTCAGCCCCAGCTCGCGGTAGGGGTTTTCCCTGTTCAGCCGGAACCAGTCGGCATCGAAGGCATGCCCCAGCAACAGCCCGACCACGGCACCGAACAGCGGATTGGGCCTGAACAACAGGGCGCCGGCGATGAATCCGAGCAGTTTTCCGTACCAGCGCATGGTGGTCTGGGCAGCCAAGGCGACAAAGGATCCTCATTTTACGTCACAGCGGGCCCAACCCGCTTTACACTAGGCCGCCCGCTGTCTGTGCGGGCCCTCCGGGTCCCCTGGACAGCTGTCATGACGAAGCCTCAGGAGTGCCCGTGCCGACCACGTTGTTGCAATCCGATCTCCCCGGCCTGCCCTTGCGCCATCGCGGCAAGGTGCGTGATGTTTTCGACATTCCGCGCGACCGGCTCCCCGCCGGCACTCCGCCGGGGGACTACCTGCTGATGGTCGCCACCGACCGTCTGTCAGCCTTCGACGTGGTGCTCCCCGACCCGATCCCCGGCAAGGGCGAGATGCTCTGCCAGGTCTCGAACTTCTGGTTCGCCAAGACCGCGCACCTGATGCCCAACCACCTGACCGGCATCGATGTCGCCAGCGTGCTGCCCGAGGGTGTCGACCCGGCCCTGTACGCCAAGCGCGCGGTGGTCACCCGCAAGCTCAAGCCGGTGCCGGTCGAGGCGATCGCCCGTGGCTACCTGATCGGCAGCGGCTGGAAGGACTACCAGCGCACCGGCAAGATCAGCGGCATCGAGCTGCCCGACGGCCTGCGCCAGGCCGAACAGCTGCCCGAACCGATCTTCACCCCCTCGACCAAGGCCGCCGTCGGCGACCATGACGAGAACATCGATTTCGATGCGATGGTGAAGGCGGTCGGTGCGGACCTGGCCGAGCGCGTGCGCGATGCCACCCTGCGCATCTATGCCTTCGCCGCCGATTACGCCCGCGAGCGCGGCATCATTCTGGCCGACACCAAGTTCGAGTTCGGTACCGATGCCGATGGCCGTCTGTACATCATGGACGAGATGCTGACCCCGGATTCCTCGCGCTACTGGCCGGCCGACGAGTACGAGGTGGGCACCAGCCCGCCGAGCTACGACAAGCAGTTCGTGCGCGATTACCTGGAGACGCTGGACTGGGGCAAGACCGCCCCGGGCCCGAGCATCCCGGCCGAGATCATCGAGCGCACCCGCGCCAAGTACGCCGAGGCGCTGCAGCGTCTGGCCGGCATCTCGGTCGACTGACCGGCACGGCGTTCCCCGGCCCTGCGCCGGGGAGCGCGGTTTTCGATGCAGGGGCCATGTCGGGCAGCCGATGGAAGGCAGCCGACCAACAGCCGGCTCTACCGGCGGTATGCTCTGCAGATCCTGGGAGGGAACATGGCCACCACCACTGTCGCACGCCAGATCGACCGCTATTTCGCCAGTTATTCCGACGACCACCGCAATGCGCTGAACCAGCGCATCCACGTCGTGGCCGTCCCGGCGATCGCGTGGTCGGTGATTGCCCTGCTGTGGTGTCTGCCGCCGCTGATCACCTGGTTCCAGAACGGGATCTGGGCCGGCCTGGCGATGTTCGCCGCCTGGTGCTTCTACAACCGCCTCTCGCGCACGCTGGGCTACGGCATGCTGACGTTCTTCTTCGTCAGCGGCTGCGTCTGCCGGCTGCTGGAAGCCGAGATCGGCCTGGTGAATCTGTTCTGGCTGGCCCTGGGCGTCTTCGCCGTGGCCTGGGTCGCGCAGTTCATCGGCCACAAGCATGAAGGCCGCAAGCCGAGCTTCCTGACCGACCTGGTCTACCTGCTGATCGGCCCGCTGTGGGTGCTGGCCAAGCTCTACCGCCGGATGGGTTGGCGCTACTGACCGCTTTTTCCTGAACGAGCGAGGACGCTCACCAGCAGTCCACGCCGGACCGTCCAGCATCGGCCCCAGTGGCCTTTCGAGCGACGGTCACCGTTCATCTTCGTGCACATCCACGCGGTCCCGCAGGCCCTGCAACGTCTGGTTCCGGACCCGTTTCGACGGGCCCCGGGAGGCCACAGTCAGCAAAGTCGCCAGCGGCTCTCCATACGGCCGCCGACGCGCCCGAATGGGACCACGCGCTGCGCGGAAAAAATGAATCAGCGCACGTTACATGCAATTGGGGGCGTATTCGGGTGTATCGGCAGCAATTGCCTGCCTGTTAGACTGAACGACCTGCTCGTGAATCCCGCATTCCCTGCATGAATCCTAGTCTGCTCCTGCTGCTCGCCCTGCCCTTCCTGATGGCAGTGGCCGTCGCTTCATTCCGCCGCACCTCCCGCTCCACGGCCGCCTGGGTAGCCGCGGCCGCTCCGCTGGGAGGACTGGCGCTGTTGGCGACGATGACCCCGGCCATCATGGACGGCGGGATCGTCCGCAGTTACGGGGAGTGGATACCGCAGATCGGCCTGGCCTTCTCGCTGCGCCTGGACGGCCTGGCCTGGATGTTCGCCGGCATGGTGCTGGCCATCGGTGCGCTGGTGGTGATGTACGCCCACTACTACCTCAGTGCCCGCGACAGCGCCCACCGTTTCTACTGCTACCTGCTGCTGTTCATGGGCGCCATGCTGGGCATGGTGCTCTCGGGCAACCTGTTGCTGTTGATGGTGTTCTGGGAAATGACCAGCATCAGCTCGTTCCTGCTGATCGGCTTCTGGTCGCACCGTCAGGATGCCCGCGAGGGCGCCCGGATGGCCCTGGTGGTCACCGGCGGCGGCGGCCTGGCCCTGCTCGGCGGCGTGCTGCTGATCGGCCGCATCGTGGGCAGCTTCGAACTGGATGCGGTGCTCGCCGCCGGCGATCTGATCCGCGCCAGTTCGCTGTACCCGTATGCCCTGTTCCTGGTCCTGGCCGGCATCTTCACCAAGAGCGCCCAGTTCCCGTTCCACTTCTGGCTGCCGCACGCGATGGCCGCCCCGACGCCGGTCTCGGCCTACCTGCATTCGGCGACGATGGTCAAAGCCGGCGTGTTCCTGCTGGCACGGTTGCACCCGGCGCTGGCCGGCACCGATCTGTTCTTCTATACGGTCAGCGGCATCGGGGCGATCACCCTGCTGATCGGCGCCTGGAACGCGATCTTCCAGCATGACCTCAAAGGCCTGCTGGCCTATTCGACGATCTCCCATCTGGGCCTGATCACCATGCTGTTCGGGCTGTCCACGCCGATGGCGGTGGTGGCCGGCGTGTTCCACATCCTCAACCACGCCACCTTCAAGGCCTCGCTGTTCATGGCCGCCGGCATCATCGACCACGAAACCGGCACCCGTGACATGCGCAAGCTGGGCGGGTTGCGGCGGTTGATGCCGATCACCAGCGCGCTGGCGATCATCGCCTCGCTGGCAATGGCCGGTATTCCGCTGCTCAACGGCTTCCTGTCCAAGGAAATGCTGTTCGCCGAGGCGCTGACCGCGGGCGGCCCGGAAACCATGCGCGTGGTGATGTCGATCGCCGCGCTGCTGGCCGGCGTGTTCGGCGTGGCCTACAGCCTGCGCTTCGTGCACGACACCTTCTTCGGCAAAGGCCCGCACGATCTGGACCGCGTCCCGCATGAGCCGCCGCGCTTCATGAAGGTGCCGGTGGAGATCCTGGTCGTGGTCTGCGTGGCCGTCGGCGTCGCCCCGGCGATCACCATCGCGCCGGTGCTGCATGCCGCCGCGTCGTCGATCCTGGGCGCGGCAATGCCGGCCTACAGCCTCTCGGTCTGGCACGGTTTCAATACCCCGTTGATGATGAGCATCGCCGGCGTGATCGGCGGTATCGCGTTGTACTTCGGCCTGCGCCGCCTGATCAACCTGCATGCGGTGGTCAGCCGCAGCATCGGCCGCAACCTGTTCCACAAGCAGCTGGACCTGGTGTTCGGCTTCGCCCACCGGCTCACCCAGGGCCTGGCCAACGGCAGCCTGCAGCGCATGCTGATGGCGCTGGTGGTGGTGGCGATCATCGTCGCCGCCGCGCCGTTCGTGGCCAACCCGGCCTCGCCCAACTGGCCCTCGCCGCAGCCGATCCCGCTGCTGGGCTGGGCGCTGTGGCTGGTGATGATGGCCTGCGCGCTGGGCGCACTGTTTGTCTACCGGCAGCGCCTGCTGGCGGTGCTGGTGGTCGGCGGCGTCGGCCTGATGGTCTCGCTGACCTTCGTGTTCCTCTCCGCGCCCGATCTGGCGCTGACCCAGCTGCTGGTGGAGATGGTCACCCTGGTGCTGATGCTGCTGGGCATGAACTACCTGCCGATCCAGTCGCCGCCGGAAAAGTCGGTCTGGCGCAAGCGGCGCGATGCGGTGATCGCGATCGTCGCCGGTGGCGGCCTGGCCGCGATGGCCTACACCGCCATGACGTTGCCGCCCAACACCATGGCCGGCGAGCTGCTGGCGCGCGCGCTGCCGGAGGCGTATGGGCAGAACGTGGTCAACGTGATCCTGGTCGACTTCCGTGGCTTTGATACCTTCGGTGAGATCACCGTGTTCGGCATCGCCGCGCTGGTGGTGCACGCCATGCTGCGCCGCTCGCGGATGGCGCCGGAACAGATCATGCCCGGCCCGCCGATCAAGCTGCCGGTGCCGGCCGATCTGGCCCAGATCATGTTCCCGCTCACCCTGACCGTCTCGATCTTCCTGTTCCTGCGCGGCCACAACGCGCCCGGCGGCGGCTTCATCGCCGGCCTGGTGCTGGCTGTGCCGCTGCTGATCCAGTACGTCATCCAGGGCACCACCTCGGTGGAATCACGCTTCGGCTTCGATTACATCCGCTGCATCGGTGCCGGTCTGCTGATCGCCATCCTCAGTGGCTGCGCGTCGATGCTGTTCGGCGTGCCGTTCCTGACCAGCGGCCATCTGGACCTGCACATTCCGCTGATCGGCGAGGTGCCGCTGGCCAGTGCGATCGGCTTCGATACCGGCGTGTACCTGGTGGTGTTCGGCGGTGTGATGCTGATGCTCTCGATGATGGGCACGATCAAGCCCTCGCGCACCCGCAATGCCCGTAAAGGCGAAATCGATCCCAACCGCCGTTCGGCAAAAACCGGGGAGATGCACTGATGGAACTGGCTCTGGCAAGCGCCATCGGCGTACTGAGCGCGATCGGCATCTACCTGTTGCTGCGCGCGCGCAGCTTCGATGTGATCCTCGGCATGACCTTCCTGTCGTATGCGACCAACCTGCTGATCTTTGCCGGCGGCCGGCTGGTGCAGGGCAAGGCGCCGGTGCTGCGTGAGGGTATCGACAGCGATCTGGGCAACTACACCGATCCGCTGCCGCAGGCGCTGGTGTTGACCGCCATTGTGATTGCGTTCGCGATGACGGCGGTCAGCATCGTGCTGGCGATGCGCAGCCGCAGCGACAACCACAGCGACCACGTGGACGCGCACGAAGAAGAAGCGCTTCCTGCCGATACCGCGCCGGGCCGGGAGGGCGGCGCATGAACCATGCGGTGATCCTGCCCATCCTGATTCCGCTGTTCGGCGCGGCCTGCTCGCTGTTCGTCGAGCACCGCCGCTACGGGCCGAAGGTGCAGCGCACAGTGGCATGGACCACGCTGACCGCGCTCGCCGCCGCGGTCGCGCTGCTGTTCGCGCAGACCGCTGACGGCAGCATTGCGGTGTACCTGCTGGGTGACTGGCCCTCGCGCCTGGGCATCGCGCTGGTGGCCGACCGCCTCTCGGCCTGGATGCTGGTGACCACACTGCTGCTGGCCATCCCCTGCCTGCTGCACGCCTGTTCGGGCTGGGACCGCCGCGCGCCGCACTTCCATGCGTTGTTCCAGTTCCAGCTGGTCGGCCTCAACGGCGCGTTCCTGACCGGCGATATCTTCAATCTGTTCGTGTTCTTCGAGGTGATGCTGATCGCCTCCTACGGTCTGCTGCTCAGCGGCGGGCGCGGCCTGCGCATGCGCATCGGCCTGCACTACGTGGTGTTCAACGTCACCGCCTCGACCCTGTTCCTGATCGCACTCGGCCTGCTGTACGCCTCGCTGGGCTCGCTCAACATGGCCGAACTGTCCCAGCGCATTGCTGAAGTACCGGCCTCGCACCTGACCCTGGTCAAGGCGACCATGGGGCTGTTGCTGCTGGTGTTCTGCAGCAAGGCTGCGCTGATGCCGCTGTACCTGTGGCTGCCCGAAGCGTATGCGCGTGCGCCGGCCGCGGTGGCGGCACTGTTCGCGATCATGACCAAGGTTGGCCTGTACGCGGTGCTGCGGGTCAGCACGCTGTGGTTCGGCGAGGGTGCCGGCCCGATGGCCGGCTACGGCAGCCAGTGGCTGCTCTGGGCCGGTGTGGCCACCCTCGTGCTGGGCGGCCTGGGCGTGCTCGCTGCGGCGCGCCTGCGCGTGCTGATCTCCTACCTGGTGGTGGTCTCGGCGGCGACGCTGTTCATCGCCTTCTCGGTGCGCACACCCGAAGTCCTCTCGGCCGGCCTGTACTACCTGCCGCACAGCACCTTCGTGGCCGCCGCGCTGTTCCTCATTGCCGATCTGATCCGCCGCCGCCGTGGCGGTGCCAGCGATCGCAAGGAAGTCATCGCGCCGATGCCGGGCAAGGAGACGCCTGCGGTGCTGTTCCTGATCGGTGCGGTCTCGGTCGCGGGGTTGCCGCCGTTGTCCGGCTTCATGGCCAAGGCCGCGCTGCTGGCCGGTATGCCGGCGCAGTACACCTGGGCGGTGTGGGCCGCGGTGCTGGGCAGCAGCCTGATGGTGATCGTCGGCCTGACCCGTGGCGGCATCCGCCTGTTCTGGCGCGTGCCGGTGGTTGAAGAAGGCGCACCCAAGCCGCGCAAGGCGCCGACGCGCACCGTGGAATTGTTCGCCGCCGCGCTGCTGCTCAGCTATGGCATCGCGATGAGCGTGTTCGCCGGCCCGCTGATGCAGCACACCGATGCGATGGCCACCCAGCTGCTGCAGCCCCAGGACTATGTGGGTGAACTGCGCGCCACCACGCCGGAGATCCGCCAGCCATGACCGGCAAGCCTTCCCTGTACAAGCGCATCCTGCCCTCGCCCTCGCTGAGCGTGATGGTGGTGGCGTTCTGGCTGTTGATGTCCGACAGCTTCACTCTGGGCCAGTTCGTGCTCGGCATGATCCTGGGCGTGGTGGTGCCGCTGTTCGCCGCCCGGCTGGATCGCGAGTTCGCGCGGATCGGCTCGCTCAAGCCCCTCCCCAAACTGTTGTTCGTGACCCTGTGGGACATCCTGATCTCCAATATCCGGGTGGCGATCCAGGTGCTGGGGCCGGAGCGCCGCATCCACCCCGGCTTCATCTGGCTGCCGCTGGATATCGCCAACATCCACGGCATCGCCGCGCTCACCAGCATGATCACGCTGACCCCGGGCACGGTCTCGGCCGCGTTGTCCGATGACCGCAGGTATCTGCTGGTGCACGTGCTGCATCTGGATGATCCGGATGAACTGATCCGGCAGATCAAATCCCGCTACGAAGCCCCGCTGATGGAGATTTTCCCATGACCGGATACATGTTCATCCAGACCACGATGGTGGTGTGCATGCACGTGGTCGGCCTGGCCATGCTGCTGGCCACCTGGCGCCTGCTGCGCGGCCCCACCGTGCCTGATCGCATCCTTGCGCTGGACACCTTGTCGGTGACGGCCATCGCTGAACTCATGTTGTTCGGCATGTACCTCAACTCGGCGGTGTACTTCGAAGCGGCGCTGATCATCGCCATGCTCGGCTTCGGCAGCACGGTGGTGCTGAGCAAGTTCGTGCTGCGCCGGGACATCGTCGAATGATCACCTTCATCCAGATCGTGCTGTCGATCCTGCTGCTGTTCGGCTGCTTCTTCATCCTGGTCGGCGCGCTCGGCCTGGTGAAGCTCTCCACCTTCTTCAAGCGCCTGCACGCACCGACCAAGGCCAGCACGCTGGGCGTGGGCTGCGTGCTGGTTGGCTCGGTCTGTTATCACATCTTCCTCGGTGAAGATCCGCAGCCGCGTGAGCTGCTGATCACCGTGTTCCTGTTCATCACCGCGCCGATCAGCGCGCACATGATGGCGAAGGCCGCGTTGTCGTTGCTGATGGAAACCCGACCGGACCTGCCGGGCCACAAGACCGCCAAGGAAGAACAATTGCCGCCGCCGGAGCCGCGTCATCCGGGCGACACCGAGGGTGCCAAGGCCCCCGTTTCCCGCGACAACCAGTAGAGGCGACCGTTGGTC
>NZ_JBHFHW010000029.1:129223-157442 GCF_057333975.1 Stenotrophomonas sp. AGC87
CCGTTGGTCGGCTGCATGCATCGTGCCGGAGGATCGCCGACCACGGGGCGGCCCTACGTAGTGCGACGTTCAGCCGCCCCAGACCAGGGCCAGCTCCAGCGCGATCCAGCCGAGGAAGGCCACCACCAGCACCGCGCCTTCGCGCCGGCTGATCGTCAGATCGCCGCGTAGCATCGGATAGAGCACCAACACGAAGGCGATCGCCGCCGGCAGCTCCAGTTTCACGAACGATTCGGGCAGCGCCAGCGGCCGCAGTGCGGCCATGCCACCGACCACCACCAGCAGGTTGAACAGGCTCGAGCCGATCACGTGGCCGAGCACCATGTCGCCCTGGCCACGCCGGGCGGCGGCAATGGCTGCCGCCACTTCGGGCAATGCGGTGCCGATCGCCACCGGCAGCAAGCCGACCAGCAGCGGCGACCAGCCCAGCCCGGCGCCGAACACCGGGGCGGCCTGCACGATCCAGCGCGCGCCGATGTACAGGCACACCGCCGCGAACAGCAGCCGCAGGATGTTGAGGAACAGCCCGGTGCGGGTCATCGCATAGCCGGCGATGGCCTGGCGCACCGGCTCGGACTCCAGCCTCGCCCGGCGCAGCAGGACCACCAGCAGGGCAACGAAGGCGAGCAGCAGCACGCCCCCTTCCCAGCGTGCGATCACGCCATCCAGACCGAACAGGATCAGCAGCGCGCTGGCGGCGGCCAGGCAGACCAGCAGCGGTGACAGCAGCCGCGCACGGACCAGCAGCGGCGCAGCGAGCGCCGCCAGGCCCAGGGTCAGGCCGACGTTGACGATATTGCTGCCCACCGCATTGCCCAGCGCGAGTTCTTCCGCGCCGACCACGAAGGCACGGGCGTTGACCACCAACTCCGGCAGCGAGGTGCCGAAGGCCACCAGCAGCAACCCGGCCACGAACGGCGACGCGCCGAAGCGCTGGGCCAGACCCGAGGCCGCCCGGACGATGGAGTCGCCGCCCAGTGCCAACAGCACCAGGCCCAGCACGAACCAAACAGTGGCAGCGATCATCTGGTGCTCCCCGGTGACAGATGTGAGCCGATTCTAGGGCCAGCCCACGCCAAACAGTGAAGGCCCGCCCCGGCGCTGTGGCCGGAGCGGTGCCGGTGGCTCAGGAGCAGCCTTCCACGTAGTCCACCTGCGGGGTCTTGCCGACGCGCCAGGCGGTGACGTTGCCATCGCCGTTGATCTCGAAATTGACCAGCGCACCGCCCTCGCTGGCCGGGCGCACGCGCAGGTTGTGGCCCTGCTCATCGTATTTGTGCGGGGTCAGGTCGCCGCGATCCGGGTACAGCGTCTGCAGTTGGCCCAGCGACATCCCGACCTTGCCGCCACCGGGGGCGACGATGCGGTCGTTGCGCACGTCATACCGGACCAGACGCTTGCCCTCGATCATGAAGATCACGTCCTCGGCCTGCGCGCCTTCAGGCCGCAGCGCGTGGCAGTAGTCGTCGGCGACGTCGCCCTGCAGGGGTGCCTTCCAGGCTGCCCGGACCTCATCCAAGGTGCTGCCCAGCGCCACCGGGCCGTAGCCATCCAGGCGTGCCGGACCCTGCGTATCCGTGCCTGGTGCCGCCGTGGCGGGCGCTGCCGGCGCGGTGTCCGCCGCCGGTGCAGGCACGGCCGCCTCGGCATCGGCCGACGGCGTCTCCGGCGTGCGCTCGCACGCGGCCAAGGCCAGCACCATCCCCACTGCGATCACGCTTCCCAGCTGTTTCATGCCTGCATCCTCCCGTTGAATGGGCGCAGCCTAGCGCGAGCGCCGTGTGGGCGACATGCACAGTGTCGCTGTCATCCGCGTTTCACCTGCCGCGTTCAGGCTCGGCCTGCACCGCATCGACCCCGCCCCCATGCAACCGCAGAAGACCGAGCTCGCCCGCACCGCCCTGCAGGCCCACCGCGCGCCCTTGGACATGCGCCAGCGCCGGCTGTTGATCCTGTGCGACGGCCAGCGTGACCTGGTCCAGCTGGGCCAGCTGGTGGGCCCGGAAACCCCGGCGATGGTGATCCAGCTGATCCAGAGCGGGTATCTGGTGTCGAGTGCGATGCCACCGACCGCGGTGCCGGTGCCGGTGCCGGTGGCCGAACGACGCCGATCGCTGGTGGCCGCCCGCATCTATCTGCTGGACATCCTGGAACTGCAGCGTCATCCGCAGGCGGCAGCGCTGTTCCACACCCTGCAGCAGTCGCGCAGCGACGAGACGGTCATGGGCGGGCTGCAGGCCGCATTGGACGCGCTGCCAGGCCTGACCTCCACCGGCTATGCCGAGCGGGTGCGGCAGCGGTTGCTGGAGGTGCTGCCGAAGGAGCACGCCGAGCGCTTCCAGATGGCGGTGAGTTGAGCCCGTATTGACCGGATCTGCTTTCGATGAGGACATTGAATTGGACGCGACCAAGGGCCAACCGCAAGGTGAAGGCCTCTCCGGGAGCGAGGTTTTACTAATGTATGATTCCCAAATAACAGTTAATTGGGTGTCGAGCATGATCGATACGATCAAACTGGCGACTGCCCGGGAACTCGCCGAAGCCGGCAGCCTGCGCGAAACGACGGTGACCGCGGAGGCGGGAGGCTATGTCGTCACCTTCGCCCTGGAGAACAGCGACCGGGCCTTGGCCACCAAAGATGGGGTGCCCCGTCTGTTCTCCGGCGTCGAGGCGGCCGCGCGTGTCTTGGCCCAGTTGGGGATCACGCGCTATCGCGTTGACGCGACGGCAATTGCTGGGGCCGAGCCCTCGCGCCGGTCACGTCCGGATCGGTCACGCGCCCTGAAGAAGTTGCATGAAGACTCGGCCTATCTGGAACGCATCCGTGAAGCAGTGGCCGAAGCGCGCGCGGATTCACGGCCGGCACTGTCCGGCACCGATGCGCACCTGCACATGGCAGCGCTGAAAGCGCGACTCGGTGACGAATTGCAAACGGCATTGAAGCGCCGCTCGTCCACGAAATGACGGTTGCGTGGGGCAGGCTGGCCCTCGAGGATAGAACCCGGCAACTCATTGCGGCCTTCGAGCGCGCCGTGGCACTCCCGGATCCATACCTGTTTGCCGCCGCGCTCGCGCGCGACGATGCCATCGAGACCGAAGCCGGTGCCTTGGATGGCGCGGCGGTGTATCGCCTCGATGCCATCCGAGGAACATTTCTGTATGCAACTCGCGATGGCAGGTTTCTGATCGCCTATCAGCGAACGGGCAACGACGTTCACATTGATCGCGTGTTGCCGACCCGCCGCGGGTCGGACGGCATCTAAGCGCTCAACTACCCCGAGAAATTCGCCTTCAACCCCTGCCAGCACTGCTGGTACCCGCGCTGGCGATGCGCCGCGTCCATCGCCTGTGCGGTGGGGCGGATCACGCCACGGGTTTCGAACATGAAGGCCATGGTGTCCTTGATCACGTCCGGTTTGCTCAGGGCGGCCGCGGAGGCCTTCTCGAAGGTCGCCGCATCCGGGCCGTGGCCGCTCATGCAGTTGTGCAGCGAAGCGCCGCCGGGCACGAAGCCTTCGGCCTTCGCATCGTAGGCACCGTGGATCAGGCCCATGAATTCGCTGGCGATGTTGCGGTGGAACCACGGCGGTCGGAACGTGTTCTGCGCGACCAGCCAGCGCGGCGGGAAGATCGCGAAGTCCATGTTGCTGGTGCCCGGCGTGTCGCTGGGCGAATGCAGCACGAGGAAGATCGAGGGATCGGGATGGTCGTGGCTGATCGAGCCGATCGTGTTGAAGCGGCGCAGGTCGTAGCGGTACGGCGCGTAGTTGCCGTGCCAGGCGACCACGTCCAGCGGCGAATGATCGATGTCCGCGCGCCACAGCTGGCCCTCGAACTTGGCAATCAGTTCGAACGCGCCATCGACGTTCTCGAACGCCGCATGCGGCGTTTCGAAGTCGCGCGGATTGGCCAGGCCGTTGGACCCGATCGGGCCCAGGTCGGGCAGCTTCAGCAGCGCGCCGAAGTTCTCGCAGACGTAGCCACGTGCGTCGCCGTCAGGCAGTTCGACACGGAAGCGCACACCGCGCGGAATCACCGCGATCTGCTGCGGTTCGATCTCGATCACGCCCATTTCGGTGAGCAGGCGCAGGCGGCCCAGCTGCGGGACGATCAGCAGCTCGCCATCGGCGTTGTAGAAATAGCGGCCCTGCATGTCGCGGTTGGCGGCGTACAGGTGGATGCCCACGCCATGGTGGGTATCGGGTGAACCGTTACCGCCCATGGTGTACAGCCCCTCGATGAAATCGGTGGGCGTGCTGGGCAACGGCAACGGATCCCAGCGCAACTGATTGGGCGAGACCGCGCCCTGCGCGACGTCGCCGTGCAGGTTCGGCTGGATAAAGGGGGTGAATTCGCCGTGGGTCACCGCGGGGCGGATGCGGTACACCCAGCTGCGGCGGTTGCTGCCGCGTGGCGCGGTGAACGCGGTGCCGGACAGCTGTTCGGCATACAGACCATGCGCGACACGCTGCGGGGAGTTTTGCCCCACCGGCAGGGCACCGGGCACCGCCTCGGTGGCGAACTCGTTGCCGAAACCGCTCTGGTAGCCGCGCGATGACATCGGGTTGTTCATGGTCCTGCTCCGCCGGAGGCGTGGATGGCAAGGGAATACAGCCGGTGGCACCCACGCGGACGCAGATGCCACCGTTGAAGCGTAACGCCGACGGGTGCCGGACGCTCTACAGCAGGCGTCTTACAGCACGCCGCGCTTCATCTGGTCGCGCTCGATGCTTTCGAACAGCGCGGTGAAGTTGCCTTCGCCGAAGCCTTCGTTGCCCTTGCGCTGGATGATCTCGAAGAAGATCGGGCCGATGCAGTTGGTGGTGAAGATCTGCAGCAGTTTGCGCTGTTTGGTCTCCGGGTCGGCATCGATCAGGATCTTGTTCTTCGCCAGTCGGGCCACGTCTTCACCGTGGTTGGGCACGCGCATGTCGATCACATCGAAATACGTGTCCGGCGTATCCAGGAACTCCACGCCCTGGGCGCGCATCGCTTCCACGGTGTCGTAGATGTTCTCGGTGAAGCAGGCGATGTGTTGGATGCCCTCGCCCTTGTAGGCGTCCAGGTATTCGTTGATCTGGCTCTTCGGATCGGAGGATTCATTGAGCGGGATGCGCACGATGCCGTCCGGGGCGGTCATCGCCTTGGACACCAGGCCGGTCTTGAGGCCCTTGATGTCGAAGTAGCGGATCTCGCGGAAGTTGAACAGGCGCTCGTAGTAATCCGACCACTGCTGCATGTTGCCGAAGTACAGGTTGTGGGTGAGGTGATCGATGAAGGTCAGCCCGAAGCCCTTCGGGCGCGGGTCCACCCCTTCGATCGGCGCGTAGTCGGTATCGAACATGCTGCCGTTGGCGCCGTAACGGTCCACCAGGTACAGCATGCAGTCGCCGATGCCCTTGATGATCGGGGCGGCGACGGCGCGGGTGTCAGGCTTGAAGTCGATCGGTTCGGCACCGTTACCCAGGGCCATCTGGTAGACCTCATCGCCCGGCTTCTTGAAGCGGATGGCGAAACCGCAGGCGCACGGACCGTGCTTCTCGGCGAAGTCCGAGGCGAACGAGTCCGGCTCTTCATTGACCAGGAAGTTCACGTCGCCCTGGCGATAGACCGTGATCGCACGCTGCTTGTGGCGCAGCACCGCGGTGAAGCCCATCTTGCGGAAATAATCGTGCAGTTCCGCGCCACGGCCGGCCGGGGCGGCGAACTCGACGAACTCGAAACCATCGATGCCCATCGGGTTTTCGAAGGTGGTGACCTGCATGCCCGGATCGGGTGCGAAGGACGCGGTGTTCGTTTGGCTGGTCATGCTGTGGCTCCAAAGCAGTCCGCATCGGAAAAAACCAGGTGCGGTAGGAAGGCAGACCCGCGAGAATGCGGAGTCCGGAACGTAGGTTATAGTTTCACATGAAACCACCATCAAGGTGCACCGCAGCATGAGCCCGCCCGATCCCAGCAGTCACAGCATCCGCGCATCGCACGCCCTGCTCGATCTGGAGCAGTTCCTGCCCTACCGGCTGAGCGTTCTGTCCAACCGCGTCAGCGGCAACATCGCCAAGCTCTACGGGGACCGTTATGGCCTGGCGATCCCCGAGTGGCGGGTGATCACGGTCCTGGCGCTGTACCCGGGCTCGTCGGCCAGCGAGGTGTCCGATCGCACCGCGATGGACAAGGTCGCGGTCAGCCGCGCCGTGGCCAGACTGCTCGAACGGGGCTTCATCAAGCGTGAAACCCATGGCGATGACCGCCGCCGCTCGGTGCTGGCGCTGTCGGCCGCCGGATTCGAGGTGTACGAGACCATCGCGCCGCTGGTGATCGACATCACCCGCAAGCTGATGTCCGTGCTCAGCGAGGACGAAGAACAGATGCTGGAGACGCTGATCCTGCGCCTGGCCGGGGAAGGCCTGCAGCGGATGGACGAGTAGCCAGCGACCGTTGGCTGCTGGCTGCTGCCTGTTGTCCGACGCGGCCTCAGCTGAGGTGCTTGCGCCGCGCATGCACCCACGGCGCGGCCAGCGCGCCGATGGCACCGCCGGCAAACCCCAGCGAGGCGGCCACGGCGGCCGCCTCGATCGCCCCCGGCAGGGCCAGCGCGGCGACCACCAGCAGCAGCGATGGCAGGCCGATGAAGGTGGCCATGAAGTAGCGCCAGCGCGGTGACCACGTGCCGACCTGGAGCAGACTGACCGGCATCCAGGCTTCGCCGGAGGCGTCCTGGGCAACCTTCGCGGCCACCTTGCCCAGGTCCGCTTCGACCGGCCCCTTGCCACCCCGCGCGGCGGCCAGCATCGCGGCCACCTCTTCCACCGCGGGGAAGCTGGTCGGCCAGGTCTGCGGGGCGTTGACCCCGTAGGCAGTCAGCAGCGGCACGCTGATCCAGGGTGCCAGCAACGGACGCACCTTGCGACGGTCCAGCACACACCAGAGTTGCGTCACACCGTGCGCGGTCACGCTGTACAGCGCCAGCTGCGCCGCCGCCGGGTACGGCAGCAGGTGTACGCGCGCGGCCATGCTGTCGTAGCCCATCTCACGCAGGAAGCCCGGGCGGGTACGTCCCTCGTGCGCCCAGGCCAGGCCGAGCGCGCCGACCAGATACACCTCGGCCGGATCCTTCGTGCCGGCGGTGGCGCGGTCATCGCTGGCCAGGAAGAACGCCAGCGATTTGGGTTCGGCGACGTCGTGCTGGTCCCAGCGCCCGGCGTCGCCCAGCACATGCTTGAGCGGCAGGCGCGCCGGGGCGGTTTCGTCCTTGCTGGCGTTCTGCAGGAACGGCACCACGCTCAGCACGAAGCCCTGCAGGTCCACGCCACGGAGGCTGCTGCCCTGCCACTCGGTGGGAATCAGGCCCGGCAGCGTGCCCTGGCGTGCCAGCGTGTCCAGCTGCGCCTTCTGCTCCACCAGTTTCTGCACGGCCGCCTTGAGCAGCACGTTGTCGGGCACGGAGACCATCGGCAGGCGGTAGCGGATCGCGCCGGGCGCCGGGGTCTGGCCTTCGCCATCGAGCGCATCCGGCGCGGTCTGGTCATCCAGCAGCACGTCGACCGGCGGCAGGCTCACGCCGGCCGGCGCATCAAGGGAAACATCGGTGGTGCTGTCGCTGGTGCCCGGCTGCATGCGTCGATTCCGTCGGTTGTCCGCCACGAACAGCGCGGCATGAGGTCCTTGGGGGTAGCGGCCGGGTGGCGCGGAAATTGAGCGCAGAAAAAAAGCCGCGGAATCCGCGGCCTTTTCTCGATCATGACGCCTTGGGTGGCGCCCACTGCTTCATGAAGGCGAAGAAGCGGCCACGGTCGTAGCCCTTCTTCTGCCCCTTGTCCGCTTCCAGCTCACCGGTGAACTGCGAATGCAGCAGCGTGCCGTCGGCATCGAGCACGAACAGGTGCGGGTAGCCCTTCACTGGCGGGAACTGCGACAGGAACGTCGCGTTCTCGTTCTCTTCGCTGTAGTTGACCTTCATCCAGACATAGTTCGCATCGCGGAAGCTGCGGATCTGCGCATCGCCCTCGATGAAACCGTCCATGAGATGGCACCACGGGCACCACTCGCCGCCCACATCCAGGATGATCCGCTTGCCGCCGCGCAGGGCCTCGACCTTGGCCGTGGCCAGATCGGCGACCGGATCGCGGGCCGGATCGAACTGGGCGTTGAGCGCCGCGATCGCGGCGATGTCCGCCGCGGCCGGGGTGTTGCCCGAGGCCACCGGTTCGCCGGGATCGGCGACCGGGGTCTTCTGCTCGGAGGTATCCAGCGGCTGCGCAGGCGCAGCGGTGGGCGCCGACGACGGCGAACAGGCGGCCAGCAGGCCGGTCACGATCATCGACATTGCCGCTGCTTTCATGCGCATCGCAGACCTCACTTGACGCCGTGCATCAGCTTGTTGATCAGCGGTGCGACCAGGAACAGCAGCACGCCGGAGCCGACCAGGGCGATGAAGCCGAAGGTGTAACCGGACTGCGCCGACTGCACAGTCATGCCGCCTTCGCCACTGACCCGACCGGCAAAGATGCCCGCCAGGTTGTTGCCGATGGCGATGGACAGGAACCAGCAACCCATCGCCATGCCGCCCAGACGGGCCGGCGCCAGCTTGGTGGTCATCGACAGACCGATCGGCGACAGGCACAGCTCACCGACGGACTGGATCACGTACACCATGAACAAGGTCCAGAACGGAATCTTGCCGGCGCCATCGACCATGCTCGACAGGGCCACCATCAGCAGCAGGAAGGCCAGGCCGTTGAACACCAGGCCCAGGCCGAACTTGCGCGGAATCGACGGGTTGGCCTTGCCCATTTTGACCCACAGCCAGGCCAGGATCGGGGCCAGGGTGATGATCGCGATCGAGTTCACCGACTGGAACCATTCCAGCGGGAAGGTCCAGTCACCGAACTCGCGGTTGACGATGCGGTCGGCCAGGAAGGTGAAGGAGCTGCCGGCCTGCTCGAAGAACATCCAGAACAGCACGTTGAACACGAAGATCACCAGCATCGCGATGACTTTGTCGCGGCTCACGCTGCCGCCACGGACACCTTCGACCAGCAGCATCACCGCCGGAACCACGAACAGCGCCATCAGCAGCGCCTGCAGGGCCTGTGCGTCGATGGTGAGCAGGAAGTAGAACAGCGGGATGCCGATGATGGCGCCCAGCACAGCCACCATGCCCACGCGGCCGACACTCTCCTGGCCCGGGGCCGGTTCGCCGATGCCCTTGAGCTGGCGACGGCCCAGCCAGAACCAGACCAGGCTGACCAGCATGCCCACGCCGGCGGAGATGAACACCACCTGGTAATGCGGCATCGCATCGGTACCGAAGATCTCACGGGCAAGCCAGCCGGTGATCACCGGGGCGATCATCGCACCGAGGTTGATGCCCATGTAGAAGATCGTGAAGCCCGAATCGCGGCGCACGTCGCCCTGCAGGTACAGCTTGCCGACCAGGGTCGAGATGATCGGCTTGAACAGACCGTTGCCGACGATGATGGTCGCCAGGCCCAGCTTGAACAGCAGCTCGGTCGGCGAGGCCAGCATGAACAGGCCGACCGCCATGAACAGCGCGCCCAGCAGAATCGAACGCTGGAAGCCGATCAGTTTGTCAGCGACATAGCCGCCGAAGATGGCACCGGCGTACACCAGCGCCAGGTAGGCGCCGTACAACTCGCTTGCCGGCTTTTCACCGGAGGCCTCGCCGCCATGGAACTGGGCCACGATGTACAACACCATCGCCCACCGGATGCCGTAGAACGCAAAGCGTTCCCAGAATTCGGCCATGAACAGCATCCACAAGGGACGCGGATGGCCCAAAAGGGTCTTGAACTCCGGCAACGCCGGTTCGGGAACGGATTTCGCGGCGGCGTCTACGCTCATGCGGGATTCCTGGGTTCGGTGGAAGACATGCACGTCCGATGTGCGAAACAACTCGGGAGAATCCCAGAACAAACGCGTTCACGTCAAATACACACCAATCCCCGCAGCTGACCGCATGCTCGCGGAACTTGCATCTGCAACTGTCGGTCCGGGACCGGCAGCGCAGCAACGGCGGGGCCTGCCGCACCGTATGGCGAATGGGGCAGGTAAATATGAATAGGCTTATTGCGGTCGATGCCGGATCAGGCGTCCGGCGGCATCGGGTCGTCGTTGCGGATCGTGGTGCGCACCTGGAACAGCTCCGGGAAGAAGGTCAGTTCCAGCGCCTGGCGCAGGAAGCCGACCCCGCTGGAGCCGCCGGTGCCGCGCTTGAAGCCGATCACCCGCATCACGGTGCGCATGTGGCGGAAGCGCCACAGCTGGAAGGCCGTCTCCAGATCGACCAGGTCCTCGCACAGCGAGTATTCGCGCCAGAAGCGGTCGGTGTTCTGGTAGATCCGCTCGAACACGGGGTGCAGCGCATCGTCGGCCACGTGCGGCTGCTGCCAATCGCGCCCCTGATAGCCGGCCGGGACCGGATGGCCGAAGCGGGCCAGGTAGCGCAGGAACTCCTCATACAGGCTGGGGGCATCAAGCACCTCCTGCAGCTGGGCCTGGCCGGCCGGGTCGTGCGAGAACACCTGCAGCATCTGCGCGTTCTTGTTGCCCAACAGGAACTCGATGTAGCGGTACTGCAGCGACTGGAAGCCCGAGGACGGGCCCAGCACATCGCGGAAGCCCATGTATTCGGAGGGGGTCAGCGTCTCCAGCACCGACCACTGCTCGGTCAGTTGGCGCAGCACCTGCTTGCTGCGCGCCAGTACCTTGCGGCACTGCCAGACCTCGTCGCGCTGCAGGAACCCGATCGCCGCGCGCAGTTCGTGCGCCAGCAGCTTCAGCCACAGCTCCGAGGTCTGGTGCTGGATGATGAACAGCATTTCGTCATGGTGCGGCGGGCTGGACAGCGGCTGCTGGGCCGACAGCAGCTGATCCAGGCGCAGGTAACCGCCGTAGGTCAGCCGCCCCTCCAGATCGGTGTGGATACCGGCTTCGAGATCGCGTTGGTTCTTGTCGACGGACATGGCAGGGACCGCTTGAGGGGCAGAAAGGGTAGCGCAGTGGCCGGGTGGCCGCGTATCCGGCCGTCAGCGGCTCAGCGCTCCACCAGATCGGCCGAGCCCACGATCCTGACGCCGGGCGTCGGCACCAACGCCGCCTCGACCAGCGCGGCGGCGATGGTCCCGGCCGGATTGATCCGCCAGGCGCGCGGCAGGAGTGGACCGAGCACGCCCAGCACCACGCTGGCCAGATGCTCGCCGGTACGCCGTTCGGCACGCTCGCCCCCGATCAGCCCGGGGCGGACCAGGGTCAGCGAGGGGTAGCCCAGTTCCCGCAGGTCCTGCTCCAGCCGCCCTTTGACCTGGTTGTAGAAGATCCTCGAGCCCGCATCGGCGCCCATCGCCGAGTTCAACGCGAAGGCGTGCGCGCCGCGGGCGCGGGCCCGCTGTGCCACGGCCAGCGGAAAATCATGGTCGACCCGCGCGAACGCCTCCTTGCTGCCGGCCTGTTTGATCGTGGTACCGAGCGCGCAGATCACGGCATCCACCGCCCACCAGTCGGCCTCGGCCGGCAGCTGCGCGAAGTCCACCACCGGATTGAGCAGCGCCGCATCCGTGGTATCCAGCGGGCGGCGCGTCGGGGCGACCACCGCATCGCAGCGCGGGTCGTCCAGCAGTTGCCGCAGCACATGCCCACCGACCAGCCCGGTCGCGCCTACCAGCATCACCTTCATCGCACTCTCCTGCGGTCGCCGTGCTTACCATCCTGCCATGCATGACCGGTTCAAGGCCGGCCGTGCTGCGCCGATACTGTTCCCACCTCTCCACCGCTCCGGCCTCCGGCCGTGCCCTGCAAGGATCTGCCGCATGACGGACCCGCACGATGCCTCCCCCAGCCCCGGCACCGCCGTCGGGCGGCTGCTGTCGCGGCGGCAGAGCGTGGGCCCAGGAGTGGAGGCCGCCAGCGAGCCGGCGCCCGGCCCCAAGGGGGGCAGCAGCGCGATGCTGCAACGGTTGTTCGCCGGCATCGATGCGCCCGAGCCGCTGCTGGCCGCCTTCGCCAATGGCATGTCCACCCTGCCCGGCGAGCTGGGCGACATGGGCCTGCGCCTGCAGTCGGCGCAGCGCAGCGCGGATTGGGTCAGCTATGGCCGCGCGATGCGCCAGCTGATCGACAAGTACATCCGCACCATCGAGCAGGAAACGCCGGACGGCCAGCCGGACAGCCTGCGGCTGCGCGAGCTGCTGCGGCATACCGTCGGGGTGACCGTGGCCAGCCTGCTGCAGAACATGCCCGAGCTGCGCGAGGAGCCGGTGCAGCTGGCCGGTGAACTGCGCCACTGGCATCCCGGCCAGCCGCTGCAGCCGATCGAACAACGGCTGCGCGAGCTCTCGCACCAGATCGGCGTGCGCAGCGATGGCTGGCAGGAACAGCAGGAGCTGCTGCTGAGCCTGTTCGATCTGCTGCTGGACAACATCAGCGAGCTGCTCGATGACAGCAGCTGGCTGCACGGCCAGGTGCACGCGGTGCGTTCGCTGATCGGCGGCCCGCTGGATCGCGATTCGGTCGAACAGGCGCGCGCCAACCTGCGCGAGGTGATCTACAAGCAGGGGCTGCTCAAGCAGGGCATCGTCGAATCCAAGGCGGCGATGAAGAACGTCATGGGGGGCTTCATCGAGCGCCTGGACGGCATGGCGGTGAGCACGGGCGAATACCACGACCGGATCAGCAGCTACGCGCTGGCGCTGAAGGAAGCGCGTAGCATCGCCGACCTCAACCAGCTGCTGCAGGATGTGCTGCAGGACACCGGCCGCGTGCAGGATCAGGCCCTGCAGGCGCGCGACCACCTGGGCAATGCACGCCGTGAAGTGGAACAGGCCGAACAGCGCATCGCCGAGCTGGAACAGGAGCTGCGCGAGGTCTCCGGGTTGATCCGCACCGATCCGCTGACCGGTGCGCTCAACCGCCGCGGTCTGGATGAGCTGCTGGAGCGCGAACTGGCGCGTGCCGCCCGCCACGGCCATCCGCTGGCGCTGGCCCTGCTGGATCTGGACGATTTCCATCAGACCAATACCCTGCATGGCCATGCCGGTGGCGATGCGGTGCTTCGCCACCTGGTGACCGTCTGCCAGCTGCACCTGCGCAGCAGCGATGCCATCGCCCGGCTCGGCGGCGATGAGTTCGTCCTGCTGCTGCCGGAAACACCGGCGGCGGACAGCATGTCCACCCTGCTGCGGCTGCAGCGTTCGTTGGCGCAGCGGCCGCTGCCGCTGGACGAACAGCGCGTGCCGGTGCATTTCAGCGCCGGGCTGGCGCAATGGCAGCCGGGCGAGCCGGCCGAGGCGCTGCTGCGGCGTGCCGATGCGTCGCTGTATGCGGCCAAGCGGGTCGGCAAGAACCGCGTCCTGGCGGCCGAGCCACCGCGCTGAGCCCGCGCCTGTGATATTGCGCGCACCGGCGCGAATCACCCGGGTATGGACATGACACGGCCCGCTACCGACATCGATCTGCGCCCGCGCTTCGCCACGCTGCTGGAGCAGCACCGCGGCATCGTGCTGAAGGTGGCGCGCGGCTATTGCCGCCACCCTGAGGATCGGCTCGATCTGGTCCAGGAGATCAGCGTGCAGGCGTGGGCGGCATTCGAGGATTTCGACCCGGCGCGGGCGCGCTTCTCGACCTGGCTGTACCGGCTTGCGCTCAACGTGGCGATCTCGCAATGGCGTCGCCAGCAGCATCGCCAGCGCCACCACACACCGCTGGACGACGCGCTGCCCGCCGCCGACGACCGTGCACCCCCCGAGCAACGCCATGCCCTGCACCAGCTGGAGGTCGCCATCCATGCGCTGCCGCCACTGGACCGTGCCTTGATGCTGCTGCACCTGGATGATCACGACCACCGGCAGATCGCCGAGGTGCTGGGCATCAGCGTCGCCAACGTCTCCACCCGCCTGCACCGCCTGCGCCAGCAACTGCGCACGCGCCTGAACCCCACCGACCGAGGCCCGCGCCATGCAACCGGATGAATTCAATCAGCTGTGGAACAGCGTCGGCACCCCCACCGATGCGCAGGAAACCTTCGCGCTGGAGGCGTGGCGCAGCCATCGGCAACGCAGTGTCCAACGCCAGCTCGGCCTCTTCAGCCTGTGGCAGGGGCTGCAGCTGGTGGCCTGGCTGGCCGTGGCGGTGTACTGCGGCAGCCAGTGGTGGCAACAACCTCCGTTGGCGGTGATGCTCAGTGCGTTGGCGCTGCATGCCTATTGCATCGCGGTGATCATCGCCAGCATCACCCGCCTGCATCGCCGCCGGCAGTTGCAGCCGACGCAGACAGTGGTCGAGCAATCGCAGCAGCTGGCTGCGCTGCGCCGCCACACCGCGCTGACCGAGCTGCTGCTCGGCCTGCCGTGGTGCTGGCTATGGTTGGCCGTGCCGGTGCTGTTGGCCTGGCAGGCCTGGGGCGTGGATCTGGGCGCCTTTGCCGCGCCGTGGCTGCTGGCCTCGCTGGGCGCGGGGACGCTGGCCATGCTGGCCGCATTGATCCTTGCCCGCCGCTGGGCCCAGCGCGCACCGGCCTCGCCGTGGCTGCAGCGCGCGATCGACGCGCTGTCCGGCCGCCGGCTGGCCCGCGCCCGCGCCGAGCTGGAGGCCCTGCGCGGCTGGGAGCTGGCCTGATCTGGTCGCCCCTCAGTGCGCGGGCTTGGCCCCGCGCAGCTTCTGGAACCCGGTCACCGCTGCCAGGACCACCGCGCCGATCACCACCCCGACGATCACGTTGCCCAGCGCGTTGATCAACCAGCCCCAGCGGCCATCGCCGCCCATCGCCAGGATGGCGTGATGCAGCGGCGCGATGCTGTGCACCAGGATGCCGCCACCGACCAGGAACATCGCTGCGGTACCGGCCACCGAGAGGAACTTCATCAACCACGGCGCGGCCACCAGCAGGCCCCGGCCCACCGCAGCCAGCGCCGCGCCCTTGCGCGACAGGTACAGGCCCAGATCGTCCAGCTTGACGATGCCGGCGACCAGGCCGTAGACAAACACCGTCATCGCCAGCGCGATCACCACCAGCGCGCTGACCTGGTTGAGGAACGGCGCGCTGGAGACCACGCCCAGCGACAGCACGATGATCTCCGCCGACAGAATGAAGTCGGTGCGGATCGCGCCCTTCACCTTGTCCTTCTCCCACGCGACCATGTCCACCTTCTCGTCGGCCAGGGCCTTGGCCCGCTCGGCCTTGCGCTGCTCGTCCTCATCGCGCGAATGCAGGAAGCGGTGCGCCAGCTTCTCCACGCCCTCGTAGCAGAGGAAGGCGCCGCCGATCATCATCAGCGGGGTGATCGCCCACGGCAGCCAAGCGCTGATCGCCAACGCGGCCGGCACCAGGATCGCCTTGTTGACCAGCGAGCCCTTGGCCACCGCCCACACCACCGGCAGCTCACGGTTGGCGCTGACGCCGGTCACCTGCTGCGCGTTCAGCGCGAGGTCGTCGCCGAGCACGCCGGCGGTCTTCTTGGCCGCCACCTTGGTCAGCACCGACACATCGTCCAGCAGGGACGCAATGTCATCGAGCAACGCGAACAGACTGGCACCGGCCATGGTGGATCCAAAGGAGGAAGCGGGAGCGCCGATTCTGACCGATCCGACCCCTGTCGCGGTAGCGGGGGCGGATTCACCAGCCCACCACTGCCGCCCGGCCACACTGCCGGTGATCGTCGCCCCGGAGTCCTGCTTGAATACCACGCCCGTCGTCCCCGGTTCGCCGTCGCTGGTCAAGGGCATGAACCGCCGCAGCCAGATCCTGCGCCTGCTGTTGCGCTACCGTAATTCCGGCGTGTTTTCCGGCATGAACCTGGACGCACGCGCGGTCCACGATGTGCCGCCGGACGGCAACCCGGAGCAGTTCGTCACCGATCTGGAATCGCTGGGGCCGACCTTCGTCAAGCTGGGCCAGATGCTCTCCACCCGCCCGGACATGGTGCCGGTGGAGTTCGCTACGGCCCTGGAGCGCATGCAGGAAAACGTGGCGCCGATTCCGGTCGAGCGCGTCGCGGCGATCATCGAACAGGAGCTGGGCGCCTCGGTGTCCAAGCTGTTCGCCAGCTTCGACCCGGTGCCACTGGGCTGCGCCTCGATCGCCCAGGTGCACCGCGCCGAGCTGCACGATGGCCGCCAGGTGGCGGTCAAGGTGCAGAAGCCGGAGGTCGCCGCGCAGCTGCGCTCGGATCTGGAGGTGCTGCGCAGCTTCGCGCTGGCCGCTGACCACCTCACCCAGGTCGGCCGTCGCGTGCGCCTGCGCGACTGGCTCAATGAGTTCGCCAAGACCCTGATGCAGGAGCTGGATTACCAGGCTGAAGCGGAGAACCTGCAGCGCTTCGGCCAGCACCTCAAGCCGTTCAAGCCGCTGTGGGTACCGCAGCCGATCTGGGATTACTGCAGCCACCGCGTGTTGACCATGGAGCTGGCCCAGGGCGTGCGCGTGGACATGATCCCCGATGTGCGCCGCACCGAGCAGCCGATGGCACCGCTCGCCGCGGCATTGATCCGTGGCTATGTCGACCAGATCTTCGTGCATGGCGAGATCCACGCCGATCCGCATCCCGGCAATCTTCGCGTCACGCCGGCCGGTCGCCTGGCGATCTTCGATCTGGGCATGGTCGCGCACATGCCGCCACGCCTGCGCGAGCGCTTGTTGAAACTGCTGTTCGCGGCGGTGGATGGGCGCGGCGAAGAGGTCGCCGATGAGATCATCGGCATCAGCACGCGGCTGGAAGCCTTCGATGAGGAGCGCTACCTGCGCGAGACCGGCCAGGTCATCGCACGCTACGCCGCCAACAGCAGCTTCTCCGAAGGCCGGGTCGTTCTCGATCTGGTCCGCATCGCCACCGCCAGCGGCCTGCGCACCCCGCCAGAGTTGAGCCTGCTCGGCAAGGCGTTGCTGAATCTGGAAACCGTGTGCCGGCTGCTGTCGCCAGACCTGGATACCCGTCGCATCGTGGAGAAACAGCTGCAGCACGTGATGCGTGCACGCCTGAAGAAATCACTATCGGCCGCCAATCTCGCCAGCGAGGCGATGGAGATGCAGCAGCTGCTGCGCGATGGGCCGCGCAAGATGACCGACATCCTGGCGCTGCTCGCCGAGAACCGCCTGCAGATGAAGGTCACCGGGCTGGAAGAATCACGCCTGATGGAGAACCTGCAGAAGATCGCCAATCGCATCTCCGCCGGCATCGTCACCGCCGCGCTGATTCTTGCCGCGGCGATGATGATGAAGGTCGATACCGGCTGGCATCTGTTCGGCTATCCCGCCATCGCATTCACCTTGATGTTGATCGGTGTGTTCCTCGGATTGGGCATCATCCTCAGTGCGCTGATCTTTGATCGTCGCGCACGCTCCAAGGAAGAACGCGGGCACCGGTGACGCGTTCGCACGCGCGTCACGCCTTCAGCCGGACCTGAGCACGCGCGATGCAGTGCAGCATCGCGCGCACTTCTTCACGCGCGTTTTACGTCGCATATCGCAGTGCGATGCGGAATACTCGTTGTCGTTTTCAACAAACATTTCAGTCAGGTTCGTGCAGGCATGATCGAGTCATCGGCTTGTCATGCATGTGTGGTTGAGACAGCCGGTCGGATGGGAACTGCGTCGTCATGGCGTCCATCACCACCTGTCTCCACTGCCAAAAGTGCTTATGCTCTGGATCCTGCTGCTGTCACTGTTGCTGCTCGCCTGGCTGTTCCTCGCATCTGACAAGTGGGTGTGGTGGAAGGCAAGCCTCATGTCATTGCTGCTGCTGACCCTCAGTGCGTGGTGGTTGATCAACAAGCTGTCCGGTGACGGTCTCAATGCCGCCACGCTGTACCACCTCGGTGCGGACATGGAAGGCGCGGGCATCGCCGACTTCAAGCACTACATCGCCGGCTTCATCGCGCTGGCCCTGGTCTCGCTCACCCCCTTGCTGCTGGCGCGCCTGCGTCGTCGGCACCGCCCCGCGCATGGCAAGGCGGTGTTTGCCGGCTTCATGGCGATGTGGTTCGTCGCCATCGTGGTGAGCCCGCTGTACAGCGATGGCCAGCGCCTGTACCAGCAGATGCGCCCGGTGGATTACAGCATGGTCAAGGCCGAGTACCGCGTGCCCACGCAACCGCTGACCAAGCCACGCAACATCGTGTGGATCTACGGCGAAAGCCTGGAGCGCACCTACCTCAACGAAACCACCTTCCCGGACCTGATGCCCAACATCAACCGGTTGGCGGCGCAGTCGCTGGATGTGCGCGGGCTGGTCTCGGCCGAAGGCGGTGGCTGGACCATCGCCGGTCTGGTCTCCTCGATGTGTGGTGTGCCGCTGACCACCGCCAAGGAAGACGAAAACAGCATGGGCCGCATGGGCAGCTTCCTGCCTGAAGCCGTCTGTCTGGGCGATTACCTCAAGCAGCAGGGCTACACCAATCATTACCTGGGCGGGGCCAACGGCCAGTTCGCCGGCAAGGGCCAGTTCCTGGCCACGCACGGCTTCGATACCGTCGATGACCTGGCCTGGTTCAAGCAGCAGAAGATCACCCGCGCGCACTTCTCGCCGTGGGGCGTGCATGACGACGTGCTGCTGGACAAAGCATACGACCGCTTCGTGCAGCTCTCGCGCAAGGGCGAGCCGTTCATGCTGACCACGCTGACCATGGACACCCATCACCCGGCCGGTCACCTGCCCGTGGCCTGCAAAGGCACCCGCTACAAGAGCGAGCACGGCAACATCGGCATGCTCAATGCGCTCAAGTGCACCGATGGGCTGATCGCCAAGCTGGTGGACCGCATCCAGGCCAGTCCGTACGGCGAAGACACCCTGATCGTGATCGCTTCCGATCACCTGGCGATGCCGAACGATCTGAGCCATATCCTGGCCAAGCAGGACCGCGAGAACCTGTTGCTGTTCCTGGGCAAGGACATCGCCCCGCGCCAGCTGGCCACGCCGGCCGGTTCGACGCTGGATTCGGGCGCCACCCTGCTGAGCCTGATCGATCCGGCCATCGATTCGATCGGCTTCGGCCGCTCGCTGCTGCACCCGGAACGTTCGGACAGTGCGAGTGCGGCGGTGTTCCGCGACAACGGCAAGGACTACCCGCGCTATCTCGCGTTCTCGCGCTCGCTGTGGCTGGGCGACAAGACCCGCCAGCTGCGCATCGATGACGACAACCAGGTGGTGATCGGCCTGCAGCATGTGCAGCCGCCGGTGCTGCTGGAGTACGACAAGCATTGGGATCTGAAATCGGTCTACCTGGAGAACACCTCCAAGCAGTTCGATCTGGCCGACCCGTCCAATACGCTGGCCTACGTGGATCGCTGCACCGCGTTCGAGGACGGCTCGGCCGATGGCGACTGGTGCGCGATGCTGGTCAACCAGGACAAGGGCATCAAGCTGTTCCGCGATGACCAGCTGCGCGGTGGCGTGGCGGTGGATGGCCCGCTGGATCCGTTCAACGGCCCGCGCCCGAGCATCCGCCAGGCGCACATGATCACCCAGAAGGGTCGCCGCACCCGGGCCGGCCAGTACATGGTGCAGCTGGTGACCAAGCAGTCACCCGACCGTGGCTTCTGGATCGAAGCGGTCTCCTCGCAGCGCAAGGTGGTGGTCGCCCAGCAGTGGGTTCAGCCCGATGCCGAGGGCCGCATCAACCTGAGCTTCGGCCTGGACCACGAGGTCGATGATCTGGAAGTGCGCGCCTGGTTGAACCACGCCGAGAAGCTGGCCGTGGATACCTTCGCGCTGGTGCCGTCGCGGGGCGGCAACCGCGGCTGATGAGGTAACCCGGCCGGCCTCGGCGACCGTCGGCTGTCCCTATCGGTAGTGCCGGCCGCTGGCCGGCTCCCGGTTCTTTCTGCATCGTCTATCTGCCGGCCAGCCCCCCCACTACCTGCATCGGGACGGTACCGACCATCGGTCGGCATCCGTCCGTCATCGGTTGCGCTTACGCGTGCGGGTCAGGCGCCGCCGGATCCCGCACCAGATGGATATCCGTCGGCGAGGACAACGCGATCCCGGCGGCGGCAAACGTCTGCAGCATCGTGAAGTACAGCTCGCTGCGCGCGCCGTACACCGCACGCGGGCCTGACACGTAGGCGAAGCTGTTGATCGCGATCTGCCCATTGGCGATCGAATCGATGAACACCGACGGCGCCGGGTCGCTCAGCACGCCCGGGTGATCGGTGTAGGCATCCAGCAGGATCTGCCGCAACGCCGCCACATCGGTGTTCAACGGCACCGAGAACTGGATCTGGATCCGGCCCTGCGCGTTGCCCATCGTCATGTTGCGGATGGTCTTGGTGATCAGCTCGGAATTGGGCACGATCAAGGTGGACTTGTCGCCGACCTGGATCTCGGTCGAGCGCACGCTGATCCGCTTGATGTCGCCTTCCTGATCGCCCAGCTTGACCCAGTCGCCGATCTTGACCGGCCGCTCGGCCAGCAGGATCAGGCCCGAGACGAAATTCTGGGTGATCGCCTGCAGGCCGAAACCGATACCGACCGACAGCGCGCTGACCACCAGCGCCAGCTTCTCGAAGCCGATCCCCAGCGCGGTCAGGCCCCACAGCACCGCGGCGATGATGCCGAGGTAGCGGGTCACGGTGCTGATGGAGTTGCGTGCGCCCGCGTCCAGTTCGGTCTTGGGCAGGTAGGTATCGCTCAGCCAGCGCTGGAATGCCTGCATCACCGCCCACACCACCAGGAACACCAGCACCCCGTACATCACGGTGCTCGGCCTGAGCGTGGTCTCGCCGATCTTCAGCCCGCCGGACAGCGAATCCAGCCCACCGAGGAAGGCGTTGAGATTGCCGAACGGTGCCGCCAGCGCCAGCAGGCCGAGCAGGATCACTCCGACCCGCAGCACCGCCGAGAGCAGCACGCCGGCCTGCTCCACCCGCGCCTCGCTGAGCCCGGTGGTCAACACGATTGTCTGCCCGGCACGGCTGCTGGGCGCGAGCACCCAGGTGGCCAGGTCGTCGGCGAACTTGAGCAGCAGCGAGACGGCCATCAGCACCACCGCGCCCCAGATCAGCTGCTGGGCGACGAACAGGGCGAAGTTGAGGTAGCCCAGCAGCGTGGCGATCACCGCCGCTGCCACGGCGATATGGCCGGCCAGGCGCGCCAGCACGATCCAGCCGCTGCGGCGCGGCGCGCCCCGCACCTTGCCATCGCCACCGGCCCGGGGATCGGCACGCGCTTCGGCTTCGGCGGCTTCGGCCGCCTGACGGTTGTGCATGCGCGCCAGCGAGGTCAGGATCGCGATGATCAGCCCCAGGTAGGTCAGCGCCATCAACCCATCGGCGGCCACCGTGGTCACCTCGCTGGTGCGGGCTGCACGGTCGAGGGCAACCAGCATAATGCTCAGCCAGGTCAGGCCGGCCGCGCCCCACGCGTACTTGCGCAGCCGCAACGCCGCACTGTCATCCAGCGGCAGCAGCCGCCACGACGGGCGCTTGGGTACCAGCAGACAGGCGCTGAGCGCAGCGATGAAGGCCGCCACGAAGGTGGCCACCTCGAAGGTCTCGGCCACCTGTTGCAGGCGCGGCGGGATCGCGCCGATCGCATCCAGCGACTCCACCAGGGCCACCGCCGCCAGGCCCGGCAACAGCGTGCCGACCAGCAGCAGCCACACCGCCAGGCCAGAGCGGCGCAGGCGTCCATCGGGTGCGCGCTCGGAGGCGGCAAAGCGGCGCCCCAGCGCGCGCAGCCACAGCCGCAACGGGAAGAACATCACCAGGGCCACGCCCAGGCCGATCAGCGGCGCGGGCCAGCCGTGCTTGGCGATCGCCTTGCGCGCGGTGTCCACGCCCATGTGGTACAGGATGGCCAGGCGATCCACATCACCCGGCACATCCTTGGCGAAGCTTCGCCACAGCGCGGGCGACAACGGTGAGGCGACCTTGCGGGTCAGCTGTTCGCTGAACTGGGTAACCCGCATCTTCTCGATACGCTCGCCGAGCTGCTTGGCGTCCACCGAGAGCAGCTTGGCGCGGGCGATCTGCGCGGTGATGTCGGCCTTCTGCTGGTTCAGCGCCTTGCGCTGCCGGCTGACCTCCGGTGGCTCGACGGTGCCTTCGGCCACCTCGCCGAGCTGGGACAGGCGTGCGTCCACCTGCTTCAGCAGCGGATCCAGCGCACTCTGCAGGCCGTCCGCATCACGCTGGACGGCCAGGGCACGGTCGGACAGCGTCTTGAGGGTTTCGGTGGTGGCCGCATCCTCCAGGTCATCACTGATGGACCGGAAGGTCTTTTCGGCCTGGACCAGCTGCTTGGCAGGATCTGGATCCGGATCGCCGGCCTGGGCCAGCGCGATCGGCGCGGCCCCCAGCCAGGCGAACAACAGCAGCCACGACAAAGACCGCACCACACACGAAGAATGACGAAGCGACACGCCAGCACCAACGGTTCGCGCGGACCACCGCGCCTGCCCGCGACTATAAACCGGGCCCCGTTCAGAACAGGTATGCGGCCCCTCAGTACTTCAGGCGGAGCTCTTCCACCTGCGGCTGCAGGCGGGCATACCAGTCCTGGAACTCTTCCTCGGTGATCTCCTCGGGCGCGTAGACCGCGATTTCATCCCAGGCATGATCGGTCGGCAACGGCTGCCGCGGCCCGGCGCGCAGGGTGTAGGTCACGCCCTCGTGGTCGAGCACATCATCGGCCGTCTCCCGTTGTTGGCGGGCAACGCCGGTTTCGCTCTTGAGCAGAATCACCTGGTACATCCGCATCTCCATCGCTGTTGAAAGAAGCGCTCATGGCGCTCCGGCCCAGCATAGCGCCGCCCACGCGGTCGGAGCATGACGCATCGACAACGCACCGTTCTCGACGCCGCACTCGCCCCGGCTTCACCCGGCCGTGGCAGCAGGCCCGGCATCGTGGGATCGCATTCCCACCAGCCGTTGCCCATGACCACACATCCCGACCTGAAAACCGTTCCCGACCTGAAGCTGCCGCGTTACCTGGGCACCTGGTACGAGATCGCCCGCCTGCCGATGAAGCACGAACCAGAAGGCTGCACCGATGTGTCCGCGCATTACAGCCTCAAGGACAACGGCCACGTGGCCGTGGTCAACCGCTGCCGCATGGGCAACGAGATCGAGGAAGCCGACGGCGAAGCCTGCCCCGTGGACAACGACACCGCGCGGCTGGAGGTCAGCTTCCTGCCCAAGGGCCTGCGCTGGCTGCCTTTCACCAAGGGCGACTACTGGGTGATCCAGATCGCACCGGATTACAGCGTCTCGCTGGTCGGCAGCCCGGACCGCAAGTTCCTCTGGCTGCTCTCGCGCACGCCCACGCTGGACCGCACCACGCAGGAGCACTATCTGGCCCAGGCGCGCCTGCAGGGCTTCGACCTGACCGAACTGATCCAGACCCCGCACACCGGCCACCCCACCGCCTGAGGCTGCCATGGATCTGAAGAGCGGGTATCCGTTCTGGGCCGTGCGCAACGGCCTGATGCATGCCTTCCCACCGCTGGAGAAGGATCTCAACTGCGAGGTGCTGGTGGTCGGCGGCGGCATCAGTGGCGCGCTGATTGCGGACGAGCTGTGCGCGCACGGCCATGATGTGGCGCTGATCGAACAGCGCGACATCGGCTGGGGCAGCACCGCGGCCAGCACTGCATTGCTGCAGTATGAGATTGACACGCACCTGATCGACTTGGCCCAACGCTACGGCGAGGACGCGGCGGTGCTGGCCTACCAGGCCTGTGCCGAGGCGATCCCGGCCATCTGCGCGGTGGCCGCGCCGTTCCGCGATGTGGACTGCCACCGCATGGCCAGCCTCTACTACGCGAGCAAGCGCGGGCACCAGGCCGTACTGGCCGAAGAATGCGCGCTGCGTGCCAGGCACGGCTTCGATGTGCGCTGGCTGGACAGCGAGGCGGTCCAGGCCGAGTACGGCATCCGCGCACCGGGCGCGATCCTCAGCGCGCTCGCCGCACGCATCGACCCCTACCGGCTCACCTACCGGCTGCTGATTCGGCTGCACACGCGCGGCTGCGGCGTCTACGACCGCACCGTGCTGGATACGCTCACCCCGACCCCGCGCGGCGTGACCGCCACCACCCTGGGTGGCGCCCGCATCCGTGCCCGCCACGTGGTGCTGGCCACCGGCTATGCCGGGCAGCGCTGGTTGAAGCCCTCGGTGGCCCGCAACCGCAGCAGCTACGCCTTCATCACCGATCCGATCCATCCGGACCTGCTCGGCCCCCTGCGCGAGACCATGGCATGGGAATCGGCGCGGCCGTATCTGTACCTGCGCAGCACCGGCGACCACCGGCTGCTGATCGGCGGCGAGGACGACGCCATCGATCTCCCGGCCCGGCGCGACCGGCGTGTGGAGAGCAAGACCGGCAAGCTGCTCAGGAAGACCGCCAAGCTCTTCCCGCACCTGCCGCTGCAGCCGGCCTTCTCCTGGGGCGGCACCTTTGCCGAGACCCACGATGGCCTGCCGTTCTTCGGCCCGCACCCGCAATGGGGGCCACGGGTGCTGTTCGCGATGGCCTACGGCGGCAACGGGATCACCTACTCCATGATCGGGGCAGGGCTGCTGCGCGCGGGCATCGAACGCCGCCGGCATCCGCTGACAGCGCTGTTCGGATTCGACCGGTTGCGCTGAGTTCCCCTTGCAACCCACGCCATGACAGGCATCATTCAAACTATGGCTGCTAGCGTCAGCGCTGTCGGCCGTCCCGCCTGTCTGCTCCGGAGCCTCTCATGATCCGCCTGCTTCCCCTGCTGCTGTGCCTGTCCCTGCCCGGGGTGGCGCTGGCCCAGTCTGCCGCAGGCGCCACCGGCCCGCAGTCCTCGACCGGGCTGGACCTGAGCATCCCGGACGCCCCACTGCAGTACCTGAGCGATCAGTCGCTGCGCGGCGATCCGCCGGGCACCTTCTATGGCGACCGCACCGGCCGGCGTTCCACCGACCGGGCCGCCAACGGCATCGCCCACGTGACCGATGACAAGCTGCGGGTCAATGGCAGCTTCACCACCGGCATCGGCTATTCCGAAAATTACGGCAACAGCCATTACAACGCGGCCGAGCTCAATCTGAGCAAGAACTACACCACGGACGAGGGCAACACCCGCAACGTCAACGTCAACATCCGGGTGAGCGAGGGCAAAGGCCCCGGCTTCTTCGGCCCGTACGGCTACGACGGCTACGACGGCTTCGGTGGTTATGGCGGTTACGGCCGTGGCCCGGGCTACTGGGATTACCCGGCGCGCTGGTAAGCGCTGCAGCCCCCAGGCACTTATGCAGACGGCCGGGGAAACCCGGCCGTTCGTACATCCAGCGCGCGGTGGCGCGGCAGGATCAATCCCACCAGCCATCACGCTTGCTGGCGAGCACGCGGCCGTCGTGGCCACTCATGCGCACTTCCACGCGCTGGTTGCGGGCGTTGCGCGCATCCAGGGTCCAGGTCGCGCCATCGCGCTCGATCGACTCGATCTGCGTCAGCCCGGCCTTGCCCGCCAGCGCCAGGATCTGCCCGGCGTCCAGCACGGCGCGGCCATCGCGTGGATCGAAGATCTCGCCCTTCGTGTCATCGATGATCACTTCATCGACAGTGCCGTCCTTGCGGGTCACATCCGCCTCCCACACGCCATCGTCGTGCTCCAGCTCATGCACCTGGGTGTAGCCGGCCGCGCTCAGCTTGGCCTGGACCTGGGCGGCCGACAGGTTGGCGGCAAAGGCCGGGGTGGTGAACAGCGCAGCGGCCAGGGCGGTAGCGGCAATCATCGTCTTCATGGGAATCCTTGAGGGGGCACCGGTCCATTCCGGCACCGCCAGTCTGGCCACCACGCCTAACCGGACCATGAGGGCGACTGTTAGATACTGTTTAGACAGCCCCGGTATACCGGTGCCCTGCCCTTCCCCTGCGTGCCCGCATGTCGCCCCTGTCCCTGATGCTGCCCCTGCTGTTGACCCTCGCCCCGCAGGACCCGATGCGGGTCCTCGACGGTGGCAGCCGGCAGCAGGACAGCGTTCGCCAGGCGGTGCGGCAGGGTCGCTTCGTGCCGCTGGAGCAGGTGGTCGCCGACGCATTGCGGCGTTATCCGGGCAAGCTGATCGAGGTGGAACTGGATGACGGGAAATACGAGATCGAGATCCTCGGCCCGGATGGCGTGGTGATGGAGTTGGATTACGATGCCGCCACCGGCCGCCTGCTGAAGATGGAAAAAGACTGATGCGCGTGCTGCTCGCCGAAGATGACGCCCTGCTCGCCAACCGGCTGCAGACGCTGCTGGAAGAGGCCGGCTATGTGGTCATCCACAGTGCGGAGGGCCGGGATGCCGAGTACCAGGGGCAGATCGAGGACATCGCCGCGGCCGTGGTCGATCTGGGCCTGCCGGGCCTGGACGGGCTGAGCGTGATCGAACGCTGGCGCCAGGCCGGGCGCGACTTCCCGGTGCTGGTGCTGACCGCCCGCGCCCGCTGGCACGACAAGCTGGCCGGCTTCGATGCCGGCGCCGATGACTACCTGACCAAACCCTTCCAGCCCGAAGAACTGCTGCTGCGCCTGCGCGCCCTGATCCGCCGCAGCGCCGGCCACGCGCATCCGCGCCTGCAGTGCGGCCCACTGGTGCTGGACGTCAACGCCGGTCGCTTCGAGCTGGACGGTGCGCCGCTGGCACTCAGCGCGCAGGAGCACCGCATCCTCAGCTACTTCATGCATCACCCCGATACCGTGTTGAGCCGCTCGCGGCTGGGCGAGAACGTCTACGAAGACGGCTTCGATCCAGACTCCAACACGCTGGACGTGCTGATTGGCCGCATCCGCCGCAAGCTCGGCAGCGAGCTGATCCACACCCATCGCGGCCAGGGCTTCCGGCTCTCGGCGACGCCATGACCACCGGCTCGCTGCGTACCCGCCTGCTGGTGGCCGGTGGCCTGGGCCTGGTGCTGGTCTCGGCACTGGCCACGTGGTGGCTGGGCGCGATGTTCGAACGCTCGGCGCGCACCGCGATGGATGAGCGCCTGGGCAACGATCTGATCGCGGTACTGGCACTGGCCGAAAGCGATGCCAACGGCCAGCTGCAGTGGCGCGACACGCTGGCTGACGAGCGCTACCGCCGCGTGTTCTCCGGCGACTACTGGCAGGTGCTGGACCCGCAGGGGCGCCCGATCGGGCAGTCGCGCTCGCTGTGGGATGGCTCGCTGGCCGCGCCGAGCGCACTGCAACCGGGGCCTGCGCAGGCCTTCGATGCTCCCGGCCCGCTGCAGCAATCCCTGCGCGTGCTGGCCCAGCAGGTCACCCTGCCCCGCGCCGCCGCGCCGGTGATCGTGATGGTCGCCACCGACCGCAGCCCGCTGGATGCCCTGGTCGCCAGTTTCCGGCAGCGCACCGCGCTCGCCCTGGCCGTGCTGATCGCCGTGTGGTTCGGCGTGCTGGTGACCCAGGTGCATTACGGCCTGCGGCCGCTGGCCGAACTGGGCCGCATTGCCGGGCAGGTCCGCAACGGCGAGAACGTGCGCTTCCCGCAGCAGGGCCTGGTGAAAGAAGGCGCGCCGCTGGCCGGCCAGCTCAACGCGCTGCTCGACCATCATCAGCGCATGGTGGTACGCGCACGCCGCAGCGCCGAAGACCTCGCGCATGCGCTGAAGACACCGCTCACCGTGCTCACCACCGAAGCCGAGGGCGACGGCAGCGACTGGCGGCAGACCCTGCGCAGCGAGACCGCGCGCATGCAGGCCAGCATCGATCGTTACCTCGCTGCAGGCCTGGGCGCCGACAGCCAGCAGCGCACGCCGGTGGCGCCGGTGGTGAGCGCGCTGTGCGGGCTGATGCAGCGCGTGCATGCCGCGCGTGGGCTGCGTTTTGCGTGCGACAGCGACACCGCGGGTGTGTTCGCTGGTGCGCGCGAGGATCTGGAAGAGATGCTGGGCAACCTGCTCGACAATGCGGGCAAGTGGGCCAGTCACGCAGTGCGCGTGGAGGTGGCACCACGGGAGGGCCAGCTGCGCATCACGGTGAGTGATGACGGTCCCGGGCTTCCCGCGGAGCAACTGCAGCGCGTACTGGAACGCGGCGTGCGGCTGGATGAGCGCGCGGCCGGGAGTGGGCTGGGATTATCGATCGTGGCCGACATCGCCGAGAGCTACGGCGGAACGCTGGTGCTGGCCAATGGCGCGCCGGGGTTGCGGGCGACGTTGACGTTGCCGGCGGGGTAAGAGGTGCCCTCGCTGACGGCATTGCTTGTGCCGTTGGTAGTGGCGGGGGGGGGGGGGGGGGGGGGGGGGGG
>NZ_JBHFHW010000029.1:157462-160941 GCF_057333975.1 Stenotrophomonas sp. AGC87
CCCCCCCCCCCCCCCCCCCCCCCCCCCCCCCCCACTACCGGTCATGTGCAGCGGATCGGAGGCTGCACGACATCCACGCGTAGCGTGGCTTCACCTGCCGGCGTGCATCCACCAGCAATCAATGGCATCCAGCACGATGTGGATGATCAAGCCGATGCCGAACAACCGCGTTTTCTTCGGTACGCACAGCCCCGCATACACCGCGATCGCCGGTGCGGTGTGCAGCGGATGGAAGCCGATGCTGCAGCGGTTCGAGGCGTAGATCGGGTCGGCCAGCAGGTGGTCCAGATCGATGATCCAGCCCAGCAGCATCAGCACCCAGGCGGACATGAAACGCTTGCGCCAGAACATCCACGCCAGCACCGCTGGTACGGCCGCATGCAGGAACAGATGAAAGATCGCGCGGGCGCTCATGGGGTTTCCAGGTGCCTTGAAGGAACCGACGGGCCGTGCCCGACGCTACGCACGGCCGGGTGAGGCCCGGAGGCCATCACCCGTCGCCACCGGCTTACGCCAGGGGCTCGTCGGACAGGTAGGTGTAGCCGGTCAGACCGGCTTCCAGTGCCTCGGACAGCTCCTGCGCGCGCTCGGGCGAGAGCTTCGCCGCCGCCACGCGCTCGGCGTAGCTGGCGCGCAGATCGGCCAAGCTGTAGCCCACGTAGTCCAGCATCACATCGGTGGTATCACCGCGGCGCTGCTGGGTGATCGCGTAGCCATCGGCATCGGCCAGCACTTCCACCGCGTCGGTGTCGCCGAACAGGTTGTGGATGTCGCCCAGGATTTCCTGGTACGCACCGACCATGAAGAACGCGATGCGGTAGCTTTCGCCGGACTTCAGCGCATGCAGCGGCAGCGAGGTGTCCAGGCTTTCGTTCTCGACATAGGTTTTCACCATGCCGTCCGAATCGCACGTCATGTCCGCGATGATGCCGCGGCGCTCGGGCTGCTCGTTCAGGCGCTCGATCGGCACGATCGGGAACACCTGGTCGATCGCCCACGCATCGGGAATCGATTCGAACACGCTGAAGTTGACGAAGTACTTGTCGACCAGGCGCTCGTTCAACTCGTCCAGCGCCGGGCGATGGCTCTTCTCGTCGTAGCTCAGGCGGGCACGCACGGCATGGGCGATGGCGTAGAACAGGTCGTCGATGCGGGCGCGCTGCGGCAGGTCGATCTGGCCCAGCGCATAGCTGGACAGGCCTTCGGCATGGAAGTGCTGCGCTTCCTGGAACAGCTCCACCGCCGGGCGCTCGTCGAGCTCGGCGTGGATCTCGCGCAGGTGGCGGATCGCCGCCGGCTCGTCGTCGTGCTGGTCCGGCACGCGGCCTTCCTGCGCCTGCTCCACCTCGGAGACGTTGGCGATCAGCACCGCGTGGTGCGCGGTCATCGCGCGGCCGCACTCGGTGACGATCCGCGGCGGGGTCAGGCCGTGCTCCTCGCAGGCATTGGCCAGCGGCTGCACGATGTTGCTGGCGTAGGAGTTCAGGCCGTAATTGATCGAGCAGAAGCTGCGCGAGCGGGTGCCTTCGTAATCCACGCCCAGGCCACCGCCGACGTCCACGTGGGTGATCTTCGCGCCCAGGCGCGAGAGCTCCACGAAGTAGCGGGTGGCTTCGCGCATGCCATTGGCGATGTCGCGCACGTTGGAGATCTGCGAGCCCATGTGGAAATGCAGCAGGCTCAAGCAGTCGGCGTATTCGGTATCGCGCAGCGACTTCCACAGGTCCAGCAGCTGGCGCGGGGACAGGCCGAACTTGGCCTTGTCGCCGCCACTGTTCTGCCACTTGCCCGCACCCAGCGACGCCAGGCGCATGCGCACGCCCAGGCCCGGCTTCACATCCAGCGCCTTGGATTCCTCCAGCACCAGCTTCAGCTCGGACGGCTTCTCGATCACGATGAAGGTCTGCAGGCCCAGCTTGCGGCCGATCAGGGCCAGGCGGATGTACTCGCGGTCCTTGTAGCCATTGCAGACGATCAGCCCGCCCGGGCGCGACAGCGCCAGCACGGCCATCAGCTCGGGCTTGCTGCCCGCTTCCAGGCCGAAGCCCTCGCCGTGGTGGCTGGCCAGGGTGCCGGCCCCCGCCACGGTGCTGGTTGACCTTGATCGGGTACACGGCGGTGTAGCCGCCCGGGTAGTCCCAGTCGGTCTGCGCCTGCGCGAACGCGGCCTGCAGCTTGCCCAGGCGCTGGCCCAGGATGTCCGGGAAGCGCACCAGCAGCGGCAGCTTGGCGCCGGCCTCGCGGGCGGCATCGACGATTTTCGGCAGCGATACCACCGGGCCGTCCTGGCCAGTCGGTCTCACCACCATGTGTCCTGCCTGATCCACGTCGAAGTAACCATCCGCCCAATGCGGAATCGAGTAGGTCTTGCGGGCTTGGTCGAGGGACCAATCGGTCATTTCAGTGGGCCTGGTTGGTAAAAAAGGGGGTGCATGATAACGCCTATGTGGCGACAGCTCCGTTATCATGCGCGCCCGCGCCCGTGCTCAGGCTTGAAACCTGAACGGGCCAACCCGTCCGGACGTGGCTTGCGCCACGCGGCACCGCCGCCAGCCCGGCTCCAACACCCTTCCGAACAGGACTGCTGCTCCATGACTGACAACAACAACTGGTACATCGAACACTTCGAGCGCACCGGCTCGGCCATCGGCTACCGCCTGACCGGCAAGCTGGATGAAGTGCAGTCGCCGTTCCAGAAGATCGAGATCTTCGCGACCACCGATTGGGGCAACCTGATGACCATCGATGGCGCCATCATGTTGACCAGCAAGGACAACTTCTTCTATCACGAGATGATCAGCCACCCGGTGCTGTTCACCCATGCCGCGCCCAAGCGCGTGGTGATCATCGGCGGCGGCGACTGCGGCACCCTGCGCGAAGTGCTCAAGCACGCCGGCGTGGAGAGCGTGACCCAGTGCGACATCGATGAGCAGGTCACCGTGATGGCCCGCAAGCACTTCCCGGAGCTGTGCGATTCCAACGACGACCCGCGCGCCGAGCTGATGTTCGACGACGGCGTGGCCTACATGGCCAACTGCCCGGCCGGCAGCGTGGACGTGGTGATCGTGGATTCGACCGATCCGGTCGGCCCGGGCGAAGGCCTGTTCAACAAGGCGTTCTACGAGAGCTGCTTCAAGGCCCTGAAGGACGACGGCATCCTGGTGCAGCAGTCCGAATCGCCGCTGATGCAGCTGGACCTGATCAACGAAATGCGCGCCGAGATGGGCAAGGCCGGCTTCGGTTCGTTCAAGACCCTGCCGTTCCCGCAGCCGTGCTACCCGACCGGCTGGTGGAGCGTGACCCTGGCCCGCAAGGGCGAGAGCAGCTTCGATTTCCGCCAGGCCGATTCGGCCGCCAAGTCGTTCGATACGCTGTACTACACCGCCGCGCTGCACACCGGTGTGCTGGTGACCCCGCCGTTCGTGGCTTCAGCCCTGAAGGGCTGATGCGTTAAGCGTCGGTTTCGATCGTTGCCGCGC
>NZ_JBHFHW010000029.1:161027-220968 GCF_057333975.1 Stenotrophomonas sp. AGC87
CACCGACCGTTGGTCGGTGCGCCCTGAAACCGCGATGCATGCGGACAAACAAAAAACCCGCGCTGGCGACAGCGCGGGTTTTTTGCGTTTACGGTAGTGCCGGCCGCTGGCCGGCAACCTCATGAAACCAAGGCCTCAGATCGCCCAGATCCCAGCAATCACCGCCACCACCAGGCCCCACTTGATCACCTGGTAGGCCACCACGCTGCGCTCGCGCAGGGCCTTGGCCTTCAGGCGCACCTTGTAGACGCTGCCGAAGGCCTTGTTGACGCCACCGGTCGGGTCACCCGGCAGGTTTGGCGAGGCACCACCGGCCAGCAGCGTGGAGGCCACCGCGCGGTTGAACAGGCCCGGCAGGCCGAAGCGCAGCGGGCGGGCGATGTCGCAGAACAGGATCACCCGGTCGTCGGGCGTCTCGTTGTGCGCGTGGTGGATGTAGGTCTCATCGAACATCATCCACTCGCCATCACGCCAGCTCTTCTTGATGCCATCCACCACGATGTAGCAGCCATCGTCGTTCGGCGTGGCCAGGCCCAGGTGCAGACGCAGCGAGCCGGCGAAGGGATCGCGGTGCGGGCGCAGTTCGCTGCCCGAGGGCAGCTGGGCGAACATCGCCGCACGCACGTCCGGCAGTGATTCCAGCAGCGCGGTGGTCTTCGGGCACAGCGCCTTGGCCGAGGGGTGCGAGGGGCCGTACCACTTCAGATAGAAGCGCTTCCAGCCACGACGGAAGAACGAGTTGAAGCCGGCATCGTTGAACGTGCTGGACGCGGCGATCTTGTCCGCGTCGCGCAGGGCCAGCGCTTCGTCGCGGATCATCTGCCAGTTCTGGCGCAGCGGCTCGAGCTGCGGGAATTCCTTGCCCGGATCCAGGAACGGCGTGGTCGGTACCTTCGAGAACGCGTACATGATCACGTTGATCGGGGCCATGAAGCTGGAGTGGTCCAGCAGCTGGCGCGACCAGCGCGCACGCACTTTGCCGCGGTAATGGATGTACAGCACGCAGGCGATGAACAGCCCTGCCAGCACGATCTTGATCATCAGTCTTCCTCCGGCATGGCCGGACCCGAAATGGTGGGGGCGATGCACGGCAGTGACCGGCATCGATAGGGCGGCAGGAGGCGGGGACGTGCCGGGGAGGGGCGGCCGCCGATGTCGCGAGCAACAGCATATGGTCGGCAGCGCCCGCGTCGCGGTCAAGCACGAGGTGGGCGGCGTTCAGCGCAGCGTGGCTGAACAGACCGCCTAGACTGTCCCGATGCACGGTCCCGCCGCCTTCGATCCCTACCCCGCCCTCAGCCAAGCCTACCAAGGGTTTTTCGACCCGGTAGCCGGTGCTGTGGCGCCACGTGCGGAGCGCATTGAAGGTTCCTTCGGCGCCCTGCAACTGGATCGCCATGGCCCTGCCGACGCCGCGCTGAGCGTGGTGCTGGTGCATGGCGCCGGCGGTTACGGGCGCATGTTTGCGCCACTGGCACAGCGCCTGGCGGTGGCCGGCCATGAGGTATTGGCCCCCGATCTGCCGGGCTACGGGCTCAGCCCCGCGCCCTGGTCACAGGTGGACTACGCGGCGTGGAAGCGCACCCTGCTGACGCTCATCGAGGCCGAACACGCACAGCGCGCGCGACCCTTCGTCCTGCTCGGTGCCAGCATCGGCGGCTACCTGGCCTATCTGGTCGCCGCCGAATCGCCTTGGGTGCGCGGTCTGGTGGCCACCACCCTGGCCGACCCGCGCGATCCCGCCGTGCAGGCTGCGCTGGTGCGGAAGCCCTGGATGCGTCGGCTGCTGCCTGCCCTGCGCCCCTTGAGCCGGCTGACCCGCGGCCTGCGCGTGCCGGTGCGCTGGTTCACCCACATGGACCGGATGTCGCGCGATCCCGCGCTGTCAGCGCTGGTCTGCCGCGACCCGCTGGGCGGCGGCAACCGGGTACCGCTGGGCCTGCTCGCGTCCTTGTTCGACACCCCGCCAGCCGAGGAGCCCGAGCAGTTCACCCGTTGCCCGGTGTTGATGGTCCATCCCGCGTGCGACGCGTGGACGCCGGTTCAGATCAGCGATCCCTTCTTCGAGCGGCTGGCCGCGCCCCGCCAGCGGGTGCTGCTGGAGGCGTGCGGTCACTTCCCGATAGAACAGCCAGGCCTGGACCAGTTGCGCGACGCACTCCTGCCGTTCCTTCAACGGATTGCTCAATCGCCCGCCACCCAAGCGACTGATTGAAAACGAAATTATTCCAAACGATACAAGATTGTCCGCTTCAGCGTGACGAACTGTTCCACGCTGGGCGACGACATTTCTCCGACATCATCTGGATTCGTGTACTGGCGAGTACTAAAATTAACGAAATCTTTAGTTCCCCACAGTAAGCAGCACCGGTACGCCTGACGCATTGCGCCGACCGCCGGGTCGCACAGACCCCTATGAACACAATTGTTGCCCCGTGTGTCGATGACACCGCCCCCGCCGAGCTGCTCAAGCGCGGCGAACGCCTCCTGGAACCTGACGTCTACCGCACCTGCCTCAATGGTCAGCCCGCGGTGGTCAAGGATTACACCCGTTACCGCGGCACCCCGCTGTCGCCGATCGCGCGCCTGCTGGTCCGCCGCGAAGCACGCATCCTGCAGCGCCTCAGCGGCTGGAAGCACGCCCCGGCCCTGCTCGGCACCATCGGTGGCCTGGCGCTGGGCATGGAGTTCATTCCCGGCCAGACCCTGAGCGCGGCCCAGTCGGTCGGCGTGGAGGTGTTCGAGCAGCTGCAGTACGCGCTCACCCGCCTGCATGCCGCCGGCATCACCCACAACGATCTGCATGGCACCAATGTAATGGTCAGCGGTGGCGTGCCGGTGCTGGTGGATTTCACCTCGGCCTGGCGCAGCCCGCGCTGGCTGCCGGTGCACCCGGTCTCGCGCCAGCTGCGCCGCAGCGACATGAAGAACCTGCTGAAGATGCGCCAGCGCCTGACCGGCGAGCGCCCCAGCGCCTCCGAGGCGGCCCAGGTGGCCGACCCGCGCTGGGTGGCTGGCGTGCGCGCGGCCTGGAAGCGCTTCTACCGCAGGTTCAAGGGCCACGCCTGATCGAGGGTGCCCCCGGGAAAGCCGGCGCGCGTTACAGCGCGTCGGCGTCCAGTTCGCCGGTGCGGATGCGCACCACGCTGCCCAGGTCGTACACGAAGACCTTGCCGTCGCCGATCTTGCCGGTGCCGGCGGCTTTGACAATGGCTTCCACCACCTCCTCGACCTGATTGTCGACGACGGCCACCTCGATCTTCACCTTGGGCAGGAAATCGACCACGTACTCCGCCCCGCGGTAAAGCTCGGTGTGGCCTTTCTGCCGCCCGAAGCCCTTGACCTCGGTGACCGTGATCCCGGTGACGCCGCGCTCGGCCAGTGCTTCGCGCACATCGTCGAGCTTGAACGGCTTGACCACCGCCATGACCATCTTCATCCGTCTGCACTCCTGTGTTCCAGGCTGCGAGGATAACGCCTGTCCGCCGGTGAACGCGATGCACGCGGTCCGTGCTGCCGGCAGCGTGGCGCCTTATCCTTGGCGTATACCCCGCGGAGCCGCAGCATGATCGACCTCAACCACCTCGATGACCTCGCCCGCCGCCTGAGCGACATGGTCCCACCGGGCCTGCGCCAGTCGCGCGAAGAACTGCAGGCCACCTTCAAGACCGCGCTGCAGGCCGGGCTGGGCAAGCTGGACCTGGTGACCCGCGAGGAGTTCGATGTGCAGCGTGCCGTGCTGCTGCGCACCCGCGAGAAGCTGGAGGCGCTGGAGAAGGTGGTGGCCGAGCTGGAAGCGCGTGGGGCGGCTGCGCCTCGCGAGTGAGGCAACGCCAGGATCTGCGGAGGCGGCAGCGGCTGCCCTCCATCCACGATGCGAAAAGGACGTCTGAATGAGTGAACAAGGTTCCCAGATGCTGGCTATCGCCGGTGCCAGCCTCGCGGCGGTGATCGCCGCACTGTGCCTGATGCGGTTCATGCGCATTGACGGTGTGCGCTCGCGCAACGCCTACCGCATCGTGTTCTCCGGGTTGGCCGCCCTGCTCGCACCGACATTGATTGTCGCAGGCCATGGTGTTCTGCCTGCTCCATTCATCGCCTGTATACCTGTCCTGGCGTTCAACCTGACGTCCATCAGCGAACTGGAGCTGGGTGCGCTCGGCCTGCTCGCCATCGGCGCAGGCAAGGGTACCGGGGAGATGTGGGTCTTCACCCTGCCGACCCTGCTGGTGTTTGCACTGATGATGGCCTTGCCTTGGTCGCACGCAAAGCCGCGCCGCAGCGGCGCAGGCGAGTAACGCGCACGATCACACGTCCTGCAGCACGAACCGCTCGATCGCCAACGCTACGCCATCCTCGGCGTTGCTCGCCGTCTCGAAGCGCGCCGTCTGCTTCACCGCCGGAATCGCGTTGCCCATGGCGACGCTTGTCCCGGCGAACTGCAGCATGGTCAGGTCGTTCTCCTGGTCGCCGACCGCCATCACGTTGGCCCGGTCCACCCCCAGATGCGCGGCCAGCTTCTCCAGGCTCGGCCCCTTCCCGGCCCGATGATCGAACACCTCCAGGAAGAACGGCGCGCTCTTGAGCACCGCGAAGCGATCGGTCAGTTCCGACGGCAGGCGCTGGATGGCCGCATCCAGCACCTCCGGCTCATCGATCATCATGAGTTTGATGAACTGCATCGCCGGGTCCATATCCGCCACCCGGCGATACGACAGTGGCACATTCGACAGGTGCGAATCGGCCACTGTGTAGATACTGATGTCCTGGTTGGGCGTATACATGCGCCGGCCATCGAGCGCCTGGAAATGGATGCCCAGCTCGCGCGAGATCCGCTCGCAGAAGACGAAATCCTCGAAGCTCAGCGGAAACTCGATGACGCGCTGGCCGCTACCGATGTTCTGCACCACGGCGCCATTGCAGGCGATGCAGTAATCCTGCTCGCTCTCGATACCCAACTGTTGCAGGAACGGCGCCATGCCGGACACCGGGCGGCCACTGGCCAGCACCACTTGGACGCCCTGCGCGCGGGCGCGCGCGATGGCGTGCATGACCCGGGGCGTGAGCATGTGCGCGGGATCGAGCAGGGTCCCGTCCATATCGATGGCGACCAGTTCGATGGGGCCGGAGCGGTGGTGCATATCCATGGTGTTCGACGGCGTGGAGCGTGGGGGCATCCAGTCTAGCGGCAGTACCGGACACGGTGGCGGCGATTGCCTACCCCACGGCGCGGCAAGTGCCGATGGATCGGGTGCTCCATGCGCTGCCATTGTGCTCGGCATGCTGCAGACCCCGGAAACAACCGCATGAGCCTTGCGCTGGTGCACAGCCGTGCCCGCGCCGGCGTCAAAGCGCCGGCCGTACGGATCGAGGTATTTCTGTCCGGCGGGTTGCCGCATACCCAGATCGTGGGGCTGCCTGCCGCCGCCGTGCGGGAATCGCGTGACCGCGTGCGTGCTGCGCTGATCTGCGCGCGGTTCGAGTTTCCACAGCGGCGCATCACCATCAACCTGGCCCCGGCCGATCTGCCCAAGGAGGGCGGGCGATTCGATCTGGCCATCGCGCTGGGCATTCTCGCCGCCAGCGGTCAGATCGATGCGCAGTCGCTGGACAGGTTCGAGTTCCTGGGCGAGCTGGCCCTCACCGGTGAACTGCGCGGAGTCGACGGCGTCCTGCCTGCCGCGATCGCTGCCGCCCGGGACGGTCGCAGCCTCATCGTGGCCGCCGCGAACAGCGAAGAGGCCGCACTGGCCCAGCACGCCGACGTCCGCGTTGCCCGCACCCTGCTGGAGGTCTGCAGCGCCCTTGAGAGCGGCACGCTGCCACCTGCCGTGGCGGCTGACCCACTGCCGGCCAGCATTCCCGACCTGCGCGACGTGCGCGGCCAGCTGCAGGCGCGCCGGGCGCTGGAGGTCGCGGCGGCCGGCGGGCATCACCTGTTGCTGCTCGGCACGCCCGGCTGCGGCAAGACCCTGCTGGCCTCGCGCCTGCCCGGCATCCTGCCCGCCGCCAGCGAGCTGGAGGCCCTGGAAGCGGCCACCATCGCCTCGTGCAGCGGCCAGGGCATTGATGCGGGACGCTGGCGGCAGCGGCCCTACAGAGCGCCGCACCACACCGCCAGCGCCGTCGCGCTGATTGGCGGCGGCTCGCATCCGCGCCCTGGCGAGATCTCGCTGGCGCACAACGGCGTGTTGTTCCTGGATGAACTGCCCGAATGGAGTCGACACGCGCTGGAGGTCATGCGCGAGCCGATCGAATCCGGGGTGGCCGTGGTCAGCCGCGCGGCCCGCACCGAGCGCTTTCCTGCGCGGTTTCAGCTCGTTGCGGCAATGAATCCGTGCCCGTGTGGCTGGGCCGGGGATCGCAGCGGGCGCTGTCTCTGCACCGAGGAGGTCATCCGTCGCTACCGCGGGCGTGTCTCCGGGCCATTGATGGACCGCATCGATCTGCATGTGGAAGTGCCTCGGCTGGACCCGCGCGAGCTGCGCGATGACGCGCCGCTGGGCGAGGACAGTGCGAGTGTTCGCGCCCGTGTGGTGGCCGCGCGGGAAGTGCAGTTGCTGCGAAGTGGCAAGGCCAATGCACAGCTGCTGCCGTTCGAGCTGAGCGAGCATTGCCGGCTGTCACGAGAGGATCAGCAACTGCTGGAGGATGCAGTGGAGCGGTTGCAGCTGTCAGCGCGCTCGATGCATCGCATCCTGCGGGTGGCGCGGACATTGGCGGATCTGGGCCATGCGCAGGACATCGCGACGGCGCATGTGGCAGAGGCGATCGGGTATCGGCAGTTGGATCGAGGGATGGGGGTGCAATAGCAGTGCATCGGCGACCACCACATCCCACGCCACGCAACCAATCTGCCAGCAACGTTGGCCCTCGCGGTCAAGCACACACAGTGCCAGCAGGGAGCAGGAATCACATGGAGAGACGCTACACATGAAAAATACCGTAGGCATCGGACGCATCGCATCGTCTGCCGTTGTTGCCAGCCCCTCTGCCAGCGCTACGGCACTGCGGCATTCGGCTGCGAATATCGCTCTCTCAAGAGCAGGGGATGCGAGGACCCTCGTCAACGCGGCACTTACCCAGAGAACCGACGCCATGCGCGCCGCAACCGGCGGCCCTACCGATGAGATGCGGACAGCCCTCGCAAAGCTGGCCTCCGACTACCTATCAGGGAATTCCAGGATCAACCCGTTCAAGACGCTTGAGGGAACGCTCCTCATGGGAGTCATAGCGAATACCAATGCGGTCTTCACTGAGGACGAGCGTCGCGCGGCATTCGTCGAAGCGGAGTCTCGAGGAATACTGACGTCCGGGCCCCGCAACAATGCCATCAGCGCCTATACGACGACGCAGGCGTTCCAGAACATCGGTACGAAGACTCTCTTCGCTCACATCGCCCAGCACCGGTCCCAGAAGTGAAGTACTGTCGTTCAGCCGCGCTCAGCGACACACGGAACATGGCACTTCACTGCAATGGCGATGACTTCCAAGCACATCCAAGGAGCGTATGTGGAGCACACAGGTCCGCGCATCGAGATCGACGTGTCGTACCAGCTTGCGGAGTACCGGCAGTTGCTGCATGAAGTCATCGCGATGGACATGGTGGCCAGGAACGAGCATCTGAATCGCGCCAGCCCTTGGAGCTGGCCGATCGTGCAGAGCGTCGTCCTGGCCATTGTGGTGCCGCCGATCTTTGCCTGGAAGATGCTTCGCGTCGGTCGCTGTGCGTTCGTCTTCAGTGCGGCAGGCATCTCGCGCACGAGCAAAGGCAGGACTGCCTTCCGAACATGGCACCAGGTGAAGCACGTGCAGCGGTTGCAGGCGGCTTATCTCATCGAACTGGTAGAGGGCGGCGCGATGCCCATTCCCTTCCGGGAAATGGACACGGAGCAACACCAGCAGTTTGAGCGTCTGCTGGCATCTGTGCCGGTGGTGATCCTGGAACCAGCTCACTGACGGATTGGCAGCCGCCTCAGTAAGCCCGCTCCGGCCCCACCGGCACGATCCCCGACGGATTGAGATGCCGATGGCTCTCGTAATAGTGATGCTTGATGTGCTGGAAGTTCACCGTATCCGCCACCTCGGGAATCGCCATCATCCGCGCCACGAACGCATGCAGGCCAACGAAGTCCGCAATGCGCCGCACGTTGCACTTGAAGTGCACGTAGTACACCGAATCGAAGCGGATCAACGTCGTGAACAGACGGATATCGGCTTCGGTCATGGCATCGCCCACCAGCCACGCGTGTTGCTGCAGTCGCTCGTCCAACCAGGTGAGCGTATCGAACAACGGCCCAACAGCCTCTTCGTACGCCTCCTGCGTTGACGCAAAACCCGCTTGGTAAACTCCGTTGTTGACGGTGGCATAGACGCGTTCGTTGATCGCGTCGATCTCAGCACGCAGCGCGGCCGGATAGAAGTCACCGGCCTTCGCACCCAATCCGTCATAGGCTGTGTTGAACATCCGGATGATGTCCGCCGATTCATTGCTGACGATCGTCCCGCGCTCGCGATCCCACAGCACCGGCACGGTCACCTTGCCGGTCATTCCCGGCTTGGCGGCGGCGTACAGTTCGTGCAGATAGCGCGCGCCGCGTTCGGGCTCCGGCGTCACCTGCGGGCCGGGCTCAAAGTTCCAACCCTGATCGCCCATGTGCCAGTTCACCACCGACGCCGGCACCAGATCTTCCAGGCCCTTCAGCGCGCGCACGATGAGCGTGCGGTGTGCCCACGGGCAGGCGAGACTTACATACAGGCGGAACCGCCCAGGCGCCGCTTTGACACCAGGCTCGCCATTCGGGCCAGCACTGCCGTCGGCGCTCAACCAATCGCGGAAGGTGGACTCCTCGCGCTTGAAATGACCGTCCTTGTCAGCGGCACCCGCGGTGCCTTCCTGCCATGTTCCCTCGACCAGCATGCCCATCGCGGGACTACTCCTCTGATAGTGGTGTGTGGTGCGCCGGTGGTGCGTCCCGGCATCGATACATCGTTGTAGCAAATGCGGCAGCAATGCCCGGTGATAGGTGGCCGCGATCGGCTTATGGTGCATCGGGTTCATCAATGAGACACACGCATCTGCGGCAGAATGTCGACGTATCAATGTGGAGACTTACACCACCATGCGCATCCACCAGATCGATCTTCCCGTGTCCGATGTCGCCGCCACCGTGGCGTACTTCCGCGATGAACTTCAGCTGCCGGTTGAGGGCTCGGCCGTGCGCATCGGCTGGAGCACCCTACAGCTGCAACCCGCAGGATCGAACCCGGTCGGCGGTGTGCACCTGGCGTTCAACGTACCGGCCAATCGCTTCGAAGCGGCCACCGACTGGCTCAGAGCACGCGCCACTCTGCAGCGCGATCTGAAAGGCCATGACCACTTCACCTTCGATGGCCGCTGGGATTCGGAGTCGATCTACTTCACCGGGCCGGACGACCTGATCCTGGAGTTGATCGCGCGGCGGCGCCTCCCTGCCGGCGCGCGTCAGGGGGAGTTCCATGGCAGCGAGATGACCTGCATCAGTGAGGTTGGCCTGCCCGCTGAAGACGTGGGCGAAGTGCAGGCGAAGGCCGAGGCGGCCTTCGGGTTGAATCCGTTGTCACAGCCGACACCGCACTTCGCACCCCTCGGCGATGACGAAGGCCTGTTGATCGTGGTCGATGCCACGCGCCGCTGGTTCCCCGAGCAGAAAGTGCTGCCGAATGCGCGCGGCCTCCGCGTCGTGTTGCATGACGTCGTGCCTGGCGCGGTGGTCGCAGACGATGCGCTGGGCTGGCACCTGCGCTCGGCCTGAGCAGGCCGCAGACGAACGAAGCCCCGCCGGAGCGGGGCTTCAGTTCACACAACAGCCAGCTGGGCTCACTCTTCCTCGTCCTGCTGGCCGCCCTGCTGCTGGTTCTGGTTGCGCTGCTGCTGTTCCTGCTGCTGTTGCTGCTGCTGATCGCGACCACGTTCGGCCTGCTCACCGCGCTGATTCGGGTTCTGCTGGTTCTGCTGAGCCATCTCGATTCTCCGGTTGCCGCAAACGGAATGTCGCGGTCGGGGCCATCCTCTGCAGGGGCAGGTTAACGACGTGTGGGGGTTTGCATACGAACACGTCAACGCATCCGCGCCGACGTCTTCCGCGGTGTCAGGGCCCATGCAGCAGTAGGCGTTGCCCTGCATATGAACGGTTCGAATTCCCTTATTCCAAGGCCTTCCAACCCCCTCAATGTGTCACTGAACAGGGCATCTTCCAGCCTGCGCATGGAGATGACGCGCAGATGACGATCACGGCATCACCGGTGGCACATAGGTGAGCGTCATGCCGAGCAGCCACAGCAAGCCAAGCACCAGCGGGATGTGCACCAGCAGCTGGATGAAGGTGAAGCCGACGATGTCACGCGCCTTCAACCCAAGCACACCCAGCAGCGGCAGCATCCAGAACGGGTTGATCAGGTTCGGCAGCGCCTCGGCCGCGTTGTAGACCTGCACCGCCCAGCCCAGGTGGGCCTTGAGCTCGTTGGCAGCCTGCATGACGTACGGTGCTTCGATGATCCACTTGCCGCCGCCGGACGGCACGAAGAAGCCGAGCACCGCCGAGTACACGCCCATCACCAGCGCAAAGGTGTCGGTGGTGGCGATATGCACGAACAGCGTGGAGAGGCGATGGGCGAGGGTCTCATCGCCACTGCCGGCGGCGTGGGTGAGGATCATCGCGATGCCGCCATACAGCGGGAACTGGATCAGCACGCCGGTGGTGCTCGGTACGGCTTTGGCCACGGCGTTGAGGAAGCTGCGCGGGCGCCAGTGCAGCAGCAGGCCGAGCGAGATGAACAGGAAGTTGTAGGTGTTGAGGTTGGCGATGGCGGTGACGACCGGCTTGCTGGCGAACTCGCCGAACAGCCAGCCGAACGCGAGCAGCGAGAGCAGCACGGTCAGCAGCGGGCTGTACTCCAGCCACTCGCCGGGGCGGGTGCGCGGCTGCAGCGGCTCGGCCTCGGCGCGGGCGGCGCCTTCGAAGTCTTTGGCCGTGCGCGCGGTGGCGGCGCCGGGTGCGGTGAGCCAGGCAATCAGCAGCGACACCAGGATCAGCGCGGATGTCAGCGCGATCGACTGCCACAGGAAGATGGTTTCGGTGAAGGGCAGCACGCCGGTGATTTCCACCAGGCCGGGCGGCATGCTGGCCGGGTTGGCCTGCAGCTGGGCGGCCGAGGAGCTCAGGCCCATCGCCCAGACCGCGCCGAGGCCAAGGTAGGCCGAGGCACCGGCGGCGCGGTAGTCCATGTTGAGTGCTTCGCGACGCGCCAGTGCGCGCACCAGCAGGCCGCCGAACACCAGCGAGAAGCCCCAGCTGAGCAGCGAGGCGAGCATGCTGATCAGGCCGACATAGACCACCGCCCCACGGCCGGTCTTGGGCACACGGGCCAACAGCTCGATGAAGCGCGCCACGATCGGTGCGGTGGCGACCGCATAGCCACCGATGACCACGAAGGCCATCTGCATGGTGAAGGGGATCAGGCTCCAGAAGCCCTCGCCGAAGGCGGTGGCGGTGGCCTGCGGAGTTGCGCCGAAGCCCATCGCGGCGGCCGCGACGATGACCACGCCGAGCACCGCGAACACATAGGCATCCGGGAACCACTTTTCCGCCCAGGCGGCCGAGCGCAGTGCCGCGCGCGCCATCCAGCCGTCCTGCACCACCGTCGACGTGTTCATGGCCCACCCTCCCCGATCATTCAATGGGAGCGATTCTGGGCGCTGGGAACGGCGCTGTCAGTCGCCTAATGGTCGTAGTGCATGGGTCGGGTACCCCCTCAGCGCAGCGCCAGCGATACCGCGATGCCGGCGAACAGCGCGGCCCCGACCCAGTTGTTGTGCAGGAAGGCCTTGAAGCACGGGTCGCGCTCGCGCTTGCGGGCGATCCAGAACTCGTAGGCGATCAACCCTGCGGCAACGCCGACGCCGACGCCGTAATAGAACCCCAGCCCGGCGCGCAGGCCGACGAGCGCCATCGTGCCCAGGAACAGCGCGTAGAGAATCCCCTGGATGACCAGGTCCAGATCCCCGAACAGGATCGCGGTCGAATGCGAGCCCATCTTCAGGTCGTCATCGCGGTCGACCATGGCGTACCAAGTGTCATACGCGGTGGACCACAGGATGTTGGCGCCGTACAGCAGCCAGCCGATCACCGGCACCTCGCCCTGCACCGCGGCGAAGGCCATCGGGATGCCCCAGCCGAAGGCCATGCCGAGGTAGACCTGCGGCAGGTGGGTGTAGCGCTTCAGGTAAGGATAGCTGGCGGCCAGGAACACGCCGATGAAGCTCATGCCGATGGTGAGCCAGTTCAGGGTCAGCACCAGGGCGAAGGCGACGATCATCAGCCCGGCGAACAGGGCCAGCGCCTCACGGCCGGACACGGCCCCACTGGCCAGCGGGCGGTCCTTGGTGCGCTTGACGTGCGGGTCCAGCCAGCGGTCGGCGTAATCGTTGATCACGCACCCGGCCGAGCGGGTCAGCCAGACGCCGGCGGTGAACACGAACAGCGTCCACAGCGGCGGCCGCCCGCCGGAGGCCAGCCACAGCGCCCACCAGGTGGGCCAGAGCAGCAGCAGGGTGCCGATCGGGCGGTCGGCGCGCATCAGTTTCCAGTAGTGCCGCCAGCGCGACGGGGGCGCCGCCTCGGGCGCTTCAAAACGTTCGTAAGCCATCGGTAAAGGATACCGCCTGGGCTGGCCGGGCGCGCCGCCGCCGGGCGCATCGGTGCAGGGGGCAGACCTGCGCGGCGTTTACGGATAGAATGCTCCTCCCGCGCCGCTTTGGCGGTCCGTGGCCCCATCAGGCGGCCCGGCGGGACGCAGGACACAACGCGCTCGTAGCTCAGCCGGATAGAGTAGTGGCTTCCGAAGCCATTGGTCGGGGGTTCGAATCCCTCCGGGCGCACCATCTTCGCCATCTTCCCTTGCAGGTATTTCCGCTGCTGCGCGCCTTTGTGCGCTCGGACGGAGTGCCGTGCCGGCTGCCGCGCGCGAACGCACCGGATCGGGTGCCGCACAGATGACGCCACTCGAAGGGCTGGTCTTCCCACCGGCCTGGAGTGACGACACCTGCACGGCGCCCCGGTAGAACAGGTCAGCCGGCGGCGAGGTCGGCGAAGCGACCCAGCGAAGCCAGGTGGAAATACACCGGCGCCAGCCAGCCCTGGCGATGCCAGTGCACGAGGGTGGCATCCGGCAGCGCATCCAGGCGTGCGGGATCGACGACATGGAAACCCTGCAGGCTGTGGCGGCGGCCATCGGCCAGGACCACGTCGGCCTGGCGCTCGATCAGCACGCCGGCCTCGGCCAATGCGGCAGTGAAGGCTCGCGTGGCGATGTCTTCGCGGGTGAAGGCGTCGCAGAACTGCAGGGCATGACGCGTCATGGCCGAGGGCTGGTCGCCCTCGAACAGCGGCTGCCCCTGCTCGCCTTCCTGCACCACCATGTCCGCGTCGGCATCGATGGCCAGCACGTAGCCGTCCGGATCGGTAGTGCGCGCAAACACGAACGGGTAGCGCCGCACGTAGGCGGGAATGTAGGCGCGGGCCTGCCACTGGTCAGCGATGACGAAGCGGTTCTGCCCTGCTTCCAGGCCGAGCACGGCGAGCGGCAGATGATCGGGACCGGCGAAGACCAGCGGATACGCACGCGAGGCTTCGGCGAACTCACCGATCATCAGCGGAATCGAGTGACTGCCGGCAGCAAACGCGGCGCCGGTCTGGCGGACCCGCCAGTGGGCGTGGAACTGCGACGACAGTATGACCGGGCGGCGGTAGAGCATGGGCCAGCTGGCCGGTGGCGTGGCGTTGTCAGCCTGTGCCGAGCCGGTATCGACATCGTCGCTGACATCAGGCGCGAGGGTAGTGTCGGTGTTCATGGTGGGATTCCAAGGTAGGGCGGCAGTGGGGGGGGGCATGCCGCCTCCCGAAGACATGCCGGGTGTCGATCAGAAACCTGCGTTGACTTCCAGCTGGAAGACGTCGATCGACAACGGGGCGCCGGTCACTTCCTTGGCGGCCATCCAGCGCCCGGTCAGCCACACGTTCTTGTCGAACATGTAGGAGCTGCTCAGGTAGTAGCCCTTGGCATTGGTGCCACCGAGGTGGAAGTTGGAATCATTGTAGGCATCGGGCAGCGCATCGCCTTCCAGGCGTTTGTAGCCCACCGCCAGGTTCCAGTCACCGGCCTGCTTCATCGCCAGCTGGCCGAAGGTCGCCTGGGCCATATACGCCATGTCGCCGCTCTGGATGTCCTGCGGCCCGGCCATGCCGTTGGCGGCGGTGCCCAGGTTGGTGACGATGCCGCCCTGCGCGCGTTCCCACATGCGGTTGGGATCGTAGGCCAGGTTCTTGATCGCGTGCCCTTCCAAGCGCAGGGCATTGCCCGCGAACAGCGGCGTTTCCCAGGCCAGGTTGAGGTCGAGCAGTTCGAACTCGGAGGCCAGGCCGACGTACTGCGGCATCGGCGTGTTGGCCGGATCGAGCGGATTGAGCGCGATGTTCCGCAGCAGCATCAGCGTGTTGCCCTTCTGCATGAACGCAGGGCGCGACCAGTCGCTGCTGCAGAAGTCCGCACCGGCATACAGCGCGCACGGCTGCGAGTACTCGCCGGCGATGTTGCGGAAATCGTAGTAGCCGACCGCGGCGCGCAGCTTCTGCGCATCACCGAACTGCCACTCGGCGCCGACCTGCGCGCCGTTGAGCCACTTGTTCTCGCTCTTCATCTTGTCCTGGCTGGTGTTGGGGAAGCTGTCGGAGGAGTACTCCAGCGGCGTCAGCCCCAGCGTGGCGAAAAAGGACAGACCGTCATCGCCGATCGGCTGCGCGTATTTGAACGCCAGGCCGTCGAAGTTGAGGTCGTTGGAGAACAGCGTGTCAGTGGACCAGTACGGGTTGCCGAAGCGGCCACCGAGGATGTCCAGCCCCGCCACCGGTGACCACGACAGCCACGCCTGGTCGAGCCAGGCATCTTTCTTGGCCAGGCCGCCGCCCAGCGTCTGGGTGGACGACACCGGGCCGTTGTCGTTGCCGGTGGCCAGGCGCACGCCGGCACGGGTGTGCTCACCCAGTTCGGCGATCACGCCCAGGCGTGCACGGATGCGCCAGGAATTGTTGCGGTCCTGGCGGGTATTGCGCAGCGGCGGCAGATCCAGGTTGGTGTTGCCGTTGACGTCGTAGCCGTTGCCGGCGTTGATCCGCGCCCAGTCCACTTCGATGTCGCTGTTGCGCTCGGAGTACAGGCGGCTTTCGTTGCGCACGCGCACATCGCCCTGCACGCGCAGGCGCTGGGTCCATTCGGGTACCTGGTCCGGCGCGGCCCAGCGTTCGGCCTTGGCCTCGGCCATGACGCTGGCTTTGACCTCTTCGCGGATCTCATCACGCACGGTCTGCGGGATGTAGGGCACGCGCACGTCACCGGGCTGTGCGGCAATCGCGGTGGTGGCCGGCGCTGCCGGGGCTGCGGCCGATTCGCGCTGCGCTTCCAGCAGCAGGGCCTGGCCGGCCTCGGGCTTGAGCGCGCCGCTGTCCATCAGGCCGCGGATCAGCTTGATCATGGTGCTCTCGCCGCCCGCGGCCTGGGCGTGGGCGCCGCCGCTGACCAGAACCAGCGCGACGCCGGTGGCGATGGCGGTGCTGCGCAGTCCCAGCAGCGCGGAGTGAAGGGTTGAACGGGTCATCGGCTTGCTCGCAGAAAGAAAATATCAGGGAAGAAGAAAGACAGCGCAGCTCATCCGGCCGGGCGACGGCCCTGCACCAGCACGCGTGCGGGGAAGCTCAACGACGCCGGTGGCCGCTCGTCGATGCGGCCGATCGCGCGGATCGCCTGCAGCACCGCTTCATCGGCTTCGGTGTTGCCGCTGCCGCGCGCGAGCTCGACGCGGGTCACCTGCCCGGCGTCATCCAGCCAGACGTTGACCGTCAGCTGGAAGGCCAGGCGCTGCACCTTGGGATCACGTGCCACGGCTTGTTGCAGCACGTAGCCCAGGTAACGGCCGTAACTCGCGTTGCCGGCGCCACCGGCACCGACGCCACTGCGCCCGCCGCCGGAACCGGATTGGATACCGAAGCTGTCGCCGCCGGCCTGCGCGTCGGCATCCATCGTCACCGGGTCGGCGGTGTCCGGCGTCGGCGCCTCTTCGGTGGGCTTGGGTACCTCGTCCAGCGGCTCGGGCTCGGGCATGACCTCTTCAGGGGTCACCTCCGGCTCGGGCTCGGGCTCCGGTGGGGGCGGCGGCGGTGGCGGCGGCAACATCACCATCGGGATCTCGGCCACGGGCCGGCGGGTACTGGCGGTGTCCTTGAACAGCAGGTACCAGAGCAGCAACGCCACGGCCGCCAGGCCGACGATCAACGCCGCCACGGGCCACCAGCGGCGCCACGCAGGCACGCTGTCACCGCTGCGGGAGTGGAGGGAAGTCACGCCCTCACCCCTGCACTTTGCCGGTGACCAGGCCGACCTGGGTCAGCTCGATCTTGCGCAGCAGGTCGAGCACTTCGACTACACGCGCGTACTGCACCTGCGCATCGCCGCGCACGATCACCGGGATATCCGGGTTCAGCGCTTTCTCCGTGCGCAGGCGATCCTCCAGCTCGGCCAGGCTGACCGGGTAGGCGTCCAGGAAGATCTGGCCGGCGTTGTCGACCGTGATCGCCTTGGTCTTGGGCTTCTCCAGCGCCATGCTGGAACTGGCCTTCGGCAGGTTGACCTCGATCCCGGGAATGGTGGCGTTGCTGGTGAGGATGAAGATCACCAGCACCACCAGCAGCACGTCCACGAACGGGGTGACGTTGATGCCTTTTTCGCGTTTCTTGATGCCGAACCGCTTTGCCCTGGCCATGGTGGTCTCCTCAGGCCAGCGCCGGGCGCGCTGCGGCGGCCGGTGCGGTGCGGTCGAACTCTTCGGCCAGGCGCGCGGTGAACTCATCGACAAACACCGACATGTCCGCCGCGATCGCTTCAGCGCGCGAGGCCAGCCAGTTGTAGCCAAACAGCGCCGGTATCGCGACGCCCAGGCCGGCTGCCGTACACAGCAAGGCGGCTGCCATGCCCGGGGCCACCGAGTTGATGTCCACCGCGCCGGCCATCGCCGCCACCGCAAACACCAGCATGATGCCGATCACGGTGCCGAACAGGCCGATGTACGGCGCGCCTTCGATCGTGGTGGAGAGCCAGTTCATGCGCTTGGACATGCGCTCGGTCTCGCGCGTGACTTCGGCATCCATCGAGGCGCGGATAGAGGTGATCGCCGCGGCGGTGAGGCCGTGGTGGTGCGAACCGCGGCCGTCCATTTCGTCCATCGCGATGCGGTACAGGCGCCACAGCGTGGAGTCGTCGCGAATCTGCGGGGCCAGGCTGCCGGTACGTTCCAGCGCCTGCAGCGATGCGACCGGTGCACCGGTGACCTTCTTGTACTGGGCGGTGAAAGCCTCGTTGGCCTTGGCCACGGTACCGAAGTAGCGGCTCTTGGCGATCATGATCGCCCACGACAGCAGCAGCATCAGGCCCAGCACGATCACCACCACCCAGGCATCGACCGGCATCGCCTTGAGGATGAAGCCGAAGTGGCTCACACCGGCCGATTGCTCGTCTTCGCCGAACGCGATCAGGCGCGACTCGGCGCCCTGCGCGGTGGCATCGGCCAGCAGCGCGGTGGCCGGGCGCGCCACTTTGGACACGCGCACTTCATCGATCACACCCAGGAACGGCTGCGCGGCCGGGAGGGCCGCCGCATCACCCGCGGCGCCCGAGGCGAGTGCGTCACCACCGAGCAGGGCTTCACCGGTGAAGGCCGGCAGGCCGGTGGCAAGCCGCACCGCTTCGCGGCCGGCGACGTACAGGATCACCGCATTCTCGGTGCTGGTCACCGCCACGTGTGCCCACTGGCCGGCCACCAGTGCCGGGATCGGCTGGCTGCGCTGGTCGTTGACGCGCACGTAGGGCACGCCGTTGTCGAGGCCGACGAGCAGGACGTTGTCGCCTTCGCGGCGGCTGTAGATCGCCTGGTCCGGGCCGAGCTGGTCCGGTTTGATCCAGGCCGAGACGGTCATCGCACCATTGGCCACCACCGCAAGCGACGGTGCGCCCGGCAAGTGCAGCGGTGTACCTGCGAACTGGGCGCCACGGCCGATGATGGCGCCGTCGGCCGGCTTGAACTCACCGGTGAGCGTGTTGACGTAGGCGGTGGTGTCGCGTGCCTCGGTGCCGCTGTCGGCGAAGTGATAGACCGCGCTGTAGTCCGGATCGAACACGCGCTGGCCATTGGCCGCCCCCGGTGCCCCGGCGTTGCCGTAGTACATCCAGATCGTCTGCGCCGCGGTACCGCTGATCGTAGGCACATCCACCCAGATCAGGGCCATGCCCAGCGCCGCGTCGTACTGCTCCACCTGGTGGTTGAGCACCGTGTGGCCATCGGCACCGATGAAGCGCAGGTCGTTGCCGCCCTCGGCAACGCCATCAAAGGCGAAGTTGCCGGTGTGCAGGCGGATGAGCACGGGGGTGCGCCCGAGATTGCCGCCCAGGGCGGCACCGTTGGGGCTGGCATCGAGCGTGATCGGTTTGCGGTACTTCCAATCGGCCTGCCACCACGCGGTTTCCGCGTGGGCGACGCCGAGCGTGGACATGCTCAGACAGAACAACAACAGGGCAAGAAGGCGTTGCATGGACGGTATCTCCGGAAAATGCTTGGGAAAGTCAGGCTCAGTAGCTGGCGCCGACGCTCAGGTGCAGGCGGTTGGCATCTTTGGTCGTGGTCGGGCCGTCGCGCAGCGTCCGGCCGTAGTCGAAGCGGAGGTTGTAGTGCTCGCCGATGCGCAGGCTGCTGCCCACGCCGATGGCGCTCATCGCGGCGCTGTCGGCCTGCTCAGGCAGTGGCCGGCGCAGGCCCAGCCAGGCGCCATCGAGGAAGCCGTAGAAGCGCCAGTCCTGCAGGCCCCACAGGCCGAGCGGACGCGTGCGCCATTCCAGCGTGGCCAGCGCGCCGTAATCGCCGATGCCTTCGGCCGAGCGATAGCCACGTGTAGTGAACATGCCGCCGGCGGCGAACTGCTCGCCGGAGACCAGCGGCTGGTCAGTCATCTGCGCCGACAGCCGCGCGAACCACTGCGCACCACTGGCCAGCGTGTAGGTGTCGCTCAGCTCCAGCTTGAGCGCGAAGAAGCTGGGATCGGCGTAGGCGCGCTTCCAGTCGAACTCATCGTCCGTGCTGCCATAGCCGAACAGGCTGCGTGCACCGAACACCGCCTGCACGCCGACATTGAGCTGGTGCTTGGTGCCCTGGCGGAAGCCGCTGTAGGCCACGGTCACCGGCGCGTACTTGAGCGGGGCGAAATCCGAGGCCTGGCCGACCATCGCGACCGATTCGTCCAGATCCTTGAAGTCGACACCGGCCGAGAGCTGGTGCCACCAGGCGCCCGTCATCGGGAAGGTGTGGCTGAGCTTGACGCCGACCGCGTGGCCCTTGCCGGTGACATTGGTCTGGCCGGTGGACACCACGTTGCTGTCGGAGCGGTAGCCGGAGAAATCCAGCATCCAGTCCGGGCTGCCCAACGGCAGACCGTAGGCACCGGACCACACGTTGGCCTGGTCCAGGTCCTGCGGCGCGGCGAAGAAGGTCAGCGAGGCGGTGTGCTCGCGCTGCCAGAGGTTGTCGTGGCCGACGGTAAGGATGCTGCGCAGCGGCTCGGTGTCCACGCTGTGGTCGTTGTTGAGCGTGGCGCTGTAGCGCCAAGGGGATGTGTCGTCGACCTTGAGCTCCACATCCATCGTGCCGTCGGCAACACCTGGCTTGACCAGCGGCACGACCTGACGCTTGCCGCCGCGGTTGAGTTCGGTCAGCTGCGCCTGCGCGCGCTCGAAGTCCGGCACGGCGCCTGCCTGCAGCGCCGGCACGCGCTCGGCCAGACGTGCAGGATCGTTGTGCTCGGCGCCGACCACCTTGACTTGGCCGATGCGGGTTTCGGTGACCTGCAGGATCACTACGCCGCCATCGACCTGCTGCTCGGGCAGATCCACATAAACCGACTGGTAGCCCTTGCCCTGGTAGGCCGACTGCAGCGCCGCACGGGCCGCCTCGACGTCCTGCAGGGTGCGGCCGGGGCCGAGATGCGGGGAGACGGCCTGCTCGATGTCGCGCGCGCCGAGCACGGTGTTGCCGCGCACCAGGTACTCGTTGATGTTGACGCGGGCAGCCGGAGTCGCCATCGGGGCCGCGCCGCCGTCGGCAGGCGCGGTCTGTGCGTTGGCCAGCGAGATCGCGCAGAGCAGGCCCAGTGGCAGGGATGCCCGTGCCAGCGCCGGGGAGATTGAAGACATCAGTGGCTTCTCAATACGGAAAGGGAGGCAGATGCGCAGGAGGTGAGCGTGCGCAACGGCGGTAACAGTGCCGTTGCACCGGCAAGGCAGTTGCGCGCGCGCGTGGGGTTGGCCACGCACGCTGGCCAGGGGCAGGAAAGACGTCGGCATCACTGTCGCTTCGTCGTCGCAGCGTCGAGGCGGGCGCGCTGCTCGGTGCTCAGCTCGCCCATGCCGACCACCTGCACCACGCTGTCCGGGTCGTAGCGATCCTCGTGCTTCGGCGGTGCCACGCTGCTGGTTTCGCTGCCAAAGCCCAGCACCTGCACGCTGATGGTGGAGGGGCGGGTCTGCTGCGTCTGGCGCTTGACCATCTCCTGCGCCGCCTGCACTGCGGTGTTCGCCGCCGCGCTGGCCGAGGTCAGCGCGCTGACGTTGACCGCCGCGACCACCGGAATGCCCACCGCCTTGCCCTGTACCTGGATGTTGTCGGCATTGAGCACCTGCAGTGCAGCCAGGTTGACGTTGCCCGAGACCCGGATACCGGCCTCACCCGCATCGATGGTGCCCAGCGGCGCGATCAGGTCGATGTCGCCCGGCGGAATCTCCGCGATCGGGTTGAGCGTGGCGATGCCTGCGCCGGTGCTGGGTGCATTCGGCGACAGGGTCACGTTGCCCACGGTGTCGTACGCGCGGCGCTGCGGGGTGTACACCACGGTGGTCTTGCTGCCGCGGCCCGCATTGATATCGCCTTGCGCCGACCACCCCAGGATGTTGCCGCCGAAGGTGGTGAAGATACGGCTCTGGCCCATCAGGATGCTGTCGCGGGCGTAGATGGCGATGTCGCCCTCGCCCTGGGTCATGACGCCCGAGCCCGGGCCGGGTACGAACCCGCCGTCGATCCCCACCAGGGTGCGGCCACCGGGGGTCATGATCTGGATGTCGCCGCCGAACTGGGTGTGGATGCCGGCATCCAGTACTTCGTAGTACGCCACCCCGTAGCCCGGCCTGCCCATGGCAACCCACTCTTCTTTGCTGATGTACGTCTTGCCCGGCGTCGGGCGATCCTTGCCGATGCCATTGGTGCTGACGTACTCATCGATGTACTGCGCACTGCTGAACAGGGTGAGGTCGCCCTGGTAGCGCCCGGCCTTGTCTGTACCATCCGACCCAGGCAGCAGGGTGGCGATCGCTTCGCGGCCACGTACATAGCTGCCGAAACGCCGGCCATCGGCGTCGTTGTACTCGCGGCCGGCCGCCTTGAGTTCGGCGTAATACACGTTACGTAGGAAGGCACGCTGCTGCTCGGCCGGCAACGCATCGAAGAAGGCGCGCGCATCCATCGTAGTGGGATTGAACGTCACGCCCAGCCGGTTGATGCCGCCGAAGCGATCGCTCAACCAGTTGACCAGGTGCAGTTGGCTTTCCAACCGGTACTCACGGGCCAGCGAGCGATTGGTCGCGCTGCCACCGTCAGCGAGAGCGGCCTGCCTGGCCTGGTCCAGTTCGCCCTGCTTGGTCGTCAGGTAAGCGACCGCACCCGCCTCATCGCCGCTGTAGCCGAACTCCTTGCGCAACCAGCCGGTCAGCGACAACGACCCGTTGTAGAGGGTCACCGCCTTGCCGGTCTGGTCGGCCAGCGGGCGATCAGGATCGGCGAGATTGGCCGCATCCAGATAGCGATCCGCGAACCCGTTCCAGTTCGCACCCGCACCCATGCCAGCGGCCACCACAATGCTGGCGCCGTTGCTGCGGTCGCCCGGCTTCACGTCAACCACTGCACCGAGGGATTTGATCTCGCCCTTGTCGGCCAGATACACGTTGCGACCGGCGGTGACTTCCAGCAGGCCTGGGCCGGCGACGTAGAAGCTGCTGGCACGGATATCACGGCCAGCCTCCACGACTGAGATGTCATCGGCGTGGCCATGAGCGATGAGATTGCCACGGCCCTCGCCCACGGTGTCCTTCTGGCCGAGCCGGGTACCGCTGTCACTGATGTCGCGGCCCGCACGCACTGCGACGGGAATCGAGCCGTCGTAGCGGTCACCGTCGCGCCCTTGGAAGCCCAGTGCGGCCACCTGGCCCATGCGCAGGCCGACGATGTCGCCGTCTACGGCGTAGTAGCGGGCAGGCTGCTGGCCTACCCCGGCGTAGCCTGACGTGGCCTGGCTGCCGAAGTTCAGCAGGGAGGCGTTGCTCAGGCGTCCATTGCCATCGCTGATCCAGTCGTTGAAGCCGACATTGGCCGGGGCCGCGTTGTGTACCTGCACCGGATCGAAGCCGTACTGACCACCGCCAGTCTGCGCGGTGATGCCCAGGAACGCCGGACGGTACGGGCTGCTCAACCCTGCCGGATCCGCCGTGGACGCGGTGATGGCGTAGCCGCCGGCAAAGATCGACCCACCGGCCAGCAGACTCAGCTCACCGGTGCCAGTGACGTTGGTGAATTGGCTGCCCTGCGGCGAGGGCGCCAACGTGAGGCCACGCAGGATGCGCAGTGGCGTAGTGCCGAAGTTGTTGCGTAATGCGGCGGTACCGACGCCGTAGTACATGCTGCCGTTGGCGGCTGCGGCCCGCAGGATGGACGGATAGAAGCTGCCATCGTAGGTGCCCGATGCGTTTCCGCCGCGGCGGCCAACCGCCACATCTTCGTGCGTACCGCCTTCGGCCCAGTCCGTGGTCGGTGTCAGGTTGCCGCCGGCACTGAAGAGATCGACGCTGGTTGCCGGCGTCCACAGCGAGAACGCGCTCCAGCCAAGGCCCGCGTGGTACTGCCCGTCGTAGGTGAACGGGGTGGAATTGAGCAGCTTGGTACGGCCCGCATCGGCAACGCCGCCCAGCACCAGGTCACCGCGCGTATCCAGCTTCGCTGCTGCATCGCCAAGGACCAGCACCGGGCCACCGCCCGCGTAGGCACGGCCGGCGCTGAACGGATCACCGCCGCGCGAGTCCAGGTGGTCGGCCACGCCGTATCGCAACTCCAGCCCGCCGAGTGCGCCGGCCTCCACCCGCAGCGCACCGCGCAGGTTGACCAGGGTGCTGTTGAGATCATGGTCGTTCTGGCGGATGCCGGCATTGGGGTTGAGGCTGCCGCCCAGCCGCAGATCCAGATCGCCGCCGCCGGTCAGTATCAGCTCGCCCGAAGCGTTCATGCGGCCGGTGCTTGCCACGGCCAGATTCAGGCCTTGGCTGCGAGGCGCGAAGTTCGCCTGGCCGATCCCGCCGTTGATGTTGTCCTTCGCATCACCGCGCGCCGTCATGATGCCGGCATTGCCTCGCGCCTCGACCACCAGGTTGCCGCCGCCCAGCGTACCTACGCCGGTGAAGCCGACCAGGTACGGGTCGTTGATGAACAGATCCCGCTCGTAAGGGTAGTAGGTGCCATCCACCATTCCAGGCACATACGTGCCGAAGTTGATCCACCACGCCGCCGGCGTTCCCTCGGCCCCGGTGGTGACACTCCCGGTCCCCTGCCGCCACAGCCAGTTGGCCACTGCAGCCGTGCCGATCTGGGCACGCACCATACCCAACGGAAGGTCCGGCCGGATGTCGCCGCCGGAACCGACCAGATCGCCATGAATATCGCCACCGGCGCGAAGCAGCACGTTGCCGCCCTGATCGGGATACCAGGCGCTGTAGAGGCTCTGCTCGCCACCATCCACCAGATGCTGGTAGGCCGTGCCTTCCTTTTTCCACAGAAGGCTGCCATCGGTGAGCAGGCCACGCGGCAGGTTGTAGGGGTCACGTCCGTCGCTGCCCACCGTGGCTGCCGATGCAGTGCCGGCCGTGTAGATGCCATACAGCGAGCGCATCTGCAGATCGCCACCGGACACCAGATCAAGATCGCCGGTACCGGTGCGCAGCACACTGAACAGTTGCTCGCGCGCGGGGCGCGCGCGGTTTTCGTAATCCGGCGCGGTGCCTTCGCTTTCCTGCGCGATGGTATCGCCCAGTCCCCAGTCATTGAGCTCCAGCGGATTCTCACCGATGAACCCCCACAGGAACAGGATATCCAGGTCCTCCTGCGCGATGATCGCGCCGGGCACCAGCACGAACGGCATGCCCATCATTTCCCACTGCTCGACGTCGAGATTCTCGGACCAGCGATAGATCGCCGGCGAACCGGTGCCGGGGATCGGGCTGAGCTCACTGCCCATGCCGTAATGGCTGTCACCCAGACGCAACGTGCCGGTCCCGCTGGCAGCAACGGCACGATTGTCGGCAGCGTCCAGATCCGCGCCGGCCACCAGACGCAGGTCGAACGAGCGCGAGCCGGCGGGCAGCATCGGGGCCAACGCCCAGGTGCGGCCCTGGTTTCCATCTGCATCGGCCGGGCGCAGATTGACCATCTCCGCTCCGCCGGGCAGCTTGACCTGGGTCTCGGAGGGAAGGATCGCGCCCTTGGCCAGCAGCAGCGGCTGCGCCAACTGCATGCCCACCGGCAACGTCGCGCCCGCCGGCCAGATGCCTGCGGCAACGCGCGCATCCGCCGGCAGTTGGAATCCGGCGTCCAGTCGGGTGCCCGTCGGCAGGGTCACTGCCGCGGTTACAACGCTGCCGGCCGCATGCAGTACCGCGCCGTCGGCGTCCCGGATGGCTGCGCCGAGCACCACGCCCGGGGCGAGCAACAGTGGTCCGTCCAGCACCATGGTTGATGGCAGCACTGCCCCTGCGGGCAAGGTCATCGCAGCGGCGGGCACGTCAAAGTTCAGCACATGGCCAAGCTGGAAGCTGGTCCCGGTATCCAGTGTCACCACGCCGCCATGCGGAATGAGCACCTCCCCGCCGAAAGGCAGACGTCCCTGCGGAAGGACCCAGCCCCGATCATCCGGCGTGGTCCCCAGGGTCAGGCGCGAGCCGTCGAACCCATCGCTGATGCTGCCAAACACCGCCAGGTCACCAGCGGCACGCAGCACCAGTGCGCCGGCTTCGCCGGAGCCGTACACCGCAGTCTTCCGGGTGGCCGGATTCAGGCTGGCGTAGCGATGGCCGGAAAGGTCGATGTCGCCATCGACATGCAGATTGCCGTCGGCATTGCGCGTTGGATCACCGCTGGTGACGATTTCCACACCCGGGCGCAGGTGGAACTGGTCGCCGTAAGCGCGCAATCCCGCCAGCTTGCCATCGATCAACGCCGGGTTGGCCAAGGCGTTGTCGATGAACGCAACGCTGTCGGCATGTTTTCCGTCCAGGTAGGCCTGGTCGATCACCTGGTAGGTGCGCCCGTCCGTAGTCGTGTCGGTGCCGATGGCGGCATCGTCGTAGCGCTGGAAGGCATTGACGGTGACCGAGCGGGCGCCATCGATACGGACCGGCGCCACTGCATCGATGGCGATGTCGTTGCCGCGCGCGCCACCCAGACGCGGGGCGTTCAACGCGACGGTGCCGAAGTTCCGGTCCGCGCCGGTGACGCCGAGGTCCAGCCGTGCGCCACCAGCGATCAACAGCACGCCTTGACCCGAATCGATCTCGATCACCGCACGGTTGGGCGCGTCGATGGCCTGACCGTAACTATCCCTGCGCAACACGCTGGCGTGTGCGTCGAGCATGGCGCTGCCGGCGAGCGTGACGCCCTGCGAGGCCGCCAGGCGGATGCTGCCGACCTGCTCACCACTGGCATCGATACGCCCGTTGACCCGCAGGTGTCCGTTGTCCACGGAGAGATTGATCTCACGTGCTTTGAACTCATCGCCGATGACCAGATCGCCCTGCTTGAGCTGGATACTGCGGCCGCCGAAGAACTGCCCCTGGTTGAGGCGCGTGTTGAGGCCTGCGAAGTCGCCGATGTGCTGTGCACGCAGATCCAGATAGCCGCTGGCGTAGGGCACCCAGGTGCCGCCGGCGTCGTAGCGGCCGCTGCTGCCACCGCTGAGCTGGCCAGCCAGCGTGACGGTGCCGGCCGCGGCATCGAGGGCGAACGCACTGAGTCGGCCAGCGCGATTGTTGACCGCAGAGACATCGATGCGCGAATCCGCCGCCTGGAGGATATTGCCGCCGTGGCTCAGGAGATTGACATCGCCACCCCAGCTGTAGCGGCTGACGTCGAAGAAATCCATCCTGCGTCCGGCAAGGTCCAGCTGCGCACCGGCATCCAGCACGAGGTCGCGCTGGGCGGTGAGCGACAGCTTTCCGCTGGGCAGCAGCATTGCGGTGTCCAGAGTCAACGCTGCACCGGCGTCAAGCGAAAGCTCCGCGCCCAGCGCACCGGTCAGCGCGGCATTGTCGACGGGCGTGCGGGTGCTGCCTTGCGGTGCGCTCACGGAAATGTTGCCGCCCGCGCTGATGTGATTCACCGAGCCTGCCTTGCCGGTGAGCAGCGGCGTACTGATCCGCAGATCACCGCCGCTGTAGCCGAACGCGTGTTGCTGAGCGTCCCAGCCTCCCTGTGTCTGGTGTACTGCGAGGCTGCCCTGGTGATTGGCGGTGATCCGCTCGCTGGCATTGAGCGCCACCGTGGCAAAGCCCAAGGTACGGCGGTCGTGCGAGGCCACCGTATTGGGCTGGCTCTGCTCTGCATAGCCAAACACGATCTGGCGCGCATCGATCTCCAGTTGGCCGCTGCCCGTTCCGGCTCCCCCAGCCACCACGGCACCTGCAGGCGCAGCGCTGCCATTCCAGACCAGCGAGTCGGTCTGGATGCGTGCAACGTCATCGACGCTACCGAAGCCATGGATCGCCGGGGTCGTGAGCACCAGTTCGTCCAGCGTGGACTTACCGGCGCTGTCGAGCGTGGAGAGCTGCACCGATTCGTAGAAGTTGACCGAATCGGCCGCCGTCAGCACCAGCCGCTCCAACGCCGGCGCACCCGTGCTCGTATCACCCCGCAGCAGACGATCCAGCACCTGCTGGTTCAGTGTCAGTCCCGGTGGCAGCAGGCCATCGGTCGCCAGTCTTGCCAGCGCGGCGGTGCTACCGACGTTGATGCTGCCCACCGCCAGCACCAGATTGCGCGCGCCATAGCGCGCGGATTCGGCCAGCTCGAATCGAGCCGTCGTTGCGGCGGTGAGTGTGCCACCGGCGTATAGCGCGGCGCTGCCGGTGCATGCGGCTTCCGTGACGCATACGCCGATACGTATGTCGCCCTGGCCCGAGCGGACATCGTTGCTGAGCGTCGGCGCCAGCATGTCCAGCCAGCCATTGGACACGGCCAGCACCGAGGCCTGGCCCGGGTCGAACATGTAACCGGCACGGGAATCCCATGCCGCATCGCCGCGACCCAGGGTGGTGATGGTCGCGCCCTGCTCCAGGGTGATGCCGCCATCCTTCTTGCCGGTTACCAGAAACACCTGTGCGGCGCTTAGTTCCGCACCTTCGCGCATCACGATGCTGTGGGCGGCGTTGTAGACATTACCGAAGCCCACCTTGTAGGCGTTCTGGGTGATGCGGTTGAGCTGGAACAGCGAGGTCGGCGTGCCGCCGATGGTGACGGTGTTGGCGCCGATCGCGTTGATCGAATCGGCGTGCAGCGAAAGGCCATCGAAGTCGACGGTCGGGGATTGACCCGGTCCCAGCAGTTCGATCGCCCGCGCGTTGCTCAGTACGACCAGTTCGCTGCCGAAGCCGCCCGTGGCAGGCGCCTGGGTGACCGTGCCAGGCGCGATCGTCACCCCCGGGTCGTCGATCGGCCGCATGCCCAGATCCAACGTCAATCGGCCGGCGTCGCGTTCCAGGCGCGGCCGCGGTGCGCCATCACGCAGCGCCCAGTCCAGGCCGAACTGCGCGTAGCTGGTTTCGTTGTACTGCGAGTACTGCCGCAGCGTATCCGCCGACGTTACGATGACCTGCGCGTTGACCGAATCCTGGATCTGCGTATTGGCTGTGCTGAAACGCGCCGAGGTGGTCCAGGAACCATTGCGCATGGCCGTGCTGGCGCCAAACCGAGCGTGGCTCTCGGCCAGGCCGTTGACCTCCACACGGAAAGCACCCGGCATCAGGGCATACGTGGACGGCAGCAACGTATAAGTGCCGGCGGGCAGCCCGGGAACGCCCTCGCCGATCTGGATCTGGCGGCCGATGGCCGGATCGCCGGCCCCCTTCTCGGCGGCGACCGGCGCCGCTCCTGGCTGAGCCCCGGGCATGATCGCGTAGACCGGATTGGTGGACAGCCCTGGCAGCACGAATCCTTCGCCATGGGGCGCGATCTGTACCAGCGGGTGCAGGCGAGCATCCGTAGAGCCGCCCCGACCGCTCAAGAACGCCGCGCCGCTCAGCTCGCCGCCGCCGGTCAGATCGATCACCGCCCCCGCATCCACCACGATCTGCTCGCCGCGCAGGGTGACACCACCGAGTTCGGCACCGTCGCCGCCAATGCCTTTGTAGACGGCGTCGATGCCGTCGTAGACATAGGTGAGCCCGTCCTTGGTACCGCCATAAGGCAGTCTCAGCCCAGCACCGCTGGTGGAGCTGATGCTGCCCGGCTGCAGGTGGACCCGGGCGCCAGTGGCGATGGCGCTGTTCTCGGACTGGCCTAGAATGAGGCTGCCCAGCGGTGCGCGCAGCACGCCGCCCTGTTCGATGTTTGCCGACATCAACCGCAGGCTGCCGAAGGCGCTCAGCGGCATCGCCGGCTCGGCGCCGGCTGTCCGCTCTATACGCAGGTGGCGGTCCGGGTCATACGCAGCCTTGAATTGTCCGTCCGTATCGACACGGCCCACCTTGCCCGCGCGGATCTCCGTGATCGCGTTGGTTGCCGGGTAGATCTGGCTGGCAGCCATGACCAGATTGCCGACCGTATCGAGCGAGGTGCGATCACGCACTTTCGACTTGAGCAGGCGCAGATCGCCTTCACTGCGCAGCTCCACCGTATCGAAGCCACTCCGCTGCACTTCGATCTTGCCGGTGACCTGGGACAGCTGGCCCGAGGTGCCAAAGGCCACACTCTCCAGGATGTCGATCGTGCTGGCGTCCACGCGCAGGTGGGTGTCATCCAGCACCAGCGGCAGACGCGTGATATCAGGCAGCGGCAGCGTGTGGTGATCCTTGGCGGTACGGGTGCTGCCGGCCAACCGGACATAGGGCGCAGCCAACGTGACCTGTGCACCGGACACACTCTCCTCGGCCAGGCTGAGCGAGTTGCTGATCAGACGCAGACTCTGGCCCAGCGTCAGATCGACCCTGTCCTGGAAGCTGAGCACGCCGCTGACCAGTACACCCAGGGTGCCGAAGCCACCGGCCTGCACCTGGTCGACCCCGAGCGCGCCTTGGCCGTACTGCATGGCCGGATCCGCCTGGCCTGGCCTCAGGTCGGTCGCCAACCCTGAGCCGGGGTGCGCCTGCGCCATGACCATTTCGCGAAGCGAGCGCACGCGGGCATCGGGAACGTCCGTGTTCAGGTAGTTCGGCGTCTCCAGCGTCACCGACAGCGTGCCGCCCGCAGCCCCCTGGCCACCTGCCGCTGCGCGCATCGATCCATCCAGGAACAGGCCGTTGAAGCTGGCCAGATGGACGACGCCGCCATCGCTGGCCAACGGGGTGGCGCCCAACTGCGGCAGGTCCACGGTAGCGGCAGCACCGGACGCTTCCAGGCGGGCCCCCGGGCGCACCACGACGAAGGCATCCACGCCATCCGCCGCCGTGGCATCGGGATCGTATCGGCCACCGATCTGGATGCGTCCGCCGTCCGTTACCTCGCCAAAGCGCTGCCCGGCCGCGTCGATTCCCGAATGGGCCGCACCGGACACATCAAGCAGGGCCTGTTCACCGATCCAGAACGAGCGATCGTGACCCTTCGCCGAGGCGCCCTCCTGGCCGAATCCATGGTCCAGCAGATTGATCTGACCCGTATTGGCCTGCAGCGTGCCCTCGACCGTCATCTGCCCGCCCGTGGTGAGGCCGATGCTGCGGCCGCTGTCCACCTGCAGGTGCGCGCCACGCCCGATCGACAACGAGGCGATGGAGCCGATGCCATACCCCGCCGTCAATTGAAGGTCCGCGCCACGGCGCTGGGACAACGTGCCCTTGGCAACGTCGGCCGTGAACTCCGGCGCCAACCAGGTCTGCAGTGCGCCCTCCGGTTCACTGTCCGTGGACAGGCCACGGGCGAGCAGCGGATTCACCCGCAGCACCGGCATGGTCACGCGGAGATCGGCAGTCGGGGCCACCGCCAGACTCTGGTGGCCGGTCACCTCGTAGCGCGAGAAGCCGCGGTCGAACACCCCCACATCCAGCTGGAAGGGACGGGCCACGGCGACATCCTGCGCCAACACGTTACCGGCGCCGATACGGGTGCCTGCAGGCAGGAGCAGATCGGTGGCCGCGATCGTGCCGGCACGGATCATGGCCGCGCTTGGCTGGACACCGATGCCACGTGGGAATGCGTCGCCCGGCACCACGTAGTTGACCGGGAATCCCCCCAGGTTGGTGGTGATCTGATTGATCACCGTACCTGCGGGCAGCACGACCGGCGCGGACCAGAAGCTCACCGAATAGGCCAACCCGGTGCTGGTACGCACAACGTAGCTGTCGTTGCTGCCCAGCGGCTTGGGCAGCGTCCATGGCGCCTGCAATGTCAGATGGCTCGCTGGATCGGCCGGATTCACCACGGGCTGGGTGCCGATGGATTCCCCTGCGCCCGCTTGTACACGCGTGTAGTGATAGTCCACCGGCAGCACGCTGCCTGCGGTGATCTGGATGCCCTCCGCCGCGATCAGATCGACCGGGGAGGCCTCACCCGCACGCAGCATTCCATCGCTGCCGGCAACTTGGCCACCGATGACGACGGCGTTGCCCGTCTGCAGGCGCAGCGTGCCGCCGCCCTTGATGCCATGACCGCGCAGTTCACCCTCCAGCGTCAGCTGGCCCGCCGGCGCAGCATCCGTGCCGACGGCAAAGCGACCGTTGGCAATCACCGACACGTCGCCGCCCCGGCCACCCTCCAGCGCATCGTTGGCCTTGAGCGTGGCGCCCGAGGAAACATCCAGGCGCGCGCCACGCGATACCACGACATCATCGCTGCCGTGCAGCGTGATGGAGCCGCCGTCGATGAAGGGCAATCCAGCAATCCCCTCTGCGGTGGCCTGCAGGTTGTTCCAGATACCCCGCGCGTCAAGCAGCACGTCCTCGCCAAGGGCGGTGCGCGCGCGGGTGCCTGTGCGCGGTGCGGCGATCGGGCTGTCCAGCCACCCATTGGAGGGCGTCCACTGGGACACCTGGTCACCCAGGGCGATGGACCCGCCCCGTGCCACAAGATCCGCATCGACCTGCACATCGACGGCGTGCAGCCCGATCCCGCCGCCGGCAGCGACCTGTATCGCTTCCTCCACGTTCACGCTGTCGCGGGCAAGTACCAGCAGCCTGCCCAATGCAAGCTCATTGAGCCAGGCCGCATCCAGGTGCACCGCTGGCGATACAGTGGTCGTCTCGCCGGCGTCCCCATCCGGAGCAGCACCACCGATCATCACCCGAGAGGTGATGGCCGAGGGCGAGTACGTAAGACCCCGGGTGTTTTTGTCATTGATCGCAGTGAGCTGGCCGATGATCAACTGGCCATTGCGCGCCACTGCCGTCTGCGCCTGCAGATAGCCATCCAGGTCCTTTTCACGCGCGCGGATCTGACGGTCGCCCTGGAAGGTCGTGGTTTCCACGTCACCGGCGAGTGCTGCCGATTGTGTGGCGATCACCAGCCGACCTGCATCCCGGCCGACCACATAGCCGTTCTCCAGCTGCTGCTGGCGCCCGATCAACGGGTTGTAGTGGTAATCGGTGGTGCCCCATCGCGCATGCGTGTCTTCAAAGCCACGATAGAGGCCGCTGTAGAGCAGGTCGCCGGGCGCCGTGGACGCGTTGTAGAGCTTGCCGTCGGCGCCCTTGAGATGGCTCTGCTGGATATAGCCGGTCTGGACGTCCAGCGTGCCGCCGGACAGATTGATGCTGGAGCCCCGCTGCGTCGTCAGGTTGCCGCCTGAGAACTGCACCGTGCCACCCTGCGCGGACCATTCGCCGATGCCATGGCCGGTGACACCCAGGTATCCCCCGACTTCCAGCAGACCACCGGCGGTGTACCAGCGGTCGGTCTCATAGCCGTTGGTGCCAGCCGGGACCAGGACCAGATCGCGGCGGTCCAACCAGATGTTCTTGCTGTTGAGGGACTTGTCGTCGCGGTTGACCGATGCGTCGCGTTGTTCGTTGCCCTGTACGTTGATCTGGACGTTGTTGGCTTCCATCGCGATCTTGACGCCGACATGCCCGGACACGTCGATACGCGCGCCATCGGCGACGTTGCTGCTGCCCACCGCATCAACCATCACCTGGCCGCCAGTGGCCAGGGTGAGGCTCCCACCCTCGATATCGATATCTCCACCACTGATGATCTGCACCAGTGACTGATCGCGCCGATGTTGGATACCGTCGCCGGCATTGACCGCGTCCAGCATCAACGTCTCGCGCTGGACATCCAGTGCGGTGGTCGCCGTGTCGTCGAGGGCGATCACGGTCAGGCTGCCCGCGCCGAGCGTGACGTTGCCCTCCACGTCCTTGCGCTCGGTCTGCAGGTGGACGGTGCCACGGGTGTTCACCGAGCTGGTCGAGACCAGCGCACCCTGCTGGCGCACATCATGGCCGGCCAGGGTGATGTCGCCGGTGGTCGCCTGGATCAGGCCACTGTTGCTGACCACACCGCTGGCGGGGCCGACGGCAGCATCGGCTGCCACCGGCTTGCGCAGCGTGGTGACGACGTTGCCACGGGTCGTGGAGGTCTGGTTCTGGTCGGTGCCCATGCCCTTGCGGATCACGAACGCATCGCCGGCGGCCAGCGTGGTCTGGCCGTTGGCGGTGGTGATCTGGCCGTGGTTGTGCACCTGGCGGCCGAGCAGCAGCACGTAGCCGCCGCCTTCGGTGACCGAGGTGGGGACTGCCGTGGTGATCTGCGCGCCGCGCTCCACCACTACGTCGCCGGTAGCCGCGCCGTGGGCGAAGCTGTTGGCGGTGGTGGTCAGTTCATTGCCGAAGGTCGGGATGTAGGCATTGCCCTGCGCGTCGCTGTACAGACCCTTGCGGAACTGCGCATCGCTGATGTTGACCGCCGAGGCGGCCAGGTTCTTGACGTTGACCTGGCTGCTGCCGTCGAACACCACGCCATTGCGGTTGACCAGCATCACCGTGCCCTGGCCCTGGATGCGGCCGAGAATCTGCGACGGGAGCGCATTGGGATCATTGACCCGGTTGAGCAGCGACCAGCTCGCCTGCTGGTCGAAATCGACCACGGTGTTGCGACCGACGTTGAAGGTCTCCCAGTTGAGGATGGCCTTGTCGCCGGTCTGCGCGATGCTGACGGTGGTGGTGCCGTCCTTGCTGCTCTGGGTGGGGGCGCTGGCGTTGAACCAGCCGCGCGTCAGGGCGTCGTCATCGATCTTCAGCCCGCCCTCGCCCAGCCCATCGGGCACCTGGCCGGCGCGCCGCCGCGCCGCATCGCGGGCGGTCTGCTGCATGCGCTGCTGCATGGCGATCGCCTGCGCGGCAGTGTTGAGGTTCTCCAGCGACGTCTTGAGCGTCTCGCGCGCCTGCTGCGCCTGTTGATCGGTACGCACCAGGTTGGATGGCATGCCGTTGGGCAGGCGACCGGTCTGCGCGGCGGTCTGCTGCTGCGCGCCCTTGTTGGCGAACCATGCCGGGCTGAAGGCCTGCTGCGCGTTGACGCCAGCGGCAACGCCGCCAGCCATCAGCAACACCGCGATGGCCTGCGACAGCGCGCGCACCTGCGGTACCTGCGAGGGCCTGCTTCCGATCGAACCGCTCTGCTGCTTCACCATCGCTGTCACCCGTCGCAATATCGTTCGCTGATAAGGGCAAGCGCGTGCTGCCGTCCTGCAGCGCGATCCCGTCCATGGCAGGAGCGAGCGTGGCAGTGCAATGCGTTGCGCTTGTTACGAGGGATAAGACGGGGGCGGGTGACAACGACTGAACCATTGCAACAAAAAATTCATCTGCGCACGACGCGATCGCGATGCGGTGTCTGATCGTCATGTCGGTGTCATCGGAGCATGCTTGGATCACGCGCGTTCGCGCGGTGCACGAGCGCGGCTCAACTGAGCAGAACGACGCCGCCGGGCATGCTGACCACCTTCGCGCCATAGGCATCGCGCACCAGATCGATGAAGGTATCGATGCGCGCCAGTGGAATGCGCGCCTGTACGCGCCGGGCCGGCAATGCGCTGCCGGTCAGCACAAGGCGACCAGTGCGGTAGCGGTTGATCTCATCGACCACGTCCTGCAGCGGTTGATCATCGAACACCAGCCAACCGCGCCGCCATGCATCGATGGTGTCGGTCGCCACCGGCGCCACAGAGGCGATCCGGTCTACGGTCAGGCGTGCCTGCCAGGAGGGCTGCAGCACCACGGTGCGCGCCTCCCGCACCAGTTCGGCCCGCCCGGCAAGGCAGGTGATGCGGATATCGCCGCCGACACAGCGCACGTTGACCCGCGCACCCGGTGCGGGTAACAGCCGCGCGCCTTCAACGCCGATCACGAACCCGGCAGCCGCCGAGGCCGGCAATGCGAACTGCGCCTCGCCCTGGCTCACCACGATCCCGGCCGAGCCGTCGGCGGGACGACGCATCGTGGTGCGCGCGGCCATGGCCACGGCCACGCTGCCGATGCTGAGGTCGCGGCGCTCGCCGGTCGCGGTGCGGTAGTCGGCACCCAGCGCGTCCAGCGCCGGCCACAGCCCCAGCGGCGACTGCACCGCCACCCAGCCGACCGCGGCGGCGGCCACAGCGCTGCCCAGGAACGCACGGCGGCCTGGATTGAAACGGCGGGGGCGCTGCCGTACCGGGAGGACGGTTGCGGATGCGGGCAGCGGCACGCCGGCGTTCGGCACCGTGGCCTGGGCCGGGCCCGTACTGCCCTGCAGTGCCGGCGCCAGCGCCGACCACAGCCGGCGTGCCTGGGCGAACGCCACGGCATGGCGGGGGTCGAGCGCGCGCCAGCGGCGGAACGCGTCCGCCTCGGCAGCCGTCACCGGGCCGGTCTGCAGGCGCAGCAGCCAATCATGCGCTTGCGCCTGCACATCAGCGGGCGATGGGGATACGGAGGTCTTCATATCAGTCATGACGGTTTTCCCGCCCCGGGACCGAAACGCTGCACGAGCGGCCGGTCCAGCCGACCTGCGCAGTGCTGCAGCGCCTTCTTGAGGTCCTTGCCAATCATCCGCGAGGAGACCCCGTGCTGGTCGGCGATGGTGTCGATCGGCTGCTGGTCGATGCGCGCGGCGATCAGGATGGCGCGCTGGCGCTCGGGCAGCTCGCGCAGGGCATCGGCCAGTGCCGCGATCTCGGCCTGGCCATGCGCCACATCGGACGGGTCCAGGTAATCCGGGGCTTCGTCCATCAGCGCCTCCACCTCGGCACCGGTCAGCACCCGGCCGTGGGCGATGCGCTGATCGGTCGCGGCATTGACCGCCATGCGGAACAGGTAGGCCACCGGATTGCGCTGCGGCTGTGTGCTGCCCATGCGCTCCACCCGCAGCCAGGTCTCCTGCAGCGCATCCATGGCCAGGTCATCCGAGCCCAGCCGGCGCCGCAGGCGCTTGCGGAAGGCTTCGTAGTGATCCAGGAACAGGGTGCGCAGACCGCTCATCACCGGCTCCGGCACGGCGGCGTCGCGCCCGGTGTTTCGGGCAGCAACAGCAGGGTGATCGGTTGCGGCAGGTCGGCTGGCAGCCCCGGCAACGGCAGGTCGCGCAGCCGTCGGAGGATCGCCGCGTCGCGCTGGGTGTCGCCGGTGGAGTCCAGCAATTCAGGGGCGCGGATACGACGATCCGCGTCGGTCAGCCAAAAGCGCAGGCTCGCCCGGTACGCGCCCGGCCGGGTCAACGCCGCGCTGCACAGCGCTTGTTCCAGCGATTGCTGGATGACGCGGGCACCGCGCTGGCGGGTTCGCTCCGGCAACGATGGCGTGCTCACGGGCGTGGTGTCGGGCAACGCGTCATCGGCATCCGCCACCGAACCCACCGGGACCAGCGTGAACGCGCCGCTTTCCACGAAATGCGGGGCCAACCCCGTTCCGGTCAGCATCCGCTGCAATGCGTCGTGCGGCGCATATCGCCCTGAGACCGTAGCCGAACGCAGGCCACCCAACAATCGGGCATCGATCAGTACCGCCACCCCGGTGATCTCCCCATAGGACTGCAAGGCCTCCGGCAGCGGCTGCGCCGGAACATCGAACGTGTATTGCGTGTGCGTGGCATCGAGGATGTCCTGCGCCAGCGTCATCTTCGGCGGCCAGGCCATCGCCAGCAGGATGAGGAGCCAGTTGCAGCGACGCAGACGGTATCCGCGTCGGTTGCCCGTGCGCCTGTCTGCCCGCCCCTGTTGGTCATGCGCCCCGGTGTCATAAAACTGCATGCAAGACGCGCCAGCATCACAACGCCAAGCCGGTCACGTTAGGTCGGCTTCATTGCAGAGCGGTGACACCCATGCCGAGCCCTCGATCACCCGCCACGGCGGGCCTGTGCATCGCCCTGCTGGTGGTGCCCTGGGTTGCCCGCGCGCAGACCGACCCGCCGCCCGCGTGCATCGAGGTGGAGGTCAACGGCGAGCGCATCCGTGATTACGATTGCTTCAGCCGGCTGCTCGCGCCTGCGGCGGCCTCGGCGGCACCCGCACAGGCACCCGGCTCCCTGCTGATCGTCCGCCAGCCGCCATCGGCGCTGGGGCTGGCCCATCGCGCGGCCACCCAGCAACGCATGGGCAATACCTTCGGAATATCCACCCAACCACAGCGTCCGCCACCGCCGCCACCACCGGTCAGGCCCGGACGATGACGCTCAGGGGATAGGCGTGTCGCCGGCCGCAGTGGGGATGAGTGAAAGCCCAAGATTCAACGGCTGGCGCATGTCCGGCGGCGGTGCGGCGGGCAACGGCGCAGCACTGAGCAGCGCACTCAGCTCGGCATCTGCCACGGCATCGCCCAGTGAGGCGAAGCGGCTATCGATGATGTTGCCGGTGGTATCGATCCACAACGACACGGTCAGCGCGGCCCCCGGATCCTTGCGCTCGGCAAGACGGGCCTGCAACCGCTCAACGCGCGGATCGCCGGTGTTGCTCAGGCGCTGCGAGAGCACCTCACCCGACTGCGCGGCATAGGCCATCCAGTGCGCAGGCGCGGCATCGGCGGCCGTGGCGGCGCCCGCCACGACCAGCCCACCCAACACGCTCCAGCGGCGGGCCTGCTGCCACCATCGGTGCAGCCGCGCTCTCCACCCACACCTATGTTCTGCCACTGCCGTCATGCTGCCGCCCCCGAAATGGAACCGGGCCGCGCAGGGCGGCCCGGTGGGCGATTACTGTGCGGCCCGTGCGTGACAGAACGATGGCGGGTGGTATCGCTCAGTACGTCCCATCAAACGCGAAGATCGGCTTGCGCTGCTTCCACAGCCCGGCGGTGAAATCCGGGAACTCCAGCGTCTGGAAGCTGTTGGCGATGGACTGCTCGGACAGCGGTGTGATCGCGCTCCAGGTGATCGCATCGTAGATGTCGATCGGCATCGGTGCCTTGGCCTTGAGAGCCTCCACGAAGGCATGGATGACGAACCAGTCCATGCCACCGTGGCCGGCGCTGGCAGCGGTATCGGCATGCTGCTTCCACAGCGGGTGCTCGTACTGATCCTGATAGGCCTGGAACGGTTCCCACTTGTGCGGCGGGCTGCGGCCTTCGATATGGATGGACTGGTTCACGTCCATCCACAGGCCCTTGGTGCCCTGCACGCGGAAGCCCATCGAGTACGGGCGCGGCAGCGAGGTGTCGTGCTGCAGCAGGATGGTCTCGCCGTTTTCGCAGGCCAGGGTAGTGGTGACGATGTCGCCGAGCTTGAAGGTGACCTTGGTGCTCGGATGCTTGGTGCCGCCGCTCTTGGCCACGGTGTAGTCGTGCAGGCCGCGTGCCTTGCTGGCAAACGCATTGATGTGGGTGAAGCGGTTGCCACGGTTGATGCCGGTGTACATCGCGCACGGGCCGATGCCATGGCTGGGGTACAACTCGCCATTGCGCCTCACCGAATGCTCGGTGCGCCAGCGTGCTTCGGACCAGCCCTTGGCACCGAACTCCACGCCGCTGTCATACGGCTGGCTGGGATCGCCGGAATTGAACTTCACCCCGCGCAGATCGTGCTGGTAACCGCCCTGCAGGTGCACGAGTTCGCCGAACAGGCCTTGCCGCACCATCTGCAGCGCCGCCATCACGTCGCGGCGGTAGCAGACGTTCTCCAGCAGCATGTAGGGCGTACCGGTCGCCAGCTGGGTCTTGAGGACATCCCAGTGGTCCTGCAGGGTGATGCCGGCCACCACTTCGCAACCCACCGCGATCTTGGCCTGCATGGCCGCGATCGCCATCGGTGCATGGTATTCCCACGGCGTGGCGATGATCACCCCGTCCAGGCCGCGCTGCTCGATCAACCGCTTCCAGGCGTTGACGTCGCCATCCTGGCCGTACGCCTTGGGCGCCGGTTTGCCGGCCTTGGCCACCATGTCCATGCCGCGCTTGAGCATGATCGGTTCGATATCGCACAGCGCGACCACCTCCACGTCATCGCGGCGGACCAGCTCTTTGAGCAGCACCTGGCCGCGCATGCCGGTGCCGATCAGGCCCAGCCGCACCTTGCGCGCGCGTGCCCAGGCGGGCGTGTTGGGCAGCAGGCTGGTGGCGGCGACGGCCGCGCTGGCGGCGATGAATTCTCTGCGTTTCATGGACAGTACCTCGTGTGAAGATCGCACCGGCCGGGACCGGCGCGGGGGAAGCATCAGAACTTATAGCCGACGGTGAGACTGTAGCCGCGACCGAAGATGGTGGCGTAATCACTGGAATCGCCGAGGAAGCTGTTCGGGTCATAGAACGGCAGACGGTCGAACAGGTTCTTGATGGTGAAGCCGACGTTCCAGTGGGCATCCGGGCGCCAGGCCACGCTCAGGTTGGCGGTCCACCACGACGGGGCGCCATCGCACTTGCTCTGCTCCACCGGCAGGTAGCCGGCGGTGCAGCTCTGCGGATTGTTGTCTTCCTCGTCGATCTGCTGCAGCGCCCACTTGGTGCCGCCCACGTAATTGACGAAGACGCTGGTGGTGACCTGCTTGTAGCTCCAGTCCGCGTTCAACGTGGCGCGCAGGCGCGGGTTGTTGTAGTAGCCGACCAGGTCGCCGTAGTACCAGCCGCTTTCATCATCCAGGTAGGAACGGTTGCGGTTGGCGATGGTGGCGGCCACACCGATGTTGAGGTTGCCCCACTCGCCCAGCGAGAAGCGGCTGCGCGCATCGATGTCGAAGCCGTCGATCAGGGTCTTGCCACGGTTCTTGTACTGGCCCACCACGCTGGCCACGTTGCCCACGCTGTAGCCGGGCAGCGTGCCGGGACAGGCCACGCCGCTGGCCGGGTCGGCACACATCGCCGCCAGGGCAGCCAGGTTGGCGCGGTCGCTTTCCGTGATCGGCGAACGGGTCGAAGAGATGATGTCTTCGTCGCGGGTGAAATCCGGGGCGACGATTTCATTGCTGCGGTAGATGAACCAGTAATCGGCCGACACCGACAACCACTGCGTCGGCTCGTAGACGAAGCCGAGCGTCGTGATCTTGGCCTTCTCCGGCTTCAGATCCGGGTTGGGTTGGGTCATGCGCGCCACGGTGCGGCTGCAGTCGGTATTGAGCAGCGTATTGCCGAGGTCGACATCCCCCCCGCGCTGCGACTGCAACAGCAGGTTGGCGATGGCGTTGGTCTCGTTGCAGCGCACTTCATCGCGATAGCCGCCCAGCTGGGCGAACACACCCCCGTTGCCGGACTCGGCCAGGCTGGGGGCGCGGAAGCCGGTGGAGTAGGTGCCGCGCAGCATCAGCTGATCGAACATCTGGTACTTCAGGCCGATCTTCGGGGCCAGGTTGGCGCTGAAGTCCGGGTACTTGTCCACGCGCAGTGCGGCGTCCAGTTCCAGCTTCTCGGTGAGCGGCGCCACCGTCTCGGCGAACAGCGCATAGGTGTTGCGCTTGCCGTCGAACCACGAGCCACCCTGCTGGGTGATCAGGCCGTTGGCCGCGTCCGGGTTGCCCGGCGTGTAGAAGGTTTCGCGGCTGGCGTTGAAGCCGAAGGCCGCACGCACTTCGCCGGCCGGCATCTGGAACAGCGGGCCCTCGATCTTGCCATCCAGGGTATGCAGGCGCGTCCAGGACTGGATGTCGAAGGTGGGGAACGCTTCGCGGATCAGCGCGGCGTTGGCCTCGCTGATCTCACCGAATTTGTATGCCGGATGGTCGGAAATGATCACGCGGCCAGTGCCCGGGTCGACCGAGTACGGACCAAAGGCCTTCTCGAAGCCGGCCAGGTTCACGTTGGTGGTCTGGTAGGTGACCGAGTGGCTGCCGGCGGTGGCGAACGCGGTTTCCCAGTTCCAGTCGCCGATGTCACCGCGCATTCCGGCCACCACGCGGTAGCTCTGGTCGGTGTTGCGCTGGCCGAAGTGGTTGGCACCCACGTCCTGCAGCAGGTACTGCAGGCCGACCACGCCGCCCATCAGTGCCTTCAGCTCGGGCGAGGCGTGGTTGTATTCGTTGTTCGGGCCCAGGTACGGATACAGGAACTGGTTGACCGTGGTGCCGGTGTTGCGCGAGAACCAGCTGGTCGGGTTGCCGGTGGTGGTGCCGTAGGCGCGCGGCGTGCCACCGTTGGCGGTCAGGTCGATGTCGGTGTAGGTCGCTTCGGCGAAGGCTTCGGTGCTGTCGCCGATCAGGAAGTGCGCGTTTACATAAGCAGTGTTCCGCTCGGACTTGGCGCCGGCGTCGATCTCGTTGTTCATCCACGTCTCCCAGATACAGCGCGGGCCGGCCGCTTCGCTGGTGAGCACGTTGTTGCAGCCCGGGGCGGCTTCCTGCACGCGGCGGCCGGTGACCGGGTCGAACGCGAAGTAGCTGCCCGGGTTGAACTCGCCCGGCTTGCTGCCGGTGCCCAGGCGCAGGTTGGGCAGGTAGTTGGGGTTGTTGACGTAGTACTGGTCGGGCCGCTTGTCGTAGAAGTCGCTCAGCGGAATCGCATCGCGCCGGTACAGATTGACCGAGGCGTACACGTTGTAGCGGTCTTCATCCAGATCGCCGAAGCCGGCGGTGATGCTGCCCTGGTGTTCGCCGTAGGAGCTGATCCGCGAGGATTTGTCCGTGGTGAGGTTGATCTCCGCGCCCTGGTAGGAGCGTTTGGTGATCACGTTGATCACGCCGGCCACCGCATCGGTGCCGTACACGGCCGAAGCACCGTCGGTCAGCACTTCCATGCGTTCGATCGCTGCGGCGGGGATCGCATCGATGTTGACGAACTGGGTCTGGAAGCCGGCCGGCGCCCCGTAGTAGGACAGGCGGCGGCCGTTCAACAGCACCAGCGTGCCCTGTGCGCCGAGGCCACGCAGGTTGGCCTGCGAGGCACCGTCCGAGCCGGTGAACAGTGAACGCGAGTCCTGCTGGCCCGGCCGCGCGGCGGGCAGGTTGTCGAGCACCTGCAACAGCGTGCGCGCGCCCATGTTCTCGATGTCCTGCTTGCTGATCACCTGCACCGGCGAGGCGGTTTCCACATCACTGCGGCGGATGTTGGAGCCGGTCACTTCGATGCGCGACAGCTCGGTGGCTTTGGTATCGGGCGTTGCGTCCTGGGCGCTGGCACTGCCGACCACCGCAACGGCCAGGCCGAGTGCGATGGACAAGGGGGTGGCGGTGATGCGGCGATGGCGATGGCGATGGCGTTCGGTCAACATCTTGGGCTCCTTGTTCGATCCGCAGCGTGGGGCTGGCGGTGGATGGGTGTGTTCGGGCAAACGTCCCCCGTGCCGCGGCCAAAGGGCCGCAGACGGGAAACGGGAGAGAGCGGTGCTTCGGAAGGCGGTTCGGTTACGGCGACACGATGCTGGCGGTATCGCCCTCCTGGCCGATCAGGGCGGCATTGGCCCAGTTGCCACAGACCTGCGCGGGGTGGTCACCCTGCGCCCCGAGCGTGCGCAGGCTCAGCCGCTGCAGGCCGCGCACGTCCAGCTCCGGTTTGACCACGCCGGGTGCGTTGACCAGCCCGCTGTCATACAGCAACCGACCTTCACCCCACACCTGGAACTGCATGCCGCCGGCGGTGCGGCACTGATCATCGATCCCCAGGTCGGCGCGCAGCAGGCGCCAGCCGCCGCCCAGCTGCAGATCGATCCGGCTGCTGGCGTTGACGCCCAGGCCGCGGCGGAAATGCAGCCCGTTCATGCGCATTTCGGCCTCGCCCCCGAAGGCGTGGTCGGTGGCGATGCTGGCCTTCAACGGGCCGGGCAGCGGCAACGCGGACAGGTACAGCTGCTGCGCTGGGCCCTCCGCCTGCGGGTGCTCCAGCACGTGGAACGTGGACAGCACGATCGGGCCGACATCGCGCGGCTGCAGCGCATCCACCGCACGCGCCACGCTGCCCTGCGCCGCGGTCACCATCGGGTCGGCACCGCTGGCACCGTCGCCTTCCGGGTTCTGCGTGCTGAGCACGCGGAAGCGCAGCAGGCGGCCGGCATGGGCGGGGAAGTCGATCTGCTGCATGCCTTGCTGCAGGGTCAGGCGGCCGCGCTTGATCGGCTCACCCCATTCGCCGTTGCTGTCGGCCATGTAGATTTCGTAATCGCGGATCTGCCCACTCTTCCAGTGCTGGTCGTTGCGCGGCGCCAGTTCGATGCCGTCGATCAGCTTGCGTTCGCCGAAGCCGAGCACCCATTCGTGCGCACCGGTCTTGACCGCCTGGTTGCGCACCGTGCGGAACCACGTGGCCGGATCATCGTCGAAGGCCTTCTCCATTTCGTAGCCCTGCTCCTCGGCCGGGCGGTTGACCACCAGCAGGCTGTCGGAGGGCAGCGCGCGGCCCAGTTCCGGTGCGGCCGGGAAGGCATCGTCGGCAGGTGCGGCGGCGATCGGCAGCTCCAGCTGCAGCGCGAGTGCCTGGCGGATGTCGGTCGGTGCGGTGCGCACATGCAGGGTGCCGCGGCGCTCGGCCGCATCGAAGTACCAGCCCTCGCCTGCGGCCTGCCACGCTGCCGGGTCGGCCAGCATCGGCAGCGCGCGGCCATCCAGCGTCACCGCGGCGGGGCGCTGGCGGCTGAGCACGCGCAGCGCATAACGGCGCTGCGGCAGCTGGCCGGCGTACTGGCCCTGCACCGCCTCGATGCGCACCTGCACCGGGCCACTGCCCTGCGCTGGTCCCTGCACCGTGATCGCCTGCGTGCTCGATTCGCCTTTCTCATAGCGGCGGGTGGCGCCATCATCTTCGTACAGCGTGTACTGCGAGGTGCCCTGCGGGTACAGATCGAAGGTCACTTCATCCAGCGGCTTCTCACCGTCGTAGAGCATCGCCGGATACATCGGGATGATCGCCCCGGCGCGCACGAACACCGGGATCGTGGCCAGATCGACCGCGCGATCCAGCGAACGTCCCTCGGCACCGGCGGCCAACTGGCGGCCGTCCCAGTAGTCGATCCAGCGGCCCTGCGGCAGGTGGATGTCGCGGCGCCAGCCACGGCTCGCGGCCTGGCTGCGGTACACCGGCGCGATCAGCAGCTCGCGGCCGAGCAGGAACTGGTACTTGTGCGCTTCGGTATAGGCCTGCGGGTCCTGCGGGTAGTCCCACATCAGCGCGCGCAGCAGCGGCGCGCCGCTGGTCGCCGCATCGTGTGCCAGCCCGTACATGTACGGGGTCATGCGCATCTTCAGCTTGAGGTAGTCGCGGTTGACGCTGCGGTAGGGTTCATCGAACCACCACGGGTGCTTGCGCGCGTTGCCGGACCAACCGGACATGCCCATCAGCACAGGGGTGAAGCTCTTCCACTGCAGGTCACGGGTGAAGGTCTCGGCGCTGCCACCGAAGATCGCATCCACGTCCCCACTGGCGTAGGCCATGCCGGACAGGCCCGAGCCGATCAGGGTCGGGATGTGCCAGCGGATGTAATGCCAGCTGCTGCTCTGGTCGCCGGTCCAGGCCACCGCGTAACGCTGGATGCCGCCCCAGCCCATCACCGTCCACAGGAACGGGCGCGAGTCGGAATTGTTCAGGATGCCGTTGAAGGCGGACTGGTTGGCGTCCATCGCGAACTGGTAGCCCTTGCCGGTCCAGGCCACGTCCAGCTTCTGCACGCGGCTGCCGGCAGTACCGACTTCCCAGGCGATCTTGTCGACGCCGTTCTCGGTCCACAGGCCGGTCTTGAAGCCGTATTTGGCCAGGCCCTGCACGGTTTCGGGCAGCTTCTTGTAGCCGCAGCCGTAACCATCGTTGGGCAGGATCCAGCCGCCGGGCATGTCGTGCTCTCGGTACTGCCTGGCCACGCTGTCCACCACATCGGGGGTGGTGCCGGTGGGGCCGTCGCGCCAGCCGTCGGGCACGCTGCCGGGCTTCTTGATGTTGTCGCCATCGTTGTAGCAGTCGGCATCGCCATAGGAGAACGCCCAGCGCGGCAGCAAGCCGGCGCGGCCGGTCAGCGTGGTGTAGCGGTCCAGCAGGGTGTGCAGGCTGGGCCCGACGAAGTAGTACGCATCGAAGCGGTCCTCGCGGTGCAGCAGCGTGGCCTGGTCGGCCTGGCGCAGATCATAGGTGCCGTCGCTCCACGTGTTGCGCAGCATGCCCCAGCCCCGCGAGCTCAGCAGCATCGGCGCCGGGTTGGGGCGATCGCCTTCTTCCCAGCCACCGGAATACGAGACCTCCAGTTCGCGGCCCTTGAACTCGAAGCGACCGTTCTGCTGGCCGCCGCCGTAGAAGTGCTCATCGCCTTCGCTGGAGAGCACCTGCACGCTCTGGTCCTTGTCCAGGTCCAGCGGCTGCAGTTCGTGCCACAAGGCGACATCGCGTCCGCCCTCGCGGCGATCCAGCGACAGGCGCAGTGGCTGGCGCTGGATACGCAGCACCAGGGCGTCGGTACGGATACGCACCTCGTTGCCATCTTCCTCTACCTCGAAGGCGACCTTCGCGGGTGGCTGCGGCAGCACGATCGGGGCAGCCTTGTCACCGGCATCGGTCAGCGTGCCGTTGCGGCCGGCGCGCACACGCAGCACGTCATCGCGCAGCAACTCCACGCGCAGCGTGGCGCCGGTATCGGTGCTGAGTGTCCAGCCGGCGGTGCCGTCTTTGGCGGGGGCAGCGGTGATCGCACGCAGGTTGCCCACCGGCGCCGCGTTGGCAGTGGCAGCCAGAGCCACTGCGGTGAGCAGTGCGATCGTCAGACCAGTGCGTCGAAACCGGAAGTCCACCTTGCCCCCAAGCCCGCGGTCAGCGGGAAACTGAAACCAGTGCGGCCGACTCTAGGGCAGGGTCTCGAAAGATGTCAACAAATTGCAAAGAAAAAGGAAGGATATTTTGCTATAAACGAAAGATGCGGCATCGCGGCACTTTCCAAACGCCACCTGAATACGCATTTTCTGCCCGCTGAGACCTTGGTGCAGCGCGGCATTCCCCGCCATCTTCGACGACCACCCCACGAGCGAAGGACGAAAACTGTGACCGATAGACCTTTTCTTTATCTTTCGATATTTGACATTTCGAAAGAAAACGCAGAAGGTGCGGTCGCCCAACAGGAATTGCGAATGGACGCTTCTCTGCTCCCTGATTTGCCCACGTGGCAGCGCCTCGGTGGCGCCTATACCGCCGAAGAAATCGCCCAGCAGCCCCGCTTGTGGGCTGCGCTGGCCGGCCTGCTGGAGGCCGCGCAGGCGCGCGTCGATGGCTTCCTCGGGCAGGCCCTGCGCGATCCCAACCAGCTCGTGATCTTCACCGGCGCCGGCAGCTCGGGCTTCATCGCCGAGATGGTGGCCGACCAGATCAATGCGCAGTGGCCCGCCGAGGTGCGCGCCGTGCATACCACCAGCCTGCTGACCCATCCGGCGCTGTACCTGCGCCGCGATCGACCGACCCTGCTGGTGTCGTTCGGGCGCAGCGGCTCCAGCCCGGAGAGCGTGGCCGCGGTGGATCTGGTCCGCGACCAGGTCGACCACGCGCGCTTCCTGGATATCACCTGCAACGCCGCGGGCGAACTCGCCACGCGTGGCCACGGCCGCAGCGATACGTTGTCGCTGCTGATGCCGCCGGCCAGCTGCGACCGCGCCTTCGCCATGACCAGCAGCCTGAGCTGCATGCTGCTGGCCGCGCTGAGTGTGTTCGACAGCGCTCCGTGGGCAGCGCGCCTGGAGCGTCTTCGCACGTTGGCCAGCCATGGCGAGCGTGCGCTGGAAGCCTGGGATGCCGCGGTGGCCACCCTCGCCCAGGCACCGTATTCGCGTGTCATCTATCTCGGCAGCGGTCCGCTGGAAGCGGTCGCCCGCGAGGCCGCGCTGAAAGTGCTCGAACTCACCGCCGGCCGCGTGCTGGCGCTGGCCAATACGCCGCTGGGGTTCCGCCATGGGCCCAAGTCCACCCTCAACGGCGAGACCCTGGTGGTGATGCTGCGCAGCGCGCAGCCGCTGGCCCGCCGCTACGAGCAGGACCTGTTGAACGAACTGCGCCGCGACGGCATCGCCGGGCGGGTGCTGTCGATCGGGCCGGATGACGTGGACCGCGCCGAGGGCGACTTCGTCCTCGCCGCACCCGCGCTGCCCGATCCGTGGCTGGCTCCGCTGTGGCTACTGGTGCCGCAGTGCTATGCGCTGCAGCGTTCGGCCGCGCTCGGCATGACCCCGGACAATCCCTTCCCCGACGGCACGGTCAACCGTGTGGTGCAGGGCGTGACCATCCACCCCCACGGCTGAGCACGCATGCAGACCTGGTACGGGATCGACATCGGCGGCACCAAGATCGAACTGGTCGCGTGCGACGCCACGCTGGGGGTCCATCACCGCCAACGCGTGGCGACGCCGACCCGCGACTACGCCGCGTTCCTGCAGGCGATCGTCGATCTGGTCGATGCGGCCGATGCCGCACTCGGCGAGCGCGGCGTGGGGGTCGGCATCGGCCTGCCCGGCGTGCGTGATCGTGCAAGTGGCCGCCAGCTCAGCGCCAACGTGCCCAGCCTGACCGGCCAGACGGTCGGTGCGGACCTGCAGGCACGCCTGCAGCGCCCGCTGGAGCTGGGCAATGACCTGCAGTGTTTTGCCTTGTCCGAAGCCCATGACGGCGCCGCCGCCGGCTACCCCAGCATGTTCGGGGCGATCCTCGGCACGGGGGCGGGCGGTGGCTTCTGCGTCGGCGGCCGGCTGATCGCCGGTCACAACGGCATCGCCGGCGAGTGGGGCCACTGGAGCCTGCCCGCCACGCTGCAGCAGCGCCACGACCTGCCAGTGCTGGACTGTGGCTGCGGCCTGCGCGGCTGCCTGGAGCGTTACGTGTCCGGCAGCGGCCTGGCGATGATCCATGAACGCCGTGGCGGCGACGCGCTGGATGCCGCCGAGGTGGTCGCACGCGCCCAGGCCGGCGATGCCATCGCACGGCAGGCCCTGGCGATCCACCGCGACCTGCTCGGCTACAGCTTCGCCAGTCTGATCCTCGCGCTGGACCCACACGTGATCGTGCTCGGCGGTGGGCTCTCCAAGTTGGAGCAGCTGTACCGCGATCTGCCGGCCGCAATCGCGCCCTACCTGTTCACCGGCGTACGCGTGCCGCCGATCCTGCCGCCCACCTTCGGCGATGCCGGCGGTGCGCGGGGCGCCGCACTGCTCGCGCGCCAGCACCACCTTTCCCCCTGAACACCGCTGTTACTGGAGTTGCCATGTCCGCCGTCCAATCGTTGATCGCCGCCCATCGCCAGGGCCACCCCGTCGGGCTGTACAGCGTCTGCTGCAGCAACGCGCAGGTGCTGCTGGCAGCGATGCAGGTCGCGCAGCGCTACGACACCCTGCTGCTGATCGAAGCGACCTCCAACCAGGTCGATCAGTTCGGCGGCTATACCGGCATGACCCCGCCGCAGTACCGCGACTACGTGATGCAGCTGGCGCGCGATGCCGGCTTCCCGGCCGAGCGGCTGGTGCTCGGGGGCGACCACCTCGGTCCCAACGCCTGGCAGAAGGGCCCGGCAGACGCCGCAATGGCAAACGCGCGCGAACTGATCGCCGCCTATGTCGCCGCCGGTTTCCATAAGATCCACCTGGACTGCAGCATGTCCTGCGCCGATGACCCGTCCCCGCTGCCGGACGCCATCGTCGCCGCACGCTCGGCCGAACTGGCGCGCATCGCCGAGCGCACGGCGGCCGAGCACGGGCTGCCGCCACCGGTCTACGTGATCGGCACCGAGGTACCGATTCCCGGCGGTGAGGCCTCGCTGGCTGGTGGCCTGCAGGTGACCACGCCGGCCGCTGCGGCGACCACGCTGGCGATCCACCGCGAGGCGTTCTCCGCCCCGGACCTGCTGCCGGCCTGGGAGCGCGTGATCGCGATGGTGGTGCAGCCTGGCGTGGATTTCGACCACAGCAGCGTGCACTACTATGATCCGGCCGCCGCCGCGGAGCTGTCGGCCTTCGTCGAGCAGCAGCCGCGCATCGTGTTCGAAGCGCACTCCACCGATTACCAGACCGAAGCTGGCCTGCACGCGCTGGTCCGCGATCATTTCGCGATCCTGAAAGTCGGCCCGGCGGCGACCTATGCGTTCCGCGAGGCGGTGTTCGCGCTGGCGATGATCGAGCGCGAACTGCTGCCCGCCGCGCGATGCTCGCATCTGATCGAGGTGCTGGACCGCTGCATGGTCGACGCACCGGGCAGCTGGCGCAGCTACTACCAGGGCGACGAGCACGAACTGCGCCTGCTGCGCGCGTACTCGCTCAGTGATCGCAGCCGCTATTACTGGGGCGAGCCAGCGGTACAGGCCGCGCTGGATTCGCTGGTCGCCAATCTCACCGCGCACGCGCCGCCGCAGATGCTGCTCAGCCAGTTCATGCCCGAGCAGCTCAAGGCGATCGAGGCCGGTGAACTGCAGCCGGCGCCGTTGGCGCTGATCCAGCACAAGGTGGCGCTGCGCCTGGCCGAGTATGCCCGGGCCTGCAATCGCAACGTCTCGGGTGGGCATAACGAAACCGGACAGGCCAAGGAGCTTTCGGAACGGTAAGCTTCGGCTTTCCCTTTCGAACGGAATCGCCCCCATGCGAAACACCCGGCAGCGCCGCCAACAGATCCTCCAGACCCTGGTCGAGCACGGCAATGTGCAGGTCAGCGAGCTGGTGGCGCGCTTTGCGGTCTCGGCAGTCACCATCCGCGCCGATCTGACCCACATCGAGTCGCAGGGGCTGGCCACGCGCACCCACGGGGGCGCGACGCTGGTACGCACGCCGCCGCAGGAACAGGACATTCACGAAAAGGACGCGCTGAACCTGCCGATGAAGGACCGCATCGGCATCGAGGCGGCCAAGCTGGTCAAGGCCGGCGACAACATCATCATCGACTCCGGCTCGACCACGATGACCCTGGCGCGCCACCTGCGCGGGCATCGCGATGTCACGGTCATGACCAACGGGCTCAACATCGCCTGGGAGCTGGCCAACGCGCCCGGCGTGGAGCTGCTGCTCACCGGCGGGCTGCTGCGCAAGCAGTCGCTCTCGCTGCATGGCAGCCAGGCCGAGGCAAGCCTCAACACCTACAGCTTCGACACCCTGTTCCTGGGCGTGGATGGCCTGGACCTGCAGTTCGGCCTCACCACCCACCATGAGGCCGAAGCCAGCCTCAACCACCGCATGGTCGAGCGCGCGCGCCGCATCGTGGTGCTGACCGACGCCTCCAAGTTCGGCCGGGTCAGCCTGCACCGCATCGCGCGGCTGGACCAGGTCCATACCATCATCACCGACGGCAGCATCGAGCCCGAGTACCTGGAAGGGCTGCAGCGGCTGGGCGTCGAAGTGATCATCGCCGAGTCCCCGCCTTGACCGAGTCCCGCTCCCTGCACGGCCGCCTGCTCACCGACACCGGTTGGGTCCGCGGCGATATCCATTTCGAGAAGCGCATCACCGCGATCGATACCGCGCACGCCGATCCGCGGAATGACGACGACGTCCCGCTGATCCTGCCCGGCTTCATCGACCTGCATGTGCATGGCGGCGCCGGGGTGGACATCATGCAGGGCGGGAGGACTGCGCAGACGGTGGCACGCGCGCATGCCCGGCACGGCACCACCGCACTGCTGGGCACCACCATGACCGCGCAGGAGGACGACATTACCCGCGCGCTTGAAGGTCTTTCCACCGCGATCGCCACGCGCGCACCCGGCATGGCCCGCGTACTCGGCGTACACCTGGAGGGCCCCTTCATCAGTGCGCAGCGCCTGGGCGCACAGCCACCGCTGGTGGTGGAGGCCACGCTGGCCGACGTGCAGCGCCTGCATGCAATCGCACCGATCAAGGTGCTTACCCTTGCGCCGGAGATCGGCCAGCACCTGGCGCTGATTCCCGCGCTGAGCGCACTCGGCATCCGCGTGCAGCTTGGCCACAGTGCCGGCAGCTATGAGGATGGCGTGGCCGCATTGAACGCCGGTGCGGCCGGCTTCACCCATCTGTTCAATGGCATGACCGGCGTGGATCACTATCACCCGGGCATCGCGACCGCTGCACTGGCGCATGCGCAGTACGCCGAACTCATTCCCGATCTGCAGCACGTGCATCCCGGCGCGATCCGCACCGCCCTGCGCGCGATCCCGCGTTTGTACTGCGTGACCGATGCGACCGCCGCCACCGGCATGCCCGATGGCGAGTACGCACTCGGCGTACAGCGCGTGCACAAGTGCCTGGGCTGCGTGCGGCTGTCGAGCGGCTCGCTGGCCGGCAGTGCGCTGACCATGGATCAGGCGCTGCGCAACCTGGTCTCGCTCGGCCTGGATATCGCCGATGCCTCCCACCGGCTGTCGCGCTACCCGGCCGACTACCTCGGCATCGACGACCGCGGCCGCATCGCGACCGGTGCCTGGGCGGACCTGGTGGTGCTCGACCATGACCTGCGCGTGCGCGGCGTGATGGTGGAAGGCGATGACATCGCGCTCGACTGAGCGCTGACTCCCGCGCCGCCATGGCGCACGCACTTGCAGACAGGACCGGCACGATGAACGACGTTTCCGCAGCCATGCCCGTGCACGCCGGCGCCTCCGCGCCGCGCTGGCCGGTACGCTATCTGTTGTTCATCGGCGGCATGGGCGGGCTGCTCTACGGCATCGACATCGGCATCATCGCCGGTGCCCTGCCCTATCTGGAGGCCACCGCCACCACGAGCTGGCACCTGACCAGCCAGCAGTTGGGTTTCGTGGTCGCCGCAGTGCTGCTGGGCAGTGTGCTGTCTTCGCTGTTCGCCGGGATGGTCGCTGACCTGATCGGCCGCCGTGGCGCGATGCTGCTGGCCGGCGTGCTGTTCACCGCGAGCATTCCGGTGATGGCCCTGTCCGATGGCTATGGCGCGCTGTTGATGGGGCGCCTGCTGCAGGGCATCAGCGGCGGCCTGATCGGCGTGGTGGTGCCGCTCTATCTGGCCGAAGTGCTCAGCCCGGAACGACGTGGGCGTGGCGCGGCGATGTTCCAGCTGCTGCTGACCATCGGCCTGGTGTTGGCCGCCGTGATCGGGCTGTACCACGCGCATGCCGTGGATGCCGCGACCGCCGCGGTGCGCCATCTGCCCGGTGCGGAGCAGCAGCGCCTGCTGTTCGACGTCAAGGACCATGCGTGGCGTACCATTTTCTGGAGCTGCCTGCTGCCCGGCCTGGTGTTCACCGGGGGTGTGCTGCTGATCAGTGAATCCCCGCGCTGGCTGGTGCGCCGTGGCCGCATCGATACAGCGCGCCACGCCCTGCAGCGTACTGTCGCCGCGGGCGACGTGGAGTCGACCCTGCAGCGCATGCAGGCGCCGGAGGAGCTCCAGATCGGCCGCAACGGCAAGCGCGACCCGCTGCTCAGCCGCCGCTACGTGTGGCCGTTCGTGCTGGCCTGCCTGGTGCTGGCCTTCACCCAGGCCACCGGCATCAACTCGGTGCTGGCCTACGCGGTCAACATCCTCAACCAGGCTGGCCTGCCCGGCTCGGTGGCCAACGGCGCCGACGTGGCGATCAAGCTGCTCAATGCAGTGATGACCGTGGTCGCACTGGTGCTGGTGGACCGCAAAGGCCGCAAGTTCCTGCTGATGCTGGGCAGTGGCGGGATCACCCTGTCGCTGCTGGCGGCTGCAGTGTTGTTCGTGCAGAGCGAGCGCGGGCGGCTGGATGTGCAGGCCGCGCTGCAGCAGCAGGTGAGCGGCACCACCCTGTCGCTGCCACTGGATGCCGCGCAATGGCAGCGGCTGGATGGCAACGCCGGCGCCGCACCGCAGCAGCTGACCGTGTCGTATGCCTACGGTGGCTTCAGCAACGTGCGCTCACTGCGCAGCGACAACCCGATCGACGCCACGCTGCAGATCCGTCGCGAAGACGCGGTGTCGGCCGACAGCGTGATCGGCCGCTTCTTCCGCACGCTGCATCTCAACCCGTTCCCGGACCCGGCGCAGGCCGCCAACGCGCCGCTGGTGATCGAACGTGCGGTGATCGGCCCGGTGCCCTCGCCCACCCACGGCTGGCTGGTCGCCGGCTGCATCCTGCTGTTCGTCGCGTTCTTCGCGGTGGGCCCGGGCGTGTGCGTGTGGCTGGCGCTGTCCGAGCTGATGCCAACCCGCATCCGCTCCAACGGCATGAGCATCGCGCTGCTGATCAACCAGTTCGTCTCTACCGTGATCGCCGCGATCTTCCTGCCTACTGTCGGCCATCATGGCTACGCCAGCATGTTCTTCTTCTGGGCCGGCTGTACGTTGCTGTACTTCCTGATCGCCGCGTTCTGGCTGCCGGAGACCAAGGGCAAATCGCTGGAGCAGATCGAGGCGAATTTCCGCTGAGGCCGTCGGCAACGGCGAGGCACTCAGGGCGCCTTGCCGGTCACCTCGGTATACAGCCGGTCGGCTTCGGCGGTGCTGCCCAGCCCGGTCACCTGCATGGACTGCGCGAAGGGGCCGGCGATGACGGCGACATTGAGGACCTGATCGCCGACGGTGAACGCCACACGCTTGGCGACGCGCGCTTCCGTCGCGGCGAGGATGCGCGGTGCCGCGGCCTCCGTGAAGCGCAGGATCAGCGTCCCGTGTCCGGTGGTCCCGTCGCTGCCCACGGCTACCGAGGCGATGTCGGCCGTGGTGATGAAGGCTGGCTCGATCAAGGACAGCGCGTTGCCGTCGCGATCCTTGAGCGTGGTGACGCCGGGGCGCTGCGCATCCTCGGCCACCTCCCGCATCTGGATGCGTGCGTTCGCCAGCGGTGCGACGCCCGCTGGCGTCTCGGACGCGGCGGGTGCGGGCGCTGGCTGGGTGCAGGCGCTGAGGCCGGCCCCCAGCGCCATCGTCATGATCAACAGACTGCTGCGCATGCGTGTCTCTCCGTCAAGAAGGGCACGAGTATCGCCGCTGCGCATACTCAGCGCAGGCGGCGGATGCGCCAGGCGACCATGATCTGCAGCACGCCGTAGAGCAGGCTGCCGATGCCGACCCACAGCGTGGTGACGGCAATGCCTGCCATCGGATTGGCCACCATCATCGCGCCGAGCACGATCGCCAGCACGCCGCTGAGGATCAGCAGCCACTCGCCCTGGATTTCCTTGCGCACCCGGATCGCGAACACGATGCGGTAGATGCCGGCAACGATCAGCCAGGCGGCCAGCAGCAGGATCAGCACACTGGCCGTGGCCAATGGGTTGAGCACGGCCAGCACACCGAATACCACCGAGGCCAGCGCGTAGACCAGCAGCCACCCCCGCGGCACGCCACTGCGGCCGAACAGCGCGAACAGGCTGATCAGGCCTTCCACCAGTGCCATCACGCCGATCGCCCAGGCCAGTGCGGTGGCGGCCGAAAGCGGCCGTGCGATCGCGATCAGGCCGAAGACCACGGCGACCACGCCGTACAGCATCAGCACCCACCAGCTGCGGCCGATGGCAGTGAGAAGCGGTGAGGTGCGCGGATCCGGCGGCAGGTTCATGGGACGTCCTTGCGAGGGTGATGACAGCCCGATGGTACGTCCTCGCAGCGTGCAAGGCGCGGCAACGGCGCTTACGGCACGCGCGCACAGACCCAGACCTGCATCGGGCCGGCACCGGCGTACTGCAGGGCGCGCAATGCGGCATCGGTGGTTGCCCCGGTGGTCATTACATCGTCGACGATCGTCAGCCCGGCGGGTGGATGGCCGCGTACCGCGAACGCATCGCGCAGATTGCAGCGCCGGGCATCCGCGTCCAGATTCGATTGCGCTGCGGTTTCGCGGGTGCGCTGCAGCCCGTTCCAGAGCGGGCAGCACAGCCCGCGCGCCAGCGGCTTGCTCAGTTCCAGCGCCTGGTTGTAACCGCGCTGGCGCAACCGGCGACGGTGCAGCGGCATCGGCTGCAGCGGCCCGGCCAGAAACGGCGGCACGCGCTGCAGCATCAGTTGTGAGAGCAGCCGGCCGGCGGCCAGGTCCTGGTGGAATTTGAACCGGATCAGCAACCGGTCGATCGGCGGCGCATACAGGAACGCGGCACTGGCCGCCGCCTGGCGGGGATACTCGTCCACGCAGCGCTCGCAGTGATCCCCCGCCGCATCACCCGGGTCGTTCGCCGCCAACGGCAGTGCGCAGCGACGGCAGGCACGGTCGTTCCACGGTAGCGCCTGATGACAGGCGCGGCACAGATCCATCCCGTCCTCGCCCGGGCACTCGCAGACCAGGCAGCGCAGCGGCAGGATCTGCCAGCCGAGCCAGCCCAGGGCGCCGTAAACTTTAGACAAGAGCATATGGTTGACAGATGAGGGCCGCCTCACCAGACTGCCGCCCTTTCGTTCCACTATCTGTCAGGACACTCCCATGGCTTCTGTCATCCGACACGACTGGCACCGCGAGGAACTGCTGGCGCTGTTCGCGCTGCCCTTCCCGGTGCTGCTGCACCGCGCGGCCAGCGTGCACCGCGAGCAGTTCGATCCGGCAGAAGTGCAGGTCTCGACCCTGCTGTCGGTCAAGACCGGCGGCTGCCCGGAAGACTGCGCGTACTGCCCGCAGGCGCAGCGCTACAGCACCGGGGTGGATGCCCAGAAGCTGATGGCCACCGACGACGTGGTCGCCAAGGCCCGCCAGGCCAAGGCGGCTGGCGCCTCCCGGTTCTGCATGGGCGCGGCCTGGCGTTCGCCCAAAGACCGCGATATCCCCAAGGTGGCGGCGATGATCCGCGAGGTGAAGGCACTCGGCCTGGAGACCTGCGCCACGCTGGGCATGCTCAGCGGCGCACAGGCCACCGCCCTGCGCGAGGCCGGGCTGGACTACTACAACCACAACCTGGATACCGCGCCGGACTACTACGATTCGATCATCCACACGCGCCAGTACCAGGACCGCCTGGACACGCTGGCGCACGTGCGCGCAGCCGGGCTGAAGACCTGCTGCGGTGGCATCGTCGGCATGGGTGAGACGCGCGAACACCGGGCTGGGCTGCTGCTGGCGCTGGCCACCCTGCCCGCCCACCCGGATTCGGTGCCGATCAACCGCCTGGTACAGGTCGCCGGGACGCCGCTGCATGGCACCGCCGAGTTGGACCCCTTCGAATTCGTGCGGATGATCGCGGTGGCCCGCATCGTGATGCCACGTGCGATGGTGCGGCTCTCGGCTGGGCGCGAGGCGATGAGCGACGAGCTGCAGGCGCTGTGCTTCCTGGCCGGGGCCAACTCCATCTTCTACGGCGAAAAGCTGCTGACCACCGGCAACCCGGACACCGAACTCGATCTGGCCCTGTTCGAACGGCTGGGCCTGCGCCCGATGCCGGTCACGGTGGATGCCGACGGGCACGACCACCCGGGCACGGTCCACGCCGACATCACCGCCGGCGGCGGCTGCGGGCGGGCGGCCTGAGCCCCGAGCAGCGGGCCCGGCAACCGGGTACGCTAACGGCCCACCCGGACCCCCTGACGACCATGGCCCGTCCTGACCTGCACGACCGCATCCAGGCCCTGCGCAAGCTCCGCGACGCGCAGGGGCGCCTTCGCGTGCGCCGCGTGGTGAGCCGGCGCGATGGCGTGCGGCTGGACGTCGATGGCCAGTGGCTCACCGGTTTCTGCAGCAATGACTATCTGGGCCTGTCGCAGCAGTTCGGCGTGGTCAGCGCATTGCAGGATGCGGCCGCGCGCGAAGGCACTGGCGCCACCGGATCGCACCTGATCTGCGGCCACCACGCGCTGCATGAAGCACTTGAACGGGAAATGGCCGATTGGCTCGGCTATCCGCGGGCGCTGCTGTTCGGCAGTGGCTTCGCCGCCAACCTCGCGGTGCAGCAGGCGCTGCTCAGCGAAGAAGACGATGTATGCGTGCAGGACCGGCTCAACCACGCCAGCCTGCTCGATGCATCGCGCCTGGCCGGTTGCCGCCTGCGCCGCTACCCGCATCTGGATACCGAAGGCGCGCTGCGCCAACTCAAGCACGCGCCCAACGGCGCGGCGATGCTGGCCACCGACGGCGTCTTCAGCATGGACGGCGACATCGCCCCGCTGCGGTCGTTGTCGCTGGTGGCGCGCATGCAGGAAGCGCTGCTGTACGTCGATGACGCGCACGGCATCGGCGTGGTCGGTGAACACGGCCGCGGCTGCGTGGCCGATGCGGGCCTGGGCGTCAATGATGTGCCGCTGCAGCTGGCCACGCTCGGCAAGGCGCTCGGCGGCAGCGGTGCGGTCGTGCTCGGCGATGAGGCGATGATCCAGCACCTGGCCGAAACCGCGCGCCCTTACATCTACACCACCGCCGTGCCGCCGGCGCAGGCGGCCGCCGCCCTGGCCGCGGTGAAACTGGCCCGCCGCGATGACTGGCGCCGCGAAAAGCTCACTGAACTGATTGGCATCTTCCGCACCGGCGCGCGCCAGCACGGCCTGGAACTGATGCCATCGGATACCCCGATCCAGCCACTGCTGTGCGGCGCCGAATCGACGGTGATGGGCATGTCGGCCGCGCTGGAAGCCGCCGGTTTCCTGGTCAGCGCGATCCGTCCGCCCACCGTACCGGAGGGCAAGGCGCGCCTGCGGGTGACCCTGTCCGCCCTGCACGCACCCGCCGAGGTGCGCGCACTGGTCGATGCGATCGCGCACGCCCGCGACACCGTGGTGCAGCCGCCATCGCTGACTGCCCTGACCGCGTGACAGCGCTGGGTTGAGCATGCAGATCGATGTCATCGGCCAAGGCCCCGCGCTGGTCCTGATCCACGGCTGGGCCCTGCACGGCGGCGTGTTCGCGCCGTTGGTGGACCGCCTGTCGGCGCACATGCAGCTGCACCTGGTGGACCTGCCGGGCCACGGCGCCAGCCGCGATGACACCACGCCGCTGCGCCTGCCGTACGTGGTCAATGCCATCGCCGCAGCCACGCCGCCGGCGGTCTGGTGCGGCTGGTCGCTCGGGGGTCTGTTCGCGCTGCATGCTGCCGCGACCCTGCCCCAGGTGCGTGCGCTGGCGATGATCGCCGCCACGCCGCGTTTCGTGCGCAGCGACGACTGGCCGCATGCGGTGGAACCGGCGGTGTTCGAACAGTTCGGCCAGGACCTCGCGCAGGACTATCGCGGCACGCTGGAGCGCTTCCTCGCGCTGGATGCGATGGGCTCCGAACACGCGCGGCAGGAACTGCGCACGCTGCGCGAGATGCTGGTCGCGCGCGGCGAGCCGGCCCCGCGCGCCTTGCAGGAAGGCCTGCGCCTGCTGGAAAACACCGACCTGCGCGGCGCCCTGGCCCAGCTGGGCAAGCCCAGCCTGTGGCTGGCCGGCCAGCGCGACCGGCTGGTCTCGGCGCGGGCCATGCAGGCTGCCGCCGCGCTGGCGCCGGGCGCGCAGGCGCATGTGATCGCCCAGGGCGGGCATGCACCCTTCCTCGGCCATACCGACGAGGTGGCCGCGCAGCTGCAACACTTTGTTGCCGCGCTGCCTTGACCTGTTCCGGCCGCGCATCGCCGATCATGTACGCCTGCCTTTTCCCACAGGACTGACCCATGGATCTTGGAATCGCCGGCCGCTGGGCCCTGGTCTGCGCCGCCAGCAAAGGCCTCGGGCTGGGCTGTGCACGCGCACTCGCCCGGGAGGGCGTCAACGTGGTCATCGCCGCGCGCGGCGAAGCGGCCCTGGAACGCGCCGTGCTCGACCTGCAGGGCCTGCCGGGCGCACGCCGGGTAATCGGCGTGATTGCCGACATCACCACGCCCGAAGGCCGTACCGCCGCGCTGGCCGCCTGCCCGCAGGTCGACATCCTGGTCAACAACGCGGGGGGCCCGCCGGCGGGCGATTTCCGCCAGTTCACCCGCGAGGACTGGATCGCCGCGCTGGACGCCAACATGCTGGCCCCGATCGAGCTGATCCGCACCACGGTGGATGGCATGATCGAGCGTGGCTTCGGCCGCGTGGTCAACATCACCTCTTCTTCGGTGAAGGCCCCGATCGACATCCTCGGGCTGTCCAACGGCGCGCGCTCCGGGCTGACCGGGTTCGTGGCCGGGCTGGCACGCAAGACCGTCGCCCACAATGTCACCCTCAACAATCTGCTGCCGGGCCAGTTCGACACCGATCGCCTGCGCGGCAACTTCGCGTATCTGGCGCAGCAGCAGGGCATCGATGCCGGCCAGCTGGCCGAGCGCAAACGCACGCATATTCCCGCCGGCCGCTTCGGCACCGCCGATGAGTTCGGTGCCGCCTGCGCCTTCCTGTGCAGCGCACAGGCCGGCTACATCACCGGGCAGAACCTGCTGATCGATGGCGGCGCCTACCCGGGCACCTTCTGATTCCACCGCACCACCGTTTTGAGCCGTGAGTACCCCATGACGTCCAGCTTCGATCCCCATCACGTCCGCCGCGCCTTCTCGCGCGCCGCCAGCAGTTACGACGCCGCCGCGGCGCTGCAGCGCGAGGTGGAAAAGCGCCTGCTCGAATCGCTGGATTATCTGGAAAACCGCCAGCCGCAGGTGGTGCTCGATGTCGGCAGCGGCACCGGCCACGCCAGCGCGCTCATGAAGAAGCGCTGGCCGAAGGCACAGGTGATCGCGCTGGATCTGGCCCAGCCGATGCTGCGCGAAGCGAAGAAGCAGGCCGGCTGGTGGAAGCCGTTCTCGCGCGTGTGTGGCGATGCGCAGGCGTTGCCGGTGCTGGACCAGAGCGTGGATGTGATCTTCAGCAACCTGTGCCTGCAGTGGGTGGAGGATCTGCCGGCGGTGTTCGCCGGGTTCCGCCGCGCGCTCAAGCCCGGGGGCCTGCTGCTGGTCTCCACGTTCGGGCCGGAGACCCTGATCGAACTGCGCGATGCGTTCGCCGCCGCCGACGAGGTGCCGCACGTCAGTCGCTTCGCACCGATCGCACAGTTCGGCGATGCGCTGATGATGTCCGGCTTCCGCGATCCCGTACTGGACCGCGACCTGTTCACCCTGACCTACGACGACCTGACCGCGCTGATGCGCGAACTGCAGGCGATCGGCGCCACCAACGCGCGCCAGGACCGCCGCCACACGCTGACCGGGCGCGGGCGCTTCGATGCCGCGCGTGCGGCCTACGAGCCGCTGCGGCGCGAAGACGGCAAGCTGCCCAGCAGCTGGGAAGTGATCTACGCACACGCGTGGGCGCCGGAAGGCGGCGCGCCGATCCGCGAGCGGGGACACGATGTCGCCACGGTGCCGATCTCGGCGATTCCGATCCGCCGCAAAACGCCCTGAGCCACCCGCGCTGATCGCGTAGAGGCGCCTCTTATACACA
>NZ_JBHFHW010000029.1:221031-223461 GCF_057333975.1 Stenotrophomonas sp. AGC87
CCGTTGGTCGGCTCTACGACGGGAACAGATCGCGATGGAAGAAGTAGATTTCCTGCGCCAGGAACCGCCAGCTGGTGTGGAAGCTGCGGAAGCGCGTGCTCGGCGTGGACGAGGCCAGCGCATCGATGCCCAGGTCGCGGCACAGACGCAGCGCGCGGGCCATGTGCAGCGGATCGCTGACGATGATCACGCGGTGCAACTTGCGCTGATCCATCAAGCGCCGCGCCTCGATCAGGTTCTGCCGCGTGGTGCGTGAAGCGGTCTCGATCAGGATCGCATCGTCGGGCACGCCCTGCTTGAGCGCGTAGCGGCGCGCCACCTGCGATTCGGAAAAGCGTGCGCCGGTGCCGCCGTAGCCGCCGGTGAAGATCAGCAGCGGCGCATAGCCCTGCTGGTACAGGTCCAGCCCGTGCCGGATGCGCTCTTCGAACACCGGCGACGGCTTGGCGTCATACGCCGCCGCGCCGAGCACGATGATCGCGTCGGCCTTCTGCGCCTGGTCGCGCTCGCCGATCCAGACGATCCACGCCGTGACCCCGAGCAGCCACACGGCCAGCACAATGCACAGCCGCCACAGCCACCCGAACAAACCCACCCGTGTGCGCCGGCTCATGCCGCGCCCCACGGCAGCGCATCCAGATCGACGTTGCCGCCGGACAGCACCACGCCCACCCGTTTGCCGGCAAAGCGCGCCGGTTCGGCGAGGATCGCCGCCAGGGCGATGGCCGAGGACGGCTCCACCACCTGCTTGAGCACCTGCCAGATCTGCCGCATGGCGGCGACGGTGGCCTCATCGGCGACGGTGATGACCTCGGCCGCGCCCTGCAGCAGGGCGAAGTTGGGCGCGCCCAGCGTCCCGCGCAGGCCATCGCAGACGGTGTCGGGGGTGAACTCGACGCGGCGCTCACCAGCCGCCAGCGAGCGTGCGGTATCGGCCGCGCCCAGCGGCTCGGCCAGGACCAGCTCGACCGCCGGGTTGGCGGCCTGCAGTGCCAGCCGCGTGCCCGCCGCCAGACCACCACCGCCCACCGGCACCACCATCATGTCCAGGCCCTCGCTGGCGTGCAGCAGCTCCAGCGCAGCCGTACCCTGGCCGGCGATCACCTGGGGGTCGGTATACGGATGCACCAGGGTCGCCCCGGTTTCGGCCTGGACCTGGGCGCACATCGCCTCACGCGCGGTGATCGAGGCATCGCAGCGCCACAACGTGGCCCCATGGCGGCCGATGTTGGCCAGTTTCGCCGCCACCGCGCCCTCGGGCACCACCACGTGGCAGGCGATCCCGCGGGTACGTGCGGCCAGCGCCAACGCGGCGCCATGGTTGCCCGAAGAGTGGGTGACTACCCCGCGCCGGGCCTGCGCATCGTCCAGCGCCCAGACGGCATTGCAGGCACCGCGGAACTTGAACGCCCCGCTGCGCTGCAGATGCTCGGCCTTGAAGAACACGGTGGCGCCGGTCATCGCATCCAGCGTGCGCGAGCGCAGTACCGGCGTCACGCAGGCGTGCACGGCAATGCGCGCCGCCGCCGCCAGCACGTCGTCAACACAGGGCAAGGGTGAATCGCTCATGACGCAAGATTAACGTATGCCCCACGTCCACACCCGTCTGGATGAACGTGTCAGCATGGCAACCATTCATTCGGATCGGGCCGAGTTAAGGGCCGATTCAATGCCTTGGGCTGAAGCTGGCCCTACAGCCCTTTGGGGGGACCCCATCATGAAAATGCGCCTTGTTCTTGCCGGTGGCCTGTTATTGGCCCTGTCCGGCTGCGCGACGTACGACTATGTCGGCGGTGGCGGCGGTGGCAACGGCTACTACCACGGCGCACCCTCGGTCGAGTACCGCTACCCGGCCGGGTATCCCTACGGGTACGGCAGCGGCTACTACGGTGGTGGTGGCTATTACGGTTACGGCGGTGGGTATGGCGGTGGCTACGGCTATCCGGTGTATCGCCCGTACCCGAACTATCGCCCGCCGCACAATCATCGGCCGCCGCCGCGACCCGGCAACGGCAACCCCACCCGTCCGCCGGATCGCCCGCGTCCCAACAACGGCGGCTCCCCGTGGCGGAACATGGATTCGCTTGGTGGCCCGCGCCGCCCGCAGCAGCAGCAGCAACAGCAGCGCCCGTCGCCGCCGCCCCAGGCACGCCCGGCCCAGGCACCGCGTCCGGCTGCGCCGAGGATGAACGGTTCCCCGTGGCGGAATCTCAACAATGCGAACCAACGCACAGTTGAGCCCTGAGATGGCTTGATTTTCACGCGCCCGGCAGTTCACTCTAGCCGGGCGGTGACAGTCACGGTCACAAAGTGCCAAAAGCGACAAGTGGCGTCACATTCGGCTCTATGTCGATATCCGCCAGGAACATCTGGATCCCCCCTGTTCCGGCCCTGTCGGATGTCGGCACCTACAACGCAGAAGGGCCCCCC
>NZ_JBHFHW010000029.1:223534-241923 GCF_057333975.1 Stenotrophomonas sp. AGC87
GCCAAGGGGGGGGCCTTTTGTATCTGGCGCCCAGGCAGCCGCCGCGGGCCGGCAAAAAAACAGGGCCGGCAGTCCCCCGACTACCGGCCCCTCTGCTTCCCCACGATGCGCTTGGACCGGCCCCTGTTCCAATTCCGGTCCGTTACGCACAAGGCGCATGCCATCCTGGGTGCTATTGGGTTATCTGCAGAAAACGTGCCAACTTGAGGGTGGATTTCATGGCCCCCGACGAATGGCGCTAAAATCGCCACCCGCGCCCTGCCTCCAGGGCTGATCCGGGCCGCCCGGCCCCGTCCCGAGTTTCTCCGCCATGACTGACACCTTCTACCGCTACGACGTGATCGTCATCGGCGGCGGCCACGCCGGCACCGAGGCCGCGCTGGCGGCCGCGCGCAGCGGTGCGCGCACCCTGCTGCTGACCCACAACGTGGAAACGATCGGCGCGATGAGCTGCAACCCGGCGATCGGCGGCATCGGCAAGGGCCATCTGGTCAAGGAGATCGATGCCCTGGGCGGCGCGATGGCGCATGCCGCCGACCGCGCCGGCATCCAGTGGCGCACGCTCAATGCCTCCAAAGGCCCGGCCGTGCGCGCCACGCGCTGCCAGGCCGACCGCAATCTGTACCGGATGGCGATCCGCCAGATCGTCGAAGCCCAGCCCAACCTGACGGTATTCCAAGCGGCGGTCGATGACCTGATCATCGAAGGCGATGCCGTGCGCGGTGCGATCACCCAGACCGGGCTGCGCTTCAGCGCGGCCGCGGTGGTGCTCACCGCCGGCACCTTCTTGGCGGGCAAGATCCACGTCGGTGAAACGCAGTACGCCGCCGGTCGCATGGGCGACCCGCCGGCGACGACGCTGGCCGCACGCCTGCGCGAGCGCCCGTTCGTGATCGACCGCCTCAAGACCGGCACGCCGCCGCGTATCGATGGCCGCTCGCTGGACTACAGCCTCATGGAAGAACAGCCCGGCGACGATCCGCGCCCGGTGATGTCCTTCCTCGGCAGCGCGGCCGAGCACCCGGCGCAGGTCAGCTGCTGGATCACCCACACCAGCGAGCGCACCCACGAGATCATCCGCAACGCTCTGCACCGCTCGCCGCTGTACAGCGGCCAGATCGAAGGCATCGGCCCGCGCTACTGCCCCTCCATCGAGGACAAGGTGGTGCGTTTCGCGGAAAAGGCCAGCCACCAGATCTTCGTCGAGCCCGAAGGGCTGGATGTGGTCGAAATCTACCCCAACGGCATCTCCACCTCGCTGCCCTTCGATGTGCAGCTGGAACTGGTGCGCAGCATGCGCGGCTTCGAGAACGCGCACATCACCCGCCCCGGCTACGCGATCGAATACGACTTCTTCGATCCGCGCGGGCTGAAGAACACGCTGGAGACCAAGACCGTCAGCGGCTTGTTCTTCGCGGGCCAGATCAACGGCACCACCGGCTATGAAGAAGCCGCCGCGCAGGGCCTGCTGGCCGGGCTCAACGCCGCGCGCTTCACCCGTGACGACGCCGGCTGGTGCCCGCGCCGCGATGAGGCCTACCTGGGTGTCCTGGTCGACGACCTGATCACCCACGGCACCAACGAGCCGTATCGCATGTTCACCAGCCGCGCCGAATACCGGTTGCAGCTGCGCGAGGACAACGCCGATGTGCGCCTGACCGGCCTCGGCCGCGAGCTGGGCCTGGTCGACGAGCGCCGCTGGGCGGCCTTCCAGACCAAGCAGGACGCGGTGACGCAGGAAACCGCACGGCTGCGTGCGCTGTGGGCCACGCCGGGCAATGCGCTGGGCCGCGAAGTGGAGGCCACGCTGGGCGTGGCGGTCAGCCGCGAAACCAATGTGCTGGATCTGATCAAGCGCCCGGAACTGGACTACGCCACGCTCATGCAGGTGCCGTCGCTTGGCCCGGCCGTGGCCGATGCCAAGGTCGCCGAACAGGTCGAGATCGGCGTGAAGTACGCCGGCTACCTGGACCGCCAGCGCGACGAGATCGAACGCCAGCAGCGCCACGAGAACACCGCGATCGCGGCCGATTTCGATTACGCCGGCGTGCGCGGTCTCTCGGCGGAAGTGCAGCAGAAGCTCGAGCGCGTGCGGCCGCAGACCCTCGGCCAGGCCCAGCGGATCCCCGGCATGACCCCGGCGGCGATCTCGCTGCTGCTGGTGCATCTGGAACGCGCGCGCCGCACCCGCGCCGCGTAGTACAGCAACCACCAACGGTCGGCTCTACCCCGCTGGTGTACGCCCTTCAACGGGTGGCGGGCGCCCCCGCGCTATCATCGGGGGCCGGGACAATGCTGCAGGCAGCGTCCCAGCCCCTGCGTTGCCGGAGTTTGCGCATGTCCCCGATCCGCCCCTTCCTCGACAAACTGCCCGTGTTCGGCGAGCGCGTCTACATCGATCCGGCCTGCACGATCATCGGCGATGTAGTGCTGGGCGATGATGTCTCGGTGTGGCCGGGCACGGTGATCCGCGGCGATGTGAACCATGTGCGGATCGGTGCGCGCAGCAACATCCAGGACGGCACCATCATCCACGTCAGCCACCACAGCCCGTTCAACAAGGGCGGCTACCCGACGATCATCGGTGAGGGCGTCACCGTCGGCCACGGCACCATCATCCATGCCTGCACGATCGGCGATTACTGCCTGATCGGCATGGGCGCCTGCATCCTGGATGGCGCGCAGGTAAGCACGCACGGCTTCCTCGGCGCCGGCGCGGTGCTTGGCCCGGGCAAGGTGGTCGGCGAGGGTGAGCTCTGGCTGGGCAACCCGGCACGGCTGGCACGCACGCTCAGCGACAAGGAGATCGAGTCGCTGCATTACTCGGCCGATCACTACGTGCGCCTGAAGGACCAGTACCGGGGTTGATTGCGGCCACCCCGCTGGGCATCGGGATCCGTGCGCGGTAAAGTCCTCAGCCGACCAGGAAGCAGTCGAGAACCGCATGCCCCCGCTGGCAGACCGGAGAGGAATCCGGCGTCCCCTGTGCCCTTCCGTACGATCCACCGTGATGCGCCGCCGATGAGCGCGCCCATGCTGGATACCTACCGGGAGGTCATCACTCCCGAAGGCGTGCCTCTGCACCTGCCCGTGGCCGGGCCGTTGCCGCGTGCGCTGGCGTGGGTGATCGACTTCGTGATCCGGGTCGGCGCACTGATGATGCTGAGCATTCCGCTGGCCTTCCTCGGCGGGTTCGGCCAAGGGCTCTACCTGGGCCTGATGTTCCTGCTGATGTGGGCCTACACCATCGTCCAGGAAGCCTGCTGGGGCCGCACGCTGGGCAAGCGCGCGATGGGCCTGCGCGTGGTGGCGAGCGATGGTGGACCAATCGGCTGGATGAGCGCGATCACCCGCAACCTGCTGCGCACCGTGGACATGCTGCCGTTCGGGTATGCACTGGGACTGCTGTCGAGCCTGTTCGATGCGCATGGCCGCCGCCTTGGCGATCTGGTCGCCGGCACCGTGGTGATCCACCAGGGCGCAGCGCCGCTGGGGGGTACCGTGCCGGTCGGCAGCGTGCTGCCCCCGCCGCAGCCCCTGCAGCCGGCCGAACAGGCCGCCGTGGTCGCCTTCGCCGAGCGCGCGCCGCGGCTGTCGGTCCCGCGCCAGCAGGAGCTGGCCGACATCGCCTCGCCACTCACCGGCAGCCACGGCCAGGTCGGCGTGCTGCGCCTGTATGCGATGGCCAACTGGCTGCTGGGGCGGCGATGAGACAGGCGCAGTTCGTCGCCCGCTACCAGGCCGAATGGCAGGCACTGGAGGAGTGGCTGGCCCAGCGCGGTGAGCGCCCGCGGCAGGCGCGCCGGCAGCCGGCCCACGCGGGTCTGGACGATGGCGATTTCCCGCAGCGCTACCGCCGCCTGTGCCAACAGCTGGCACTGGCGCGACGGCGCGGCTACAGCCCGCAGCTGGTCGCACGCCTGCAGCAGCTGATGCAGCAGGGCCACACCCTGCTCTACCGCACGCCGCGCCCGCAGTGGCGGCGTGCGCTCGCCTTCCTGTTCGCCGATTTTCCGCAGCTGGTGCGCAGCCAGGCGCGCAGCATGTGGGTGGCCGCCGCCTTGTTCGTGGTGCCGCTGGTGGGCAGTTTCGCGCTGATCCTGTGGCGCCCCGAGCTGATCCATCTGCTGATGGACAACGCGCGCATCGCCGAATTCGAACGCATGTACGACCCGGCCTCACCGAACCTGGGCCGCGACAGCGGCACCAACTGGACGATGTTCGGCTACTACATCATGAACAACATCAGCATCGGCCTGCGCACGTTCGCCTTCGGGCTGATTGCCGGCGTGGGCACCGTGTTGGTGATGCTGTTCAACGGCGTCGGCATCGGATCGGTCGCCGGCCATCTGCAGCACATCGGGCATGGCGATCCGTTCTGGCGCTTCGTGGCCGGCCACGGCGCGTTCGAACTGACCGCGATCGTGATCGCCGGCGGGGCGGGCCTGCAGCTGGGCATGAAACTGCTCGCGCCCGGCCGCCGGCGGCGCATCGATGCGCTGGTCGAGGGCGGTGTGATCGGGGCCAAGCTGTGCGTTGGGGTCGCGGCGATGTTGCTGATCGCCGCCTTCATCGAAGCGTTCTGGTCCTCGATCGCGGCGATTCCGGCGTGGGGCAAATACAGCGTAGCTGCCGTGCTGTGGACCACCGTGCTGGTGTGGTTGTGGCGTGGCGGACGTGGGGCAGCCGATGCAGATTGACCGGCTCAACGTCGTCCTGCGCGCACGCTCCGGCTGGGAAGCCATGGAGCTGGGCATGGCCCTGGTGCGCCGGCATGCGGCGGCGATCTGGGCACCGTGGGTGATCGTGTCGCTGCCGGTGTTCGTGCTGCTCAACGCGCTGGCCTGGTGGACCGACAGTTTCGGCTGGGCCTGGTTGGCGATGTGGTGGCTCAAGCCGTTGTTCGAGCGCATCGCGTTGTACGTGATCTCGCGCGGGGTGTTCGGCGATGCATCCACCACCGCGCAGACAGTGCGCGCGCAGCGCACGTGGGGCTGGGAGGGCTTCTGGGGGTATCTGGGCTGGCGGCGCCTGAGTCCGCTGCGATCGGTGCTGCTGCCGGTGAATCTGCTTGAGGGCACCGACGCCGCGCATCGTCGCCAACGTCGGCGCGCCATCGCCGGTGGCGCGATGGGCCATGCCGTACTGCTGACGCTGTTGTGCATGGTCTTCGAGATCGTGCTGGTGGTCGGCGGCATCGCCGCGGTGTTCCTGTTCATCCCGGTGGATCTGCTGTCCGACTCGTGGCGCGCGGCGTGGGAGCTGGCCAAGCAGGACATGCCGGCGTGGATGCAGCTGGGCGTGAACCTGCTGTTCTGGTTGGCCGCCACGCTGATCGGGCCGTTCTATGTCGGTGCCGGCTTCGGCCTGTATCTGGACCGGCGTACGCAGATGGAAGCGTGGGATCTGGAGATCGCCTTCCGGCGCCTGCAGGCACGATTGCAGCGCGCTGCGCCACTGCTGGTGCTGGCCCTTGTGCTGGTCTGGCCCGGCGCGGCACTGCACGCCCAACAGGCACCGGCGCAGTCGAACACCAAGAGTGCGTTGCCGACACCGGCCGATGACGCTCCGCCGCCTGCGCAAGACGCCGATGCGGCTTCGGACGCGGACGCGGATACCGACGGTGGCGAAGACGATGACGCCGATGACCCGCCGCGGACGTACGACAACGATCCGGACAACACGCCCCCGATCATCTTTGGCGCTGAAGCGGTGGATACGGCTGGCTTCCGCCAGGCCGTGCAGCGCGCGTATGAAGACCCGCTGCAGAGTCCGACCCGTGAGGTCACCGAGTGGACGCGCATCGAGAGCGATGCAACCGAGGCGGAGAAGGCGAAACGTGAGGCCGCGGCCAAGGCCAATGGCCAACGCGGCAACAAGGGGCCGCTGTTGCCGGCCCGGATCGCCGAATGGTCGCTGTGGGCGGTGGTCGGGGTCCTGGTGTTGCTGCTGCTGGCCACCGCACCGCGCTGGCTGCCTTGGCTGCGCGGCTCCGGGCAGCGCCGTCGTGCGAAGGCCGCGGCGGTCGTGGAAGAACCGATCCGGATACCGGACGTGGTGCCGCCCGATCCGGCGTCGCGTGCGCGTGCCCTGTGGCAGCAAGGCCGCCCCCGCCAGGCGCTGGCGCTGCTGTACCGCGCCAGTGTGGAATCGATGAGCGAGCGCGCCGGGATCAGCCTGCCCCCCGGTGCCACCGAAGCGCAGTGCCTGCGTGCCTCGCGTCGGATGCCGGTCGAGGCCGACCGCAGCCTGTTCGCGCGCATCGTGCGGGTCTGGCAGTACGCCGCGTATGCCGGCCGACTGCCCAGCGATGATGACTTCGATGCGCTGGCGGCGATTCTGCAGGCCCAGTTCGGGTGGCGCGCGTGAGCGTCCGTCTGCGCTGGCTGCTGATCGTCCTTGGCCTGCTGGTAGTCGGCGTGCCGCTGGCGATCCTGTTCCTGCGTACGCACGAGCGGGTGACCCAGGTCGAGCGGCTGCCGCCACAGGGCGAAGCCAGCTACAACCCGCTGTACGTACTCGGCCAGGCGCTGCGTGCAGAGGGGCTGACCGTGCAGTCGCGCCCACGCCTGGACCTCCCCCGGATGCCGCTGGAACCGGGCGATACCCTGGTGCTGCTGCAGGACAGCGCGGAAGTGCCCGCACCCGCCGTGGCAACGCTGATGGCCTGGGTGGAACGTGGTGGGCACCTGATCGTGCGCACGCCACCGGTGGCCAAGGACACCGCGCGCAATGGCCCGCTGCTGGATGCGCTCGGCGTGGACAGCGCGGACCACCGGAGTGATTGCCAGCCGTTCCACGTGCGCGATGACCCACAGCATGTGGAGTTCTGCACTGGCCGCCGCTTCGCGGTGGAGCCACCCGCGGGCATGGGGCTCGAGCGCGAGTGGGGCAACGCGGCCAATCTGGTCTTCGCCCGCCTGCGCCACGGCCAGGGGCGCATCGATGTGCTGGCCGACATGGCCTTCATGCAGGGCAAGGGCCGGCCCAACCCGATCGCCGCGCCGAACGCTGCCAACGCCCTCGTTGATGGGCTGCACGACAAAGCCCACCGCGATCTCACCCGGTACGTGCTGGCGCCCAACTATGGGAAGGGCACGATGTGGCTGGTCTACGCTTCGCGCCCGCCATCGTTGTGGAACCGCGTGTTCTACCTCGGCTGGCCGGTGTGGGCACCGTTGCTGCTGGCCCTGCTCGGCTGGCTCTGGCAGCGCGCGCAGCGCCTGGGCAGTGAACTGCCCTCGCCTGCCGCGGAACGGCGCTCGCTGCTCGAACACATCCGCGCCAGCGGCGAACACCTGCTGCGCTTCGGCAAGGCACCGCTGTTGTATGACGCGGTCCGCCGCGCGTTCCTGGCGCGTCTGCGGCGGCGTTCGCCGAGTGCGGCCGCACTGAGCGGCGAGGCTCGGGTACACGCCGTCGCCACCCTGCTGCAGTGGTCGCACGAGCGCGTGCAGACCGCCTTGACCCCACCCGCCTCCCACGACGTCGCCGGCCTGCGCGACCGCATCCGCCTGCTGATCCAGATGAGAAACCTGCTATGACCGAGCCGACGCTTCCGCCGCCGCTGTCCCCTCCCGTCGTGACGCCATCGCCGGCGCCGTTGTCCGAGCGCGTCGATGCCGTGCGCGAGGCCGTGGGCCGCGCCTTCATCGGCCAGCCCGAGGTCCTCGACCAGATCCTGATCGCGCTGCTGGCCGGCGGCCACGTGCTGATTGAAGGCGTGCCCGGGCTGGGCAAGACCCTGCTGGTGCGCGCGCTCGCCCAGGCGCTGGAGCTGGATTACGGCCGCGTGCAGTTCACCCCGGACCTGATGCCCAGCGATGTCAGCGGCCATGCGGTGTACGACCCGAAGACGGAGAGCTTCAAGATCCGCCGCGGCCCGGTGTTCACCAACCTGCTGCTCGCCGATGAAATCAATCGCGCCCCGGCCAAGACCCAGTCGGCTCTGCTGGAAGTGATGCAGGAAGGCCAGGTGACCATCGAGGGCAAGGCGTTCGCGCTGACCCCGCCGTTCCTGACCCTGGCCACGCAGAACCCGGTCGAGCAGGAAGGCACCTACCCGCTGCCCGAAGCGCAGCTGGACCGTTTCCTGCTGAAGGTGCTGATCGATTACCCGACGCTGGACGATGAGAAGCGCATGGTCGATGCGATCACAACCGGCCGCAGCGCTGCCGATTTCGATCTGTCGCAGGTGCCACGCGTGCTGAACGCGGCCGAGGTGGTCGCATTGCAGCAGGCGACCGCGGCAATCACGGTCGACCCGGAAGTGATCGACTACGCGGTACGGATCGTCGCCGCCACGCGGCAATGGCCGGGTATCGCGCTGGGTGCCGGCCCGCGCGGGAGCATCGCGCTGGTGCGTGCGGCGCGTGCGCAGGCCGTGCTGTCCGGTCGTGATTTCGTCACCCCCGATGACGTGCGCGATATCGCCAAGCCCGCCCTGCGCCACCGTATCGCCCTGGCGCCGGAACTGCAGATCGAAGGACAGAGCGCCGACGATGCGCTGACCGCGCTGCTGGCCAAGGTGGACGCACCGCGCAAATGAGTGGGTGCGTCCTCCATCGCGAGCGACCGGCATGAGGCCGGGCGCACTACTGCTGGCATTGCTGGCCGGCTGGGGCCTGCTCGGCGTGCCGGTGGTGATCGGCGCATGGCCGCACGCGGTCTGGTGGGCGATCGGTGGTGGCGTGGCGCTGATTGCGCTGGTGGACCTGCTGCGCCTGCGTCGCCAACCCTCGCCGAGTGTGCACCGCGAGCTGCCAGAGTCGCTGGCACTGAATGTCGAACGTGAGGCGACGCTGCGGCTGGAATCGAGCCGGCACCAGCGCGTGGACGTGTTCGATCTGGTGCCCGGTGGCTGGAGCCTGCAGGGCCTGCCGCGGTCACTGGCGCTCAAGCCGATGGTGACCAGCAGTGTGGCGTACCGGCTGACCCCGACCGCGCGTGGCCGCTTCGTATTCGACGGCGTGCACCTGCGCATGCACAGCGCCTGGCGGCTGTGGCATCAGCGGCGGCAACTGCCGCCGGCGATGACGGTGCGCGTCTACCCCAACTTCGCCCCGCTGACGCGCTTTGCGCTGTTCAGTGCCGAACAGGCCTCGCGTCTGGTCGGCGCGCACCTCAAGCGCCGCCGCGGCGAAGGCACCGATTTCCACCAGATGCGCGAGTACCGCGTGGGCGACAGTCTGCGCCAGATCGACTGGAAGGCGACGGCGCGTGCGCGCAAGCTGATCTCGCGCGAGTACCAGGACGAGAAGAACCAGCAACTGGTGCTGATGATCGACACCGGCCGGCGCATGATGGCCAGCGAAGGCGGGCTGTCGCACTTCGATCATGTGCTCAATGCGGCGCTGGTGGTGTCCTACCTCGCGCTGCGCCAAGGCGACGGTGCGGGCCTCTTCGCAGCCGGGGGCGAGAGCCGCTGGGTCGCGCCGAAACGCGGCATGGGCACCATCGATACCCTGCTGCGCGCCAGCTACGATCTGCAGGCGCAGCCGGTCGCCACCGATTACCTCGCCGCGGCCACCGAACTGTCACTGCGTCAGCGCCGCCGCTCGCTGGTGATGCTGGTCACCAACGTGCGCGATGAGGACATCGAAGACCTGCTTGCGGCGGTGCGCCTGCTGCAACGCCAGCACCTGGTGTGCGTGGCCAGCCTGCGCGAACGCGCGCTGGATGATGCGCTGGCCCAGCCGGTGGAGACCCTGCAGGACGCTGCCCAGGCCGGTGCGATCGCGCGTTACCTGCAGCAGCGCAGCGACGCACATGACGCGCTGCGCAGCCACCGGGTGATGGTGCTGGATGTCACCGCCGAAGCACTGCCCGGGGCGCTGGTGGAGCGCTATCTGGCAGTCAAGCGGGATGGGTTGTTGTAACGATCAGAGATAGATACGCGTCGGTGCTTCGTCGATGATCGCGTGCGGTACGAAGCGGGCGCTGTCGCGGGTGATCCGGCTGTTGTCTTCGCGGATACCCATGCCACAGGCCTGATCACCTACCACCCAGCTGCCGATCAGCGGATAACCGCCATCGAACGCGGTAAGCGGATGCGCGGCCTGGCGGATCGCCGGGCCGGTGTACGGGCCTTCGCTTTCCTGCCAACTGCCATCGGCCAGGTGCATGGCCACATTGGCGCCCTCGCGTGAGAACAACGGCTTGCGCACCCAGCCGCGCGGCAGCTCGCTGCCATCGTCGAACTCGGCAGCGAGCAGGTTCGGGTGGCCACGGTGACGCTGCCACAGCAGCGGCAGCACGCCCTTGTTGCTGAGGATCGCCTTCCACGCCGGTTCCAGCAGCTGCACGCCGGAGGCGGGCAGCGCCTGGCCGAACGACTCGGTCATCAGGTCTTCCAGCGGATACAGCTTGAACAGGCTGCCGATCACGGTGTCGTCGAGCGCGGTGAAGCGCCCGTCCTCGGACAGGCCGATATCCTCGATCGCGATCGCGTCGCCACGCAGGCCTGCCTGGGCCGCACAGTCGCGCAGGTAGGCGACGGTGCCCTGGTCTTCTTCCGAGGCACCGACCGCGCTGAAATACAGCGGCGGCGGCAACTGGGCGGCCAGCTCACCGAAGCGTTCGACCAGCGCCTCATGGATCGCATTGAACTGATCGGCATGCGGCGGGAGCCGGTTCTGGTTGCGCTGGTCTTCCAGCCACTGCCACTGGAAGAACGAGGCCTCGAACAGCGAGGTGGGCGTGTCGTAATTCAGCTCGTAGAGTTTGGCCGGGCCGGTGCCGTCGTAGGCGAAATCCAGCCGCCCATACAGGTGCGGCTCGCGGCGGCGCCAGCTGTCAGCGATCCAGTCGCGGAACTGCGGCGGGATCGCCAGCTGGTCCATCAACTGCTGGCTGCCCACCACCTCGTCCACCAGATCCATCGCCATCGCATGCAGCTCGGCGCTGGGATCTTCGATGTCCTGTTCGATCTGGCGCAGGGTGAAGGCGTAGTACGCGGTTTCATCCCAGTACGGCAGGCCATCGATGGTGTGGAAACGGAACCCGGATTCTTCGGCCCGAGCGCGCCATTGGCTGCGCTCGGCGATACGCACGCGCTGCATCGATCAGCCGCCGACGCTGCTGCGGTTGCTGCTGGTGTTGCCGAAGCCGCCGCGGCTGGCGGTGACCGCCCGGTTCGGGGTGGCGTTGACCGGCGCCAGGCCGGCCTTGCCAGCGCCGATGCCGCTGGCCGTGTTCATGCCACCGGTGGACGGACCCGGGCGTGCCCAGCCCTTGGCCTTGTCCTGGTAAGCCGGGCTCGCTGCCGGCTGCTGGGCCAGGCCTGCGCCGCCACGGTTGCTCAGCATCTGCGACATGAAGAAGCCCATCATCATCGGGCCGATGAACGAATGGCCGGTGGAGGTCTTCTGTTCCACGCACTGCTCGGCGTTGTATTCGGCCTCACAGGCTTCACGCGTGGCGTACTTGGGGGCCGCATCGGCCGACTGCTTCTGCGCTTCGGCAAACGCGGTGCGGCAGCTGGACGGATCGCCGGTGGCTTCGGTGCAGGCCTGTACCGAGGTGTAGAGCCCTTCCTGCACCTGCACGGCCTCGTTCTTCTGGCAGGCGGTGAACAGCAGCGGCGCAGCGCTCATCAACAGCAGCGCAGTGGTCCTGGAACGTTTCATGGCGTCATGCCCCCTAGTACGGTTATCTCCCCAATCATGCCTGATCGGGGCGAACAACCAAAACCGGCAAAGTCCAAAACATGAACAGCGTTTCAGCATTCGCTCTGGGCGGGGCCGCGGCAGCGGCGAAGGTGGTTGCAAACGCAACCGGAATTTTTCGGCAGAATCGAGCTGAAACGCGCCCCCACGGCCCGCCAGATCCTGCCAGCCACCATGCCTGAATACCGCTCCCGCACCTCCACCGCCGGCCGCAACATGGCCGGCGCACGCGCCCTGTGGCGCGCCACCGGCATGACCGACGGCGACTTCCACAAGCCGATCATCGCCGTCGCCAACTCGTTCACCCAGTTCGTGCCCGGCCACGTGCACCTCAAGGACCTGGGCCAGCTCGTGGCGCGCGAGATCGAGCAGGTCGGCGGCGTGGCGAAGGAGTTCAACACCATCGCGGTGGATGACGGGATCGCCATGGGCCACGACGGCATGCTGTATTCGCTGCCCAGCCGGGAGATCATCGCCGACTCGGTGGAGTACATGGTCAACGCGCACTGCGCCGACGCCCTGGTGTGCATCTCCAACTGCGACAAGATCACGCCCGGCATGCTGATGGCCGCGCTGCGCCTTAACATCCCGGTGGTGTTCGTCTCCGGTGGGCCGATGGAAGCCGGCAAGACGCGCCTGTCCGAGCACAAGCTGGACCTGGTCGATGCGATGGTGATCGCCGCCGATGAAAGCGCCAGCGACGAGAAGGTCGCCGAGTACGAGCGCAGCGCGTGCCCCACCTGCGGCTCGTGCTCGGGCATGTTTACCGCCAACTCGATGAACTGCCTGACCGAAGCACTGGGTTTGTCGCTGCCCGGCAATGGCTCCACCCTGGCCACCCACGCCGACCGCGAGCAGCTGTTCCGCCGCGCCGGGCGACTGATCGTGGAGCTGTGCCATCGCTGGTATGGCGGCGAAGAAGCCGGTGCATTGCCACGCGGCATCGCCACCCGCGAAGCGTTCGAGAACGCGATGACGCTGGATATCGCCATGGGCGGCTCGACCAACACCATCCTGCACCTGCTGGCCGCCGCGCAGGAGGCGGAGGTGGACTTCGATCTGCATGCCATCGACGAACTCTCGCGGCGTGTGCCGCAGCTGTGCAAGGTCGCCCCGAACACGCCGAAGTACCACATGGAGGACGTGCATCGCGCTGGCGGGGTGTTCGGCATCCTCGGCGAACTCGCGCGCGGTGGCCTGCTGCATACCCACGTGCCGACCGTGCACAGCCGCACCCTGGCCGAGGCGATCGCACGCTGGGATGTCGCGGTGAGCACCGATGAAAACGTCCACGATTTCTTCCGCGCAGGGCCCGCCGGCATCCCCACCCAGGTCGCTTTCAGCCAGGCCACGCGCTGGCCGACGCTGGATGTGGACCGTGCCGAGGGCTGTATCCGCGCCGTCGCGCACGCCTATTCGGCCGAAGGCGGGTTGGCGGTGCTGCGTGGCAATCTCGCCATCGATGGCTGCGTGGTGAAGACCGCCGGCGTCGATGAATCCATCCACGTGTTCGAAGGCAACGCGCGTGTGTTCGAGAGCCAGGACGCCGCCGTAGCCGGCATCCTCGCCGATGAAGTGGTGGCCGGCGATGTGGTGGTGATCCGCTACGAAGGCCCGCGCGGTGGCCCAGGCATGCAGGAAATGCTGTACCCGACCAGCTATCTGAAATCCAAGGGGCTGGGCAAGCAATGCGCCCTGCTGACCGACGGACGTTTCTCCGGCGGCACCTCGGGCCTGTCGATCGGGCATGCCTCGCCGGAAGCGGCCTCGGGCGGCACCATTGGCCTCGTTCGCAACGGCGACCGCATCCGCATCGACATTCCCGCACGGCGCATCGATCTGCTGCTGGATGACGCCGCGCTGGCCGCGCGCCGCGCCGAACAGGACGCGCTCGGCTGGAAGCCGCGCGAGGCACGCCCGCGCAAGGTCACCGGTGCGCTGAAGGCGTATGCGTTGCTGGCCACCAGTGCCGACAAGGGTGCGGTGCGCGACCTGGCGAAGCTGGAGGACTGACGGCGCCAGCGCGGCCTCCCGGCTTGACCTGAGTGCAGCATGGGCAAACACTCCGCTCAGACCTCTGCACAAGGATGTGACGATGCACGGCACGCGTTCCCTGCTGATACTGGCCTTGTCGGCCGTCGCATGTCCGGCCTTCGCCGACGAATGCACCGTGGATCGCGCCGCGATGCTGGCGCTGACCCCGGAGCAGTTTGATCAGGATCTGGAAGGCGGCTGGCGACCGATGGCGGAGAAGGCCGAATGCCAGCTCGCCGCTGCCGATCTCATCGCGGCCTACCGTGCGCAGCCCAAGGCCGCCGGCAACAGCACGATGATCTGGCATGAAGCGCAGCTGCGCGCGGAGGCTGGGCAGGATGCGCGGGCGGTGGCACTCATGCGCCAGACCTATAAACCCGCACCCGATGCCGGTGGCTGGAATCCGTATGTGGATGCCAGCATCGCCCTCATCGAGAAGGACCGGCCGGCCCTGGCCGCCGCCCGCGCGGCGCTGGCAGCCGTGCCTGTGCCGCGGGAGGCCAACGTCAAGGACGGATTTTTCAGTTTCACGATGCCGAGCGGCGAGGTGATGCAGGTCGCCTGGCCGCCCAATCTCGATGTGGTCGATGCGTTTGTCCGGTGCTTCGGCCAGAGCTACCGGCAGGCCTACTCCAATCAGGCCTGCCGTCATCCCGACACCTCGGCCGCGCCACAAGCAAGCCCCCCCTGACCGAGCTGCCAGGAAGTATTCGGCGCTACCCGATCACCCGCTTGAACGGCGGCAGTGAATCGATGATGCGTTTGCCGTAGCGACGGGTCAGCAGCCGCGAGTCGAGGATGATCACGCGGCCGGTATCGGTGGAGGTGCGGATCAACCGGCCGGAGAACTGGGTCAGCGTGCGCAGGGCGTGCGGGATCGCGATCAGGTTGAAGGCGTTCAGGCCACGGCTTTCGAACCACTCGCTCAGCGTCGAGGTCTGCGGGTCGGTCGGCACCGCGAACGGCACCTGGGTGATCACCACCGTGGTGCAGGCTTCGCCGGGCAGATCGAGGCCCTCGCCGAAGGAATTGAGCCCGAACAATACCGAGCCCTCCCCGGCCGAGGTGCGCCGCAGGTGCTCGTCGATCATCTTCTGCTTGGCCGTTTCGCCCTGCACCAGCACCTGTTTGCGCTGCGCGGCCGGCATCAGTTCGGCCACCTTTTCCATCTTCCAGCGCGAGGTGAACAGCACGATGCTGCCCTTGTCCCAGTCCAGCTCCTTGACCAGGTACTTGGCGATCTCCTTGGGGTGACCTTCCTTGTCATCCGGGGTCACCGGAAACACCGGCACGATCAGCTGGGCCTGGTTGGGCAGATCGAACGGGGAGGCGAGCGAGACCATCTCGGCCTCGGCCGGAATGCCGTTGTCGATCGCCAGCGCCTGGAAATCGCCGCCGCCGGTGAGCGTGGCCGAGGTCATCACCACCGAGTCCACTTCATCCCAGAGCAGCTTGCGCAGCACGTTCGCGGCTGACACCGGCGAGCCATGCAGGACCAGGTCGCCATCGCGCGAGAGGGTGATCCAGCGCGCGGTCGGCGGCTGGCCCTCCTTGTCTTCGCGGCGCCAGCCGGTCCACAGGTTGTGCTGCTGCTCGATCATCTCCAGCGCCATGCCGAGGTTGCGCTGCAGGCGTTCGCGCGCGGCATCCTCGGGCTTGCCTTTGGCCACCTGGGTCAGCGCGGCATGCGCCCAGTTGAACAGCGCGCGGGTGTCGTCGGCGATGGCCTCGATCTCCGGCATCCAGATCTCCGGCAGGCGACCGTTCGGGGCGCGCCACATCGGCTCCTGGGCGGAGGGGTCCGGCCGCCAGCTGCGGTCGATCACGTCGCGGAAGGCCTTGAGCTGCTTGCTGACCTTGGCGGCGGCCTCGATGGCCTCGTTGGGCAGCAGGTTGCCCAGCTTGTCCTTGTCCACCGCGCGGTAGGAGGCAGCGATCAGCACCTGCAGGCGGCCGGTACGCTTGGCCATCTCGTCCAGCGCGAGGCTGGCCGCGCCTTGGTCGATGGCGACGTTGCCGATGTGATGGCCTTCGTCGAGGACCAGCAGCATGTCCGACGGCGGGGCGATCAGCGGCTGGCCGTTGTCGCTCTCCCCGATCGACAGCGCCGACAACAGCAGCGCGTGATTGGTCACCACGATCTGCGCCTCGCGCACGGTGTTGCGCGAGCGCAGCACCGCGCACTGCGCCGAGTAGGCGCACTTGCGCCCGGCGCAGCCCGAGGCCGGCGTGGTGATGCGCGAGCGCAGGGTGTTGCTGATCGTTTCCGGCGCGTTGTCCAGGTCACCGTTCCAGCGGCCTTCGAGGAAGGCCTTGCTCAACGACTGCGCCAGGTCCATCTCGATCGGCGCCAACGGCCGGTCGAACAACGGCTGTTCGTCGTCGAACATGCCTTCCTGTGCGCCGTCGCCATGCGCTTCGGCCGCGTTGCGGGTGCACAGATAGCGGGTGCGGCCCTTGGCCAGTGCCACGGTGGCTTCGATGCCGGTGGCCTTGAGGAAATTGGGGATGTCGCGCTCGACCAGCTGCGACTGCAGCGCCACGGTGCCGGTGCTGATCACCAGTTTCTTCTTGGTCGCCAGCGCGATCGGCACGCCGGCGGTCAGGTAGCCCAGCGACTTGCCGACGCCGGTCGGCGCCTCGACCACGCCGACGCCGCCACTGTGCGAGAGCGCACGCGACACCACGCCGATCATCTGGCTCTGCGAGCGCCGGGTGCTGAAGCCGGGCGTATTGGCCTGCAGCTTGGCGTAGGCATCGCGGATGCCGGCCTTGAGCGCGTCGTTCAGGGCGCGGGGGGCTTCAACTTTTTCGGTCACGCCGGGGGACTGCCTGACTGGATCACGGCCCCCATTTTCTCACGACCCGGGGGCCGTGACCGGCGCCATTTTCCGCGCCGGTTCATATCCGTGACGCGGCCCACGTCAACACTGTGGGCCACGACAGGCGGCTGCACCCGCTCAGCGTGGCGGCAGCGGCGCAGCGGGTGGAACGGCGCGGCCGCGCAGCGCGCGGGTCATCGCCCAGACCAGCAGCACCAGCGCGAGGGCCTCGAACAGATTGAGTGCGAAGTGGCCGGCACCGAGCAGCTTGGACATCAGCTGCAGGTTCTCGTAGTTGCCCTGCTGCACCATCCACATCGGCACCAGGTTCAGCACCAGGCCGGCCAGGGTGGTCAGCGCCATCACGCCCAGTGCGCCCAGGGCCACGCTGCGGATCGCGCCGCGCGGGGTATCCACCACCCAGACCACGGCGATCGCCAGCGCGATCAGCACCGGCAGGCGCACCCCCACCATGGTCAGCATCGAGATCAGTAGATCCATGTCCACCGGCTCAGTCCTCGCCGGCCAGCGGCGCCAGCTGGGTCCGCAGCGCGGTATAGACGGCATCGGTCTGCGGGCGCACGGCGTGCCACTGCAGGAAGCTCTCCGCCGCCTGTTCGACCAGCATGCCCAGGCCATCAACGATGTTGCGGCAACTGGCCGAGCGCGCCCAGGCGGTGAAGGCAATCGCAGCCTCGCCGTAATTGAGGTCCACCGCGGTGGTCATGCTGTTGACCAGCGACAGCGGCAGCTTGAACTCCGCGGCGCGGTCGCGGCCGGCCGAGGTGGCATTGATGATCAGCTCGAAATCGCCCAGCTCGCGGATGTCTTCCCAGTAGCGGGTGATGGCGCGGCCCGGCTCACCCATCGCATCGATCAGCGCGTCGGCGCGCTCCGGGGTGCGGTTGACCACCACCAGCTCCAGGATGCCGGCATCCAGCAGGGCCGGGGCCACGCTGCGGGCCGAGCCACCGGCGCCGATCAGCAGGGTGCGGCGGCCACGCAGGTCCAGGCCGTGGCGGTCGGTGAGATCCCGGACCAGGCCGATGCCATCGGTGGTATCGCCATGCCAGCGGTCGCCCTTGCGCAGCAGCGTGTTGACCGCACCGGCGCGGCGCGCGCGCGAGGTCAGCGTGGTGCACAGCGCGAAGGTGGCTTCTTTGTGTGGCGCGGTGATGTTGGCGCCCACGCCACCCTCGGCGGCAAAAGCTTCCAAGGCCGCCAGGAACTCGCCCGGCGATGCCTCGATCGCGCGGTAGTCCAGCGCCAGGCCTTCCTGCCGGCCGAACGTGGCATGGATGTGCGGCGACTGCGAATGCGCGATGGGCTGGCCGAATACGGCGTAACGGTCGGTCATGGGTTGTCCTGCTCCGGGCCTAGAATGGAACGCAAACCCCAACGGACGCGATGATGCGCATTCCATTGTCTCTGCTCGCGCTGAGCGCCAGTTTACTCTGCACACCCGCCGCGATGGCGCTTTCCGAATTCGGCATCGAGGGCATGGGCGTGGTCTCGACCAAGGCCAACGAAGCCCAGGCCACGATCGCGCCGGACGGCCAGCGCATCGTGTGGGCCAGCGACCGCGCCGGCGGACACGGGGGTTGGGACCTGTGGCAGGCGGTGCTGCGCGAGGGGCGCTGGCAGGACCCTGCCCCGCTCGCGCTCAACAGCGCCAACGACGAGCGCGACCCGTACTTCAGCCACGATGGCCGCTGGCTGTACTTCGCCTCCAACCGCAGCGGCGGCCAGGGCGGCTTCGATCTATACCGTGCCCCGGTGACCGCCGACGGCACCCTCGGGACCGTGCAGGCCCTGCCGGCGCTCAACACCCGCGCCGACGAACGTGCACCGGCGCGGGGGCCGGATG
>NZ_JBHFHW010000029.1:241994-272329 GCF_057333975.1 Stenotrophomonas sp. AGC87
GGTGGGGCGCACGCTGCTTTTCTCACGCAACGGCAAGCAGACCCAGGGCGGCTTCGATCTGTATCTGGCGCCCGTGCAGGGCGAGGGATTCGGCACCGCGCAAGCCCTGCCGGCCCCACTCAATACGGCCGCCGACGAACTCGGGGCCGCTTGGCTGGGCAATGACGGCGCACTGGCCTTCACCCGCGCGAGCGAGGGGCATTCGCAGGTCCTGCTGGCGAGTTGCGATCACCGCCAGGCGGCGGTGCCGCTGACGCTCTCGTTCAACACCGCCGAGGGCCAGACCGGCGCGCCGGTGGTGGACGCGTCAAAGCCTTCGGAGATGGTCCTGGCTGGCATGGCACGCGCACCGCGTGCCGGCGGGCTGGATCTGTACCGGATCAAGGCGCCGTCAGCGCCGCGAGGTACCGGCTGCGGTTGACGCTGCGGTCGCCGAAAGGCCGCCACGCGTGGCGTGGCGCTACCCGTGATCGTGCTGGCCGAGCGCTAGTGCGCCTGCAGCAGCGCCGCGCGTTGCTGCTCGTACTGCGCTTCGCTGATCTCGCCGTGATCCTTGCGCTGGTTCAATGCCGCCAGCTGCGCCTGCAAGGCGGGCGACAGCTGCGCCTCACGGGCGATGCGCGCGGCGGCGGAGGGTTGCTCCGGCGCCTGCCGCGCGGCGCGGCGCACGCCACGGATCACCAGCCCGATGACCACGGCAAAGGCCAGCACACCGGCCGTCCAGGTCACCCACTGTAGCCATCCCATCGTCTGCATCATCGTCGTCCTGTATCGGGGTGGGCGCGTATTGTCAGCGTTCGCGCAGCCAACGCGCCACCTGTGGGGCGAAATAGGTCAACACGCCATCGGCGCCGGCGCGCTTGAAGCCGATCAGCGACTCCATCACGCAGGCCCGCTCGTCCAGCCAGCCATTGGCGAAGGCCGCCTTCATCATCGCGTACTCGCCACTGACCTGATAGGCGAAGGTCGGCACGCCGAACTGCTGCTTCACCCGGCGCACCAGGTCCAGGTAGGGCATGCCCGGCTTGACCATCACCATGTCCGCGCCTTCCTCCAGATCCAGCGCGATCTCGCGCATGGCCTCGTCGCCGTTGGCCGGGTCCATCTGGTAGGTCTTCTTGTCCGCCTTGCCGAGGCCGGTGGAGCTGCCGACCGCGTCGCGGAACGGACCGTAGAACGCCGAGGCGTACTTGGCCGAGTAGGCCATGATCCGCACGTTGACGTGGCCGGCGGCATCCAGCGCACGGCGGATCGCACCGATGCGGCCATCCATCATGTCCGACGGCGAAATGATGTCCACGCCGGCGTCGGCATGCGACAGCGACTGCTTGACCAGCGCCTCCACCGTGATGTCGTTGAGCACGTAGCCCTTGTCATCGATGATGCCGTCCTGGCCATGCGTGGTGTACGGATCCAGCGCGACATCGGTCATCACCCCCAGCTCGGGGAAGCGCGACTTCAACGCGCGGATGGCGCGCTGTGCCAGACCGTTCTCATCCCACGCCGCCGCGGCATCGAGCGACTTGCCGGCCGGATCGATCACCGGGAACAGGTCGATCACCGGAATGCCCAGTTCCAGCGCCTCTTCCGCCACCTTGAGCAGCTCGTCGATGGACAGCCGCTCCACGCCCGGCATCGAGGCCACCGGCGTGCGGCCGGCCAGCTCGTGCACGAACACGGGATAGATCAGGTCGTCGGTGGTCAGCGTGTTCTCGCGCATGAGACGACGCGAGAACTCGTCGTGACGCATGCGGCGGGGGCGATAATCGGGATGGGCCATGAGGTGCTCCGGAACGGAAGGCAGGAATTACTGCAGCAGGTACTGCCGCGGTTGCAGGGGCTCGGGCAGCGGCTGGACGCCGAGGCTGTCGAGCAGATCGATTTCGATGGTGCGCACCATCGCATCCAGCGGCAGATCATTGGATTCCAGTCCGAACGGCTCTTCCATCTCCTCGCCGAGCTGGTCCAGGCCGAAGAACGCGTACGCCAGCACGGCCGAGACCACGGGTGTGGCCCAACCCAGCGAACTGGCCAGGCCGAACGGCAGCAGCACGCAGAACAGCCACGCGCAGCGGTGCAGCAGCAGCGTGTAGGCGAACGGCAGCGGCGTGGTCAGGATGCGCTCGCAACCGGCCTGGATGCTGGACAGCGCATGCAAGCGTGTTTCGAACTGCGTGTACAGGTACGAATCAAGCTGACCGGCGCGCAGCGCCTGGGCGAGATCGGCAGCGATCATCGCCAGCAGTTGATCCGGTGCATTGAGGCGCTGGCCGAACCGTGCGCGGTCGGCTTCGGGCACCCACGGCAGTGCCGCCAGTGCCATGTCGCGGCCACGCAGGCGGGCGGCCAACGCATGCGCAAAGCCGATGCACAGCCGGCACACGCGGTCGCGCAGCGCGGGATCGTCAACCAGCAGCGCCTGGCACAGGCGGGCCAGGCTGCGCGACTCATAGATCAGCTGGCCCCACAGTTTGCGGCCTTCCCACCAGCGCTCGAAGCAGGCGTTGTTGCGGAAGCTGAGGAAGATCGACAGCACCAGGCCCAGCAGCGTGAACGGTGCCACCGACACGCGCTCGATGCCCGGCGGGTGCCACAGCTCGGCCAGCGCGGCGACCGCGACGGACAGCAGCAGGATCGCCACCACCTTCGGCGCCACCGCCGGAACGATGGAGCCGCGCAGGATGTAGAGCAGTTGCCAGCCGTGGGGACGAGGACGAATGATCATCGGTGCAGGGAGAGCGCCCGGACGGGCGAGGACCGCCGGCGGAGCCGGATGCGGCAGCCGGTCATTCTACGCCGATGGTGCCGGGCGGCCGTGAGCTGCGACGGTCGGTCGCACCCGCACGGCTCAGATGATGCCGCCACCCAGCCCGAGCCGGACGATCCCTACCACCACCACGATGCCGTTGAGCACCAGCCCGGTCCAGGCGCGGCCGCGCTTGCTGGCGTGGGTGAACAGGATGCCGATGGCGGCGATCACCGCACCCACCGCGGCAAACGGGATCAGGAACCAGTTGCCCCAGCCCAGCAGCGGGATCAGGGCCACAATCATCCAGAGCAGCGCGACGATGCCCCACAACAGACTGATCAATCCCATATCCGGCTCCTTGAGGTGAATGCGTGGCCCACCATAGCGGTTCCCGGCGCAGGCGCAAGCGGCAGCGAGACGCCGTTGGCGGGGGCCTCACCGCCGCAGTGCTAGGGTGCGCTGGCAGGGGTTGGGACCGATTCAGTCGCCAGCACCGATCATCCCAGCCATCACACACAGGGGTAACGCCATGAACATCCGATGCGCTGCATTGCTGGGCCTGGCGCTGCTCAGCGCCGGCTGCGCCAGCACCTCCAAGGTCATGCTCGGCCAGGCGCGTGCGCCGGTCGATCCGGCCACGGTGCAGATCTACTCCACCCCGCCAGCCGGGTCGCAGGAAATCGCCCAGCTCGAGTCGGCCAGCGCGGTCGGGTTTGGCACGCAGGGCCAGACCGATGCCGCCGTCATGCGGCTCAAGCGTGAGGCGGCCGCCCTCGGTGCCAACGGCGTGATCCTGATGGGGGTGGGCTCCAGCGGCTCGCCGGTGGGCATGTCCGTCGGCGCGGGCAGTTACGGCTCGCACGTGGGCGGTGGCGTGGGCATCGGCATTCCGACCACGCAGAAGCGCGCGGCCGGTGTGGCCATCTGGGTACCGAATCCGCCGCCGGCGCCGCGCCTGCCGACGCAGACGATCACGCCTACGCGGTAACGAGAACCGCGGTAACGCAGACCGGGGTAGGCCACGATCATTGGTCGTGGCTGCTGGAACAGTGCACCGATCAACGGTCGGTGCCTACCTACCGGAAACGCGTCAGCGCTTGCCCGCGTTTTTGTACTTCGGCACGAACACGTCGTTCACCGCCTTGGCCAGCTGGTCCGGCGGCAGCAGGCCCTGGTCGAGCAGGAAGTTGTTGAACGCCAGCCGGTCGAAGCGATCACCCAGCGCCAGCTCGGTCTGCATGCGCAGTTCCAGAATGCGGGTGTAGCCGTAGAAGTAGCTGCCGGCCTGGCCGGGCATGCGCACCATGTAGCGATCCAGTTCCTGGGCCGCCATCGCCTTGGACAGGCCGACCTCGTCGATCAGGACGCGCTCGGCATTGGTACGGTCGATCTGGCCGAGGTTGAGCATCGGGTCCAGCATCGCGCGCGCGGCCCGCAGCAGGCGGAACTGCAGCGCGATCAGCTGCCCGTCCAGCGGCTCGTACGGCACCATCTCCGCTTCGGCATACAGCGCCCAGCCTTCCACGTTGACCGAGTTGAACGCGAACATCGTGCGCGCCAGCGAGATGCCGCGCTCGACCATCGCGGTGAACTGCAGTTCGTGACCCGGGCGCCCTTCATGCGCGCTCAGCGTCCACGCGGCCGAGCCGAAGTTGAAATCATCGTACTGCGCGGCCTTGTCGCCGGCGGCCGGGTTGCCCAGCGGCAGCACGAAGGTGCCTTGCTGCCCGGTATTGCCGACCAGTGGCGCCGGCAGGAAATGCGGGGCCGGCGAGGCAGCGCTTTCCGCCGCCGAGCCCAGGCGCATCTGCATCGGGCGCTGCGGCACATCGACGATCTTTTCCGTGCGGATGATCGGGTCGATCGCATCGATCACGCCGCGGTAGTGGTGCTCGAGCTGATCGTCGGGAATCTTGTCGCCCTTGAGCGCACGTACTACGGCCACCGGATCGGTGCTGTCGGTGACCTTCAGGCCCTTGGCCTGCACCACCAGCGGTGCCAGCTGGCGCATCGCCGAGCGGGTTTCCATGAATTCCAGCTGGGCCCGCTGCATCAACAGCGCCGGGGCGATGTCGATGCCCACGCGTTTGAGCTGGTAGGCATACAGCGGCTCGGGCAGGCGCGCATCGGTGCGGGCTTTGGGCAACACCTCGCGGCGGGTCCAGTCGCGGTACTCGCGCAGCTGGCTGGCGATGGTCTGCAGCGCCTGCTCGGCACCGGCGACCTTGTACTTGCCGAACAACTGCTCGATGCCGCTGATGTAGGTATCCACATTGGCCAGCGACTGCTCGACTTCGATCTTCGTCGGCTGCAGCAGGCTCTTGTCGCCCAGGCGCTCTTCGTAGCGCTGACGCGACAGCGTGGTCACCGGCTGCGTGCCCGGGGCGAGCCCGGCGTAGGCCTTCAGGCGATCCAGCGCCTTGGCCCGGCGCTCGGCCGGCACCTGGTCGGACAGCAGCAGGTTGAGGCCGCTGAACACCGTCTGCGGGGTGTCGCTCCACGGCAGCAGGTACTTCTCGTTGAGTTCGCTGCCTTCGATGTTCTGGTCGGCGGCGGCGATCATGATCGCCAGGTCCTGGCGGACGTTGGGATCGCGCTCGGTGGCGAGCTTGGCCTGCAGTTCACTGCGCGCCTTGGCCATCGCGGCGCGGTAGCGCGCGCCGTTGTCGGGGCCGAAATCGGCCACCTTGTCGTCATAGCCGGGTACGCCGAAGAAGCCGGTCTCTTCCGGCTGGAACGGGCCCTGCGCATCGAGCAGGATCTGCGCCAATTGGTTGCTGCGGGTGACCCAGGCCGGCGAGGCGGCAGGCTTGGCGGCGGCCGGGGCGGCCAGGGCCGGCGGGGCCGACAGCGCGGCGGGAACGGACAGGGCCAACGCAACAGCGAGGACAAGCGGCTTCATGCAGGAACTCCAGGGCAGGATGCCTGCGACCCTACGCACTTGGCGGGTCGGGGGCAATTGGCCGGAGGTCATGGCTTGATCGTTAAGCTCCCGGCCCGGGGCAGTCCGCTCACGGGTCTGGATAGAATGCCGCTACTGTGGTCCGTGTCTCATTAAGCACACGGACGTTGTCATGCAAGCGCGACGTTCCGGCCGGCACTCCGTTGTGGCTCACACGGGGAGATGACCAGCGGTTGACCCGCGCGCATGCGCGATCACTGCAATCGTAGGCCATCACTGTCCTCCATCGGTCAGATGTACTCGGTGGTGATTGGTAGCCATGTCCGTATTCGAATTTTGGAGGACGGATGGAGGCGTGTGCAGGATCATGGTCCGCGCCCAAGAGGTGACCGATTTCATGGGCGAGGCTATTGATCTCATTGGCAAGGCAGCGACGTTCAACTACCGCAAATGCCGTCTCTTTCGTTGCTAGTAGCCGTTGTGCTTGACCGCAGATGGATCCCGGGTCTTTCGTGTCGATGATCATCAGCATCAAGTCCGCTTTTTCCAGATGCCGCATCCTGTGCACCAGCCAGAGCGGGCCGTTGGTGCCAAGAACGAGGTCATCCAGCGTCTGTACCACGCTGGATTCAGCGTAGCCAGGCAGGGCGTTTCCAGCCCGTTGGAGTTCAATCAGGATCCCGCTGGCGAGGAAACCAGCGTTTGCGTGTGCAACGGCTCTCTCCATCATTCTGAAAACCTGCTCCCTGCCGTCGGCAAGCGCACCATTTCCGTACCCAAAAGCCACGCGAATCGTCGATGCCGCAATGGATGGGGAAACCTTATCTAGGATGAGCGGGTCCGCCGGATAGGGATCACGCACTGAAGGTGCTTCATTGGGGACACGGCGCAGGTCGATGCGCACCAGTAGATCCCCGAACAGCTGATACAGCACGTGGCCGCGTGAAAAGCTGGATATGAGGTCGCCGTTGCCCAGTTCGGAGATGTCGACAGTGCTCGGCATACCCCCAGGCCCCCGCGCGCCGATGATCGTTCCTGCCCACACTTGCCGCGATGTGGGCGAGCGTTGGGCATCGTGTGTGCTGCCATCCGCAACGTAGAGCGGAACATTATCCGGTTCCTTGGCGACCAGAGGCGAGCGTTCGATGATGAGCACGTCGTCGAAGAGATCGACCTGGATCCGATCGGACGCCAGTGCCGTGCGATCCACCGTGACCCGTCGTGCCCAGTCATACATGCCGCCGGTATAGCGCTTACGCGCCTCCGCCCCGGGATCCCAGCCATCAGTGGGCACCTCGATGAACGGTACTGCCGCCCAGGTTGTCGAAGCCAGAAGCACACCACACAACATAGCCATCAAGCCACTCAGGATTCGCTTCACCGCTCACCTCGCCTGCAGCATTGCCCGAACGGGCCGGTGCATCGAGACTAGAGACAGCGGATTCGCAAAACCCCGTGTGGCATCACGGTATCAACGAAATCAGCCGTCATTGCGAATCCAGAAGGCAGCAACGTCCACTCGGCGTCTCAGAGACTGAGCGACGGCGGGCAGTCCCCCTTCGCCCGGCACTCTTCCAGCGCGCAACTTTCCGCGGCTTCGATATCATCCAGCGCCGCCAGATCAATCGCCTCCTTGCCGTCGGTCACCACGTACAGCATCGGGTAGTCCCAGTGATCGCCCGAGCGCTTGGCATTGAGGAACATGCGGCCATTGCCCTGTGGGCCGGAGACCGCGATCACGAACTGGCTCTGGCCATTGGAATGCATCGAGCCGGCCGGCAGGTAGCCATCGCGCAGGGGCTCACCCAGCGCTTCGACCAGCTCGACGTTGCAGCGCGCGCGGCGCATGGCCTCCTGGTAGGGCGTGCTGGATTTGCTCCAGTACGCCCACTGGGACAGCGCGAACCACACCGCGCCCGCTGCCGCCGCAATGCCGACCACCACCGCCAGTGGCATGGCCCAGCGCCAGTGGCGTCGCCACCAGCCGGTGCGCACGGGGGTACCAGGAAGTGCGGGCGGCAATGTCATCGGCAAACTCCTTGTCAGGCCGGTGGCAGGAACGGGGGATCAGGGCGCCAGGCAGCGCCCCAGGAAGTCCTCGGCCAAGCGGTAGCGGTGCAGCGCATTGCTGCCCGACAGACCGTGCTTGGCACCGGGATAGGTCATCAGTTCAAACGGCTGGCCGCGCTTCTGCAACGCGCTCATCAACACGGTGGAGTTGGTGAACAGCACGTTGTCATCGGCCATGCCGTGGATCAGCAGCAGCCGCGAGCGCAGGCCGTCGATATGCGCCAGCACGCGCGCTTCTTCATAGCCCTTCGGGTTGTTGCCCGGCAGGTTCATGTAGCGCTCGGTGTAGTGGGTGTCGTACAGGCCCCAATCGGTCACCGGTGCACCGGCCACGCCGCAGGCGTAGCTGTCGGAGGCCTTGGCCAGCAGCATCAGGGTCATGTAACCGCCGTTGGACCAACCCTGCACGCCGATGCGCGCCGGATCGACCCAAGCCTGCTGCTTCAGCCAGGCCACGCCGCGCAGCTGGTCAGCCACTTCCACCGTGCCCTGCACGCCGTACAGCGCACCGCCGAAATCACGGCCGCGACGCGGCGTGCCGCGGTTGTCCAGCGAAAACACCACGTAGCCCTGCTGGGCCAGGTACTGGTTGAACAGGTGATCGCCACGGCCGGGCCAGCTGTTGGTGACCGTCTGCGAGGCCGGGCCACCGTAGACGTAGACCACCACCGGGTAGCGCTTGGCCGGATCGAAACCGGTCGGCTTGATCAGGCTGTAGTGCAGTTCGGTCTTGCCGTCGGCGGCGGTCAGGGTGCCGAACTCGACCGGGCGCTGCGCATCGAGATAGCGCGCATACGGATGCGCCGGGTCTTCAAGATTGTTCTCGACCAGGGTGGCGATCTTCTCGCCGTTGGCACGATGCAGCGCGATCTGCGGCGGCGTGGTGGTGTTGGACCAGCTGTCCACGTAGACGCTGGCGTTGCGCGCGAAGCTGGCGGTGTGCATGCCCGGGGCCTGCGACAGACGCTGCGGCGCGCCGCCCTGCAATGACACGGCGTACAGCTGGCTTTCGCGCGAACTGTCCATGCCGGCGCGGAAGTAGACCTTGCCAGCGTCTTCGTCCACGGCCAGCAGCTCGTCCACCGGCCAGTGGCCGGCGGTGAGCGCGGTGACGGTCTTGCCGTCATCGGAGATGCGGTACAGGTGCTCGAAACCACTGCGCTCGGACGACCACACAAAACCACCCTGCTTGAGGAAGCGCAGGCTGTTGTGCAGTGGCACCCAGGTCGGCGAGGTTTCGGTCACCAGCGTGCGCTGCTGGCCGCTGGCCAGTTCGGTCTGGATCAGTTCGAGCGTCTTCTGGTCGCGCGACTGGCGCTGGAACGTCAGGTGCTTCGGGTCGCGCCAATCGACGCGGGCCAGGTAGATATCGGGGTTGCGGCCGAGGTCGATCCAGCGCGGCGTGGCGTTCCGGCGCGGCGCGATCACCGCCAGTTTGACGGTGACGTTGTGGTCGCCGGCGGCCGGGTAGCGCTGCTCGATCATCTCGGTGCGGTCGGCATACATCTCGTAGCGCTTCTGCACCGGCACGGGCGATTCGTCGATGCGGGCGAAGGCGATCGCCGAGTCATCCGGCGCCCACCAGTAGCCGGTGTGACGGTCCATTTCCTCATCGGCGACGAACTCGGCCACGCCGTTGCCGATGGTGTCGCTGCCATCGCCGGTGAGCTGGATCTGCTGGCCGCTCGCCAGATCGATCACCCACAGGTTGCGGGCGCGCACGAAGCTGACGAAGCCGCCCTTGGGCGAGAGCTTGGCATCGGTGGCGAAACCTTCACCGTGGGTGAGCTGGCGCACCGCGGCCTTGCCCTGCTTGCTCAGGTCGTACAGGTACAGCTCGCCGCCGAGCGGGAACAGCAGGGTGCGCGCATCCGGCGACCACTGGTAATCAACGATGCCGGTCATCGCGGCGATGCGCTGGCGCTCGCGGCGGGCCTTCTCGGCGTCGCTCAGGGTTTCCGTGCCGGGCAGCACCACCTTGGAATCCACCAGCAGACGGGTCTGGCCGCTGGCGATGTCGTACGCCCACAGGTCCAGCTGATTGCGGTCCGCATCCTTGCCGCGCAGGAAGCTGACCTGCGAGCCATCCGGGGCCACCTTGGGTTTCATCAGGGTCGGGCCGGACAACGGCAGCGGGCCGGTGATGGCATCCAGGGTCAGTTTTTCAGCGTGGGCGATCGAGGTCGAGGCGAGCATCAGGGCGAGTGAAGCAAACAGGTGGCGCATGGAGGGTTCCGGGAGCGTCTGGGCAGTTCCCGGCCGCTGGTGCGGTACCGGGGAACGCTTCATCCTAACCAAAACCGTTCCGGTCGTGCCGGGGATGGCGGGCATCCTGCCGCGCCAAGCGTGCCGAAAAGCCGGCCAGCGGCCGGCATGACCGGGCAGGCGCCCACCGCTTCAGCGCTGCCCGAACAGGTGCTTGCGCTCTTCCTCGCTGAGCGGCTTGCCGGCCTGCGGGTTCACCTTCTCGCGCAGGGCATATGCGCGCTGGGTGGCCGGACGGGCGGCGATCGCGTCATGCCAGCGCTTGAGGTTCGGGAAGGCGTCAACGTCCACGGGGAGCTTGTCGTAGGCGCCGATCCAGGGGTAGCTGGCCATGTCGGCGATGCTGTAGTCATCGCCGCCGAGGTAGGCGGTCTGCGCCAGGCGCTTGTCCATCACCCCGTGCAGCCGGCGCACCTCGTTGTTGTAGCGCTCGATCGCATAGGGAATCTTTTCGGGCGCGTAGACGTTGAAATGGCCCATCTGCCCGCTCATCGGGCCGAGCCCGGCCATCTGCCAGAACAGCCATTCCAGCACGGCCACCCGGCCGCGGCTGTCGGCGGGCAGGAAGCGGCCGGTCTTCTCGGCCAGGTACAGCAGGATCGCGCCGGACTCGAACACGCTTTGCGGGGCGCCGCCGTCGGTGGGCTGGTGGTCGACCAGGGCCGGCATCTTGTTGTTGGGTGAGATCGCCAGGAAGGCGGGCGTGAACTGGTCCCCGGCGCCGATGTTCACCGGCTGGATCCGGTACGGCAGCCCGGTTTCCTCCAGCATCAGCGTGACTTTGTGGCCATTGGGGGTAGGCCAGTAGTACAGATCGATCATGGCGAGGGCTCGCGAAGAGAGAATCCCGAGTCTAGTCCGTCACTCGGCTTGGCAGGGTCAAGCCGGACCGTTACGCTGCGCCGTCCCCGCAACGCAGCATTCCAGCATGAGCTCGACCTCGAAATCCCCGAACGCCCTGTCCACCCTCATCTTCGCCTCGCGCTGGCTGCAGGTGCCCCTGTATCTCGGCCTGATCCTGGCCCAGGGCGTCTACGTGTTCCTGTTCGGCAAGGAACTGTGGCACCTGCTGCACCAGGCCAACCAGATGGGCGAGCAGGAAATCATGCTGCTGGTGCTGGGCCTGATCGACGTGGTGATGATCTCCAACCTGCTGGTGATGGTGATCGTCGGGGGTTATGAAACCTTCGTCTCGCGTCTGCGCCTGGAAGGTCATCCGGACCAGCCGGAGTGGCTGAGCCACGTCAACGCCAGCGTGTTGAAGGTGAAGCTGGCGCTGTCGATCATCGGCATCTCCTCGATCCACCTGCTCAAGACCTTCATTGGTGCCGGCAACCTGGGCGCCCTGCCCGCCTGCAACAGCGAGGCGTACCTCAAGGCCGTCGCCGCCGTGGGCGATTTCATCAAGTGCTCCACGATGACCTCCGACGGTGTGATGTGGCAGACCATCATCCATGGCGCCTTCATCCTCTCGGCGATCGGCATCGCCTACACCGACAAGCTGATGAGCGGCACGCCCAGCAAGGCACTGTCGCACTGAGGCTTGCCCGGCAGCGGCGGCATCGGTGAGGATGCCCCCTGCCCTGACCGCCTGGCCCCCGGGCCGGGCGGGGTGATGCTAGATTGCACACCTGCGGGTCCGCCGTGGACGTCGGGAAACGTCCATGGCCTTCGGTCGGCCTGACCGCATCAGGCCCTACGTATCGTCGTCTTCAAAGGGGAGTTGGATGTCGCACGTCAAGACTCATGGCCCGGCGCGGCTGTTCGCGCCGATGATCCTGCTGGTGGCCCTGTCCGCCTGCTCGGGCAAGGACGAGACCGCACCTGCCACGCCGGCGGCCCCTGTGGCCCCCACTGCTGCCCCGGCCGCACCGGCGGTGTCGGCCAAAGTCCAGTCGTTGGGCACCGAAGAACTGCGCGAGCTGGCCGGCAAGGCGCTGCGCGAGAACCGCATGTACGCCCCGGCCGGCGACAACGCCATCGAGTATTACCTGGCGCTGCGCGACAAGACCCCGGATGACGCCTCGGTCAAGAGCGCGCTGACCGATCTGCTGCCCTACACCCTGATCGCCGCCGAGCAGAACCTGGGCCGTGAAGACTTCGCCGAAACCCAGCGCCTGGTCGCGCTGATCGAAAAAGTCGACCCGACCGCCCCGGCGTTGCCGCGCCTGAAGCAGGGCATCAGCGGCAGCATGCAGACCGCGCTCAAGCGCACCCAGGAAGAGACCGACAAGGTCAAGAAGGACGCCGAGACCCGCGCCAAGCAGCTGGTTGAACAACAGCGCCTGGCGCAGCAGCAGACCACCGAAGCCGAGGCCGCGCGACAGATCGCCGCGCAGCAGGAGGCCGCGCGCCGTGATACGCAGGATGCCGAGCGCCAGGCCACCGCCCGTCGCGAGGCCGAACAGCGCCAGCAGCAGGCGGCTGCCCAGCAGGCCGCGGCCACCCGCCAGGCCGCCGTCGCGCCGAGCCTGCGCCCGGTCAGCACGCCCGCCCCGCGCTACCCGGCCGACGCCCTGCGCTCGGGCACCTCCGGCGAAGTCCTGGTCGAGCTGACGGTCGGCACCGACGGCTCGGTGACCGCTGCCCGCGTGCTGCGCGCCACTCCGGCCCGCGTGTTCGATCGCGAAGCACTCAACGCGGTCAAGCGCTGGAAGTTCGAGCCGGTGGGTGCACCGGTCACAACGCGCCGTACGCTTGCCTTCGCGCCGGAAGGCGGTTGATCGCGGCGTCACGTTGGATGAGGAAAGGCCCGGATCGATCCGGGCCTTTTCTTTAACGGGGACGGGGGTAGTTAATAACAGGGACGGAGGTAGTTAAGCGCGCTTCTCCTACGGCTGCGTGCACCACAGGCCTAGCTCTTTTACCTGCGTGGATCTGCAAGGTAACGGTTCGCCATCAACGTTGCCGACCATGCCCCGTTCCGCTCGCTTGGTTCTCCCTGGCATCCCGCTTCACGTCATACAACGTGGGGTCAATCGCGCTGCACTGTTCATCGACGATGAAGACCGGCATCACTACCTGCGCCTGTTGCGCAATGCCTGCCGTAAGCAGGCGGTTGCCATTCACGCGTTCGTGTTGATGGGCAATCACGTCCATCTTCTGATCACACCGTCTACAGCAGAGGGGCTGGCCCCGGCCATGCGGCAGTGTGGGCAGAACTATGTGCAGTACTTCAACAAGCGACATGTGCGCAGCGGGACGCTGCTGGAGGGCCGTTTCAAGTCGTGTCTGGTGGATTCCGATGGTTACCTGTTGATGGTGCATCGCTACATCGAGCTGAATCCGGTACGGGCCGCGATGGTGGCGTTTCCAGAGGAATATCGATGGTCCAGCGTTCGGGTGTACCTCGGCCTTGAGCACAACCCGATGCTGACACCACATCCCTGCTACACCCTCCTGGGCCCGACGCCGCAAGCACGTGCGAATGCCTACAGCGAATGGCTGCGGGCCAGCATTCAACCAGACGAACGAGAGCGGATCGTGACCTACGTCGCGCAGGAGCGCGCGTTTGGCAGCCCGCGCTTCCACGACATGGTTGGGCGGGCATTGCAGAGGTCCGTGGTCTGCAGGCCTGCGGGAAGACCGGTCAAGGAGACGGGCGACTAGCAGACTATCGGTCAGCGTGCCGGAACCACCTGACACCCCCCGAATTAACTACCTCCGTCCCTGTTATTAACTACCTCCGTCCCCGTTAATAAGAAGGGCCCCTTTCGGAGCCCTTCGTCGATCAACCCGAAATCGCCAACCGCTCCTGATGGTAGCGGCGCACGGCGGCGTACCAGAACAGGGCCGCAAGCCCGAAGCCCGCGCCAAGGTAGACCGCCCACATCTGCGGACTGATCGCTTCGTGGCGGATGATCTTGAGCAGCATCTGGTTCTGCGCCAGGAACGGCACCGCGAACTGCCACAGCTCGCTCTTGATCGGGTACACCATCAGCGCATACCCCGGCAGCATCGGCAGCAGCATCAGCCAGGTCATATGGCTCTGGGCCTCCTTCATGCTCTTGGCCGCCGCCGACAGGAAGGTCAGCAGCGAGGTACCGATGAACAGCATCGGCAGCATGATCAGCAGCATCTGCAGCATCGGCAGGAAGCCCATGTTGAGCTGCCGGCCTACCCCGCCCGAGGAAAGCTGCGCGCTGATCTTGAAGGCGGCCAGGGTCAGCAGCAGCGACGCCACACCGACGGCGCAGGCCGCAGCGATCTTCCCGCTGACGATCGCACTGCGCGGTGCCGGGGTGGCGAGCAGCGGCTCCAGCGATTGCCGCTCACGTTCGCCGGCCGTGGTATCCATCACCAGGTAGGCACCGCCCAGGAACGAGGTGATGGTCAGCAGGATCGGCAGCAGCACCGACAGCATCATCCCGCGCTTGGCTTCGGCGGTCGCCAGGTCCTGCGCGGCGACGTCCAGTGGTCGCGCGACCTGTGCATCGATGCCGCGCGCCAGCAGGCGCAGGGCGCCGACCTGCTGGCTATAGCCGCCCAGTGCCGCCTCCAGGCGACTGCTGGGAATATCGGCGGCACGGCGCGTACTGTCCTTGATGATCTCGACCAGCGCCGGGCGGCCGTCGGCCCAGTCCTTGCCGAATTCCGGGCTGATGCGCAGCGCCACATCGATACGCTGGCTGCGGATCGCCTCGGTAAGGTCTTTCGGTGCCTCGGTCGCATTCAGACCCTGCGATGCCAGGAAACGCACCAGATTGGGGGCATGCTCGCCGCCGATCATCGGAATTTCCAGCGGCTGCTCGATCTGCGTCTTCACCCGGCTTTCGGCCAGCTTGCTCATGCCCAGGATCAGTACCGGGTACAGCAGCGGTCCCAGCAGCAGCGTCAGCGCGAGCGTGCGGCGGTCACGGGAGAGGTCGCGCAGTTCCTTGCGCATCACGGTCAACAGCGTGGCGAACGAACTCATGCGTGCAATCCCTCTTCGGTACCGATTGCCTTGACGAAGGCATCTTCCAGGTTGGTTTCCCCGGTCTGTGCGCGCAGCTCATCGGCGCTGCCGGCCGCCATCACCGTGCCCTGCGCGATGATCACCACGTGGTCACACAGCGCGGCCACCTCCTGCATGATGTGGCTGGAGAAGATCACGCATCGCCCCTCGTCGTGCAGCCCCCGCAGGAAGCCACGCAGCGCGCGCGTCGTCATCACGTCCAACCCGTTGGTAGGCTCATCCAGGATCACATTGCGCGGGTCGTGCACCAGCGCGCGTGCGATCGCGGTCTTGGTGCGCTGCCCCTGCGAGAAGCCTTCGGTCTGGCGATCGAGGATGTCGTCCATCTCCAGCGCCGTGGACAGCACCTTGGTGCGCTCACGGATCCGCGCCGCACTCAGGCCGTGCAGCTGCCCGAAGTAGGCGATGTTCTCGCGCGCGGTCAGGCGCTTGTAGACACCACGCGCGTCCGGCAGCACTGCCAGCTGGCGGCGCACTGCGACCGGGTCCACCGCCGCGTCGATACCATCGACCAGCACACGGCCCTGATCGGGCGCCATCAGCGTGTACAGCATGCGCATGGTGGTGGTCTTGCCGGCGCCGTTCGGGCCGAGCAGGCCGGTGATGCGACCGTCTTCGGCCTGGAAGCCCACGTTCTGGACCGCCTGGATCAGGCCGGTCTTGGTCTTGAACGCTTTGTGCAGATTCTCGGCGACGATCATGCGCGCACCTCCCCGGTGCGGTGCGAAGTACGGTTCATGGGGCCCATCCGTTGAACGAGGTGAAGGCGGGCACCGGGCTGAGGGTGTCCAGGCAGGTGGCGTCGAGCGATTTCGCATCGGCGGTGTCGATGAACTGGCCGAGGATGCGCGGCATGCAGCCGGCGTTGATCGTCCCGTGGCCCTGCCCCTTGGCGAGCAGATGACGTCCGTTGGGCAGCTGCTTGACCACCTGCTCGGCGTACCGCGGCGGCGTGACCGGATCGAACTGGCCTGACAGCAGCAGCACCGGCAGCGTCGAGGCGAACGGCGCCGTGAAGTCCTTCGGCCGCGAACCGGCGTTCCAGGCCGGGCACGCCGCGAAGAACATACGTGCCACTTCCGGGCCGAGCACGCGGTCACCCGCCGCACTTTCCTTGTAGCGATCAGCATCTTCAGCGCACAGCACCGACCATTGCATGCCACGGTTCATCTGCACGCCGAGGGTGCGGCTGGCCATTTTGCTCAGCGACATCAGCGGCGCGTAGCGGCCCTGTGCGGCTTCATCCAGCATGACCGGCAGCAGCGAGGACAGCTCGGGCATGTACGAGAACATGAAGGCCAGGGCGGTGACCGAATCGGCGGTCAGCACGCCATGTTCTGCCTGACCGGTGCCCGGGTTGCGGTAATCGACCTCGACCGGCGCCTTGGCCAACGTCGCCATGACGTTGCGCAGCTGGGTGCGGGTATCCACCGGGAAGCGTTTGGCGCAGACCGGATCCTGGCGGCACTGCGCCGACTGCAGGGTGATCGCATCTTCGAAGGTGTTGGCGAAGTCGCCGCCAACCACCAGATCGTTGGGAACCACCCCATCGATCACCACCGTGCGGGTGTGCTGCGGGTAGTGCGCGGCGTACTGCTGTGCCACGCGGGTGCCGTAGGAGCCACCGACCAGGTTGAGCTTGTCCACGCCCAGCGCCTTGCGCACCGTATCCAGATCGCCGATGGCCTCGGTGGTGGTGTAGAAGCGGGTGTCGGCGCGGCCGGTCAGCGACTGCGCGCACTGGCGGGCATAGTCCTCGATCAGCGTGGTGCTGGGTGCCGCGTTCTCGTCCAGCGGCAGTTCCTTGCCCTGCGCATCCAGGCAGGTCAGCGGATTGGACTTGCCGGTGCCGCGCTGATCGATCAGGAAGATGTCGCGCTGCTTGCGCACGTCGCGCAGCGCCATGTTGATCGGCGCGGCGACCTCGGTTGCGGCCTGGCCCGGGCCACCGGCGAGGAAGAAGACGGGGTCGCCTTTGCCCGCGCCATCATTGCCGGCGCCCAGCCAGGCGATGTTCAAGCCGATCTTGCGACCGTCCGGTGCCGCCGGGTTTTCCGGCACCTGCAGCGTGGCGCACTGGGCTTCGACGTTCGCACTGGCCTGCGCGCTGGTCAGGGTGCACGGCTCAAACGCCAGCGTCCCATACAGGCGCTGGGCGGCAGCGCCGGATGCATCGTCTGGTACCGGCGCGCAGCCGGCACACAGGGCGGCGACCAGCGCAACGGCCAGCCTCAGGTGGTCTGTAGACATCTTCCGTACTTCCCCTTGTTGAAGGTCATGCCACCACGACGCGCGGGCGTGGCCGATGTGACTCAACTTACACGGCTGCCCCGGTGCCGGGGAAGGCCGCCACGCACGGATGGCTGGACGCCTGCGGGAGGTGGCACTGTTTCCTGCGCAACCTGTCGTAATCGGCAGCCGCGCGCAGGTGATCGGCGAGCAGCCCGCGCGTCATGTTGCCGTGGAAACGTGACCTCCTCGAAAGGCCACCGATCGCCGTGATCACACTTCAGCACATTGCTGACAATCTGTGCCGCAGCCCCCTTTTCCTGAGGCAGGAAAGGCTTCGATAGTCCGCGCTCCAGCGCTGCCCGCGGCGCGCGCTCTGCTCCGTCGGCCCGCTGGGATGCAGCATTTCTCTCCAACAGGACATCGAACATGAACAAGACGATCCTCGCCATTCCTCTGCTGCTGGCCGCGGTGTTCGCCAGCCCGACTGCCTCCGCCGATGAAGCAGGCGTCAAGCGCGCCACCGTGCAGGAGTATCGTGCGTACTGGGGTATTTCGCCCGCCGCATCCCAGCAATGCGCCGCTCAATCCATCATCCCCGTGGGTCCGGATGGCTGCAGCGTGACGGCCAACTGCCTGTTCAATGGCCAGTGGATCTCCAGTGGCGTGACGGTCAGCGACAAGTGGGAGCTTGGGCGACTCAAGAACTGCTCCGGGCGCCTGGGTACCAACTGCTGATCCGCTCTGCCTGATCCGCTCTGCCCGCTCCGCGATACCCGCGGGGCGGGCTCAGTTCTCGACGATGGGCTGGGCGCTGGCGGTACGGTCCCGCCCCTCGGCCTTGGCGCGATACAGCGCCGCATCGGCTTCGCCGAGCAGCCGTGCCATGTCGCCCTTTTCCTGATCGATGGCCAGTCCGATGCTGGCGGTCACCCGCACCGAAATGCCCTCGATCCGGGCAGGTGACTCCCGCAGCGCCTGGCGCAGCCGATCAGCACACTGGCGCGCCTGTAACTGATCCGCCCCCGGCAGCAGCAGGACGAACTCCTCCCCGCCATAGCGGCCCAGCAGGTGCTCGCGATCGGTCACGCAGGCGCCCAGCACGTCGGCAACGTGGCGCAGCACCGCATCGCCGACCAGATGCCCCCAGCGGTCGTTGATCTGCTTGAAGTGATCCACATCCAGCAACAACAGCGCCAGTGCCCCGCCCGGGCGGCGGTTGCCCTGCAGCAGCGCGGCGCCATCGGCGAGCACCGCACCGCGGTTGAGCAGGCCGGTCAATACGTCGGTGCGCGCCAGCCGCTGCAGATCGACCAGCATCCGTTCCACCAGCAGCAGCACCAGGGCGAAACACCGGGCCAGCTCAAGGATCAGGCCGGCCAGATACGTGGCGAATACCGGCGAACCGGCGCGCATGATGTCCTCGCCCGCATCCGGCGCCACCGGCAGGAACAGGCGGATCAGATACAGCAGGGTCTGCGCGCCGAACACCGCCGCCGCCAACCGGCAACTGGTGCGCTGGGCGGGCGGCGCATGGCGCAGGAGCATCCATGTCATCCCACCGTTGAGCAGCACCGCGAACGCACTGAAGACATCCAGCCGGATGACCAGGCTGGGGTGGACCAGCAGAAAGAACGCGATGGCGCCCAGATAGCTGATCGACAACGTCACCGGCTGCCAGGCTGGCAGGCGATGACCCAGATGGCGGGCGACGCCGTACAGCATCAGCACGCCCGACAGCGCGACCGCGACATTGCTGGCCAGGATGCTGGAGACCTGCGGCAGGAACGGCCGCAGGGCGATCAAGGTGAGGCTGATCGACAACAGCCACAGGCTGGCCGTCCACAGCCGCAGCGCCGGCTGCCGCCGCAGCACCAGCAGCAACAACGAAAAGCCCATGGCGATGCCCAGGCACAGCAAAAAGCCGAGCACGGCAATGGTGGGGAAATCCAGGGGCATCGGGTCAGCCAGGCGGAAGCGGCGCGCGGCGCATCTTACCGCCCGCCGCGCCGTGGCGCTGCCCGGCCCGACACTGGCGGGTGCACACACGCGGCTGCCTGCCGGGCGCAGCGCGCAGACGCCCGCGAATTTTCAGATTCGTTGCATTCCGGTCCGCTCCTCGCGCCCGGAGACTGACCCGGCTGCTTCCGACCCCCGCCTGGAAACCGTGGTCACCCGTCCGAACTGCCGCGGGCCGGAGCACGCCTGCCCTTTTTCATGGAATCCACATGTCCCACCACCCTCGTCATCCCCACATGCTGCTGGCGCTGTCGCTCGCCCTTGGCGGCCTGACCGCCTCCGGCGCCGCCTTGGCGCACGGCACCATGGTCACCCCGCAGAGCCGCGTCTATACCTGCTTCCAGGGCAACCCCGAAAACCCGACCAACCCGGCCTGCGCCGCGGCCAAGGCGGTCGCCGGCCCGCAGGCGTTCTATGACTGGATGGGCATCAACCAGGCCGCTGCCAACGGCAACCACCAGGCCGTGGTGCCCGATGGCAAGCTGTGCAGCGGCAACAACCCGACCTACCGCGGCCTGGACCTGGCCCGCGACGACTGGCAGGCCACCCCGATCCACGGCGATGCCAACGGCCGCTACACCTTCGAGTTCAAGGCGCCGGCCCCGCACGCCACCCGCGAGTGGAAGTTCTACGTCACCCGCGAGGGCTGGCAGCCGGGCACCGCGCTGCGCTGGGGCGACCTGGAAGCGTTCTGCACCCTGGGCAACACGCCGCTGTCGGCCGATGGCACCTACAAGCTGGACTGCCCGCTGCCCAAGCGCACCGGCCCGCACATCATCTACAACACCTGGCAGCGCTCGGATTCGGCCGAAGCCTTCTACACCTGCATGGACGTGAAGTTCGAGGGCGGCGGCAGCGGTACCCCGCCGGTCTGGCTGGATGCCGGCGCGCTGACCGCCCGTGGCGACCTGCCGGTCGGCAGTGAGCTGGAACTGCGTGTGTTCAAGGCCAACGGCAGCGATGCCGAGCGGATCAAGACCACCCTGGCCGCCGGCCAGACCGCCGCGGCGCAATGGCCGTTGCAGCTGGCCCGCCGGGTCAACGCCAGCGCCAGCCAGGCCCGGATCGGTGTGATGCGCAACGGGGTGATCACCCCGGTCGCCTCGGCCACCGACAACCGCGTGTACCTGCTGCGCGGGCTGAGCCATCAGCTCGACGTGCGCCTGCCGGACATCGATCCGCCGCCCGTCGGTGATTACGACCACGTCTACCCGGCCGGCATCGGCAGCTACATCCCGGGCCAGACCGTAGTGAAGGGCACCGACGGCAAGCTCTATGCCTGCCGCCCGTTCCCGGAAGGCGCCTGGTGCAACATCAATGCGGACGCCTATCGCCCGGGCACCGGCTCGGCCTGGCGCGATGCCTGGATTCCGTACTGAGCCATGACGGCAACCGGGATGAGGGCATTGCCTTCATCCCGGGCACGGTCATTTGCTGCTGACGTACTTCTCTCGCCGCACCTGCGGCGTAGGCAGGCCAGCGTCTTTCAGCGCTTCGAAGGTCGCATCGACCATGTCCGGGTTACCGCACAGGTAGGCGATATCGGTGGCCGGGTTCGGGGCGAATTCGGCCAGATGCTGCTGCACGTAGCCGTGGCGCACGTCCGGATGCGGGTTCTCCGGCAGCTCGCGGGACAGGCAGGGCACATAGCGGAAGCCCGGATGGGCGGCCGCGAAGGCATAGAAGTCCTCGCTGTAGAGCAGTTCGGCCGGCGTGCGGGCGCCCTGCAGCAGGACCACCTCCACCCCGCGCTCGGCCATGGCGGTCGCCAGCAGCGGCAGCATGGAGCGGTACGGGGTGACCCCGGTGCCGGTGGCGATCAGCAGATAACGGGCGTTATGGTCGCCCGGCTGCAGGCAGAACCGGCCAAACGGGCCGCTGGCGCTGACGTGGCCGCCGATGTCCAGGCCCTCGAACAGGGCCGTGGCGGCGCCGCCGGGGACGAAACTGACCGCGATATCGACCGCATCGCCCGCGCCGAGGGCGTGGTTGTGAATGGTGGCCAGCGAGTAACTGCGCTTGGTGGCGGTGCCGTCGGCGTACTCGAAATGCACCTGGATGAACTGACCGGGCTGGAAATCCAGCGGCTGGCCGTCATCACGCAGGAACTGGTAATGGCCGATGGTGGGCGCCAGCATGCGCCGGTCGACCAGTTTGAGGGGGAATTGGGCAGGCACGACTTTTCGGGACAGTGTGTAGCCGGGGCAAGCCCTCGGGGTCTTCTATAATAGCCGCTCCCCGCCCCTATCCAGCGCCAGCCCATAGGCGCGAAGGCAAGAGCTTGGCTTCCCAGAACACTCCCGCGCCCACCGCCGCGCCCGCCCTGCGGGTGCGTGACCTCCGCAAAACCTACGACAACGGCACCCAGGCGCTGAAGGGCGTCTCCCTGGACGTGGCCCCGGGCGACTTCTTCGCCCTGCTGGGCCCCAACGGCGCCGGCAAGTCGACCCTGATCGGCATCATCAGCTCGCTGGTGAACCTCAGCGAAGGCCAGGTGGAGGTATTCGGCAGCGACCTGGTGCGCAACCGCAGCGCCACCATGCGCCTGATCGGCCTGGTCCCCCAGGAGATCAACTTCAACCTGTTTGAAAAGCCCTTCGACATCCTGGTCAATTACGCCGGCTTCTATGGCGTGGCGCGTGCCGAGGCCGAGAAGATGGCCGAAGAAGAGCTCAAGCGCGCTCACCTGTGGGAGAAGGCGCAGGTGATGAGCCGCACCCTGTCCGGCGGCATGAAGCGCCGGCTGATGATCGCCCGCGCGATGATGACCCGCCCGCGCCTGCTGATCCTGGACGAGCCGACCGCTGGCGTGGACATCGAGATCCGCCGCGACATGTGGCGCGTGCTCAAGGAGATCAATGCCGCCGGCACCACGATCATCCTGACCACGCACTACCTGGAAGAAGCCGAGCACCTGTGCCGGAACCTGGCCATCATCAACCACGGCCAGATCGTCACCCAGGGCCCGATGCGCGAACTGCTGGCCAAGCTGGACGTGGAGGGCTTCCTGTTCGACATCGACGGCAGCCTGCCGGCCCAGCTGCCGGAGATCGACGGCGCGATCCTGATCGCCACCGACAGCCACACGCTGGATGTGGACATGCCGCGCGCGATGGACCTCAACCGCGTGTTCGACGCCTTGAACTCGGCGGGCATCCGCGTGCGTTCGATGCGGACCAAGAGCAACCGCCTGGAGGAGCTGTTCGTGCGCCTCACCGGCAACCAGGAGAACGTGGCATGAGCAGCACCCCGACCCCGGTCCTGACCGACGGCCAGCGCAACCGCATCGCCCTGATGACCATCGTGCGCCGTGAAGTGGCGCGCATCCTGCGCATCTGGGGCCAGACCCTGGTGCCGCCGGCGATCACCATGACCCTGTACTTCCTGATCTTCGGCGGGCTGATCGGCTCGCGCGTGGGCGAGATGGGCGGCTACAGCTACATGCAGTTCATCGTGCCCGGCCTGGTGATGATGAGCGTGATCCAGAACAGCTACGGCAACATCAGCTCCTCGTTCTTCGGCGCCAAGTTCGGCCGCCACGTGGAAGAGCTGCTGGTCAGCCCGATGCCGAACTGGGTGATCCTGTGGGGCTATGTGTCTGGTGCGGTGCTGCGCGGCCTGATGGTCGGCGTGATCGTGCTGATCATCGCCATGTTCTTCACCCCGGTGCGCATCCCGCACCCGCTGGTGACGCTGACCACGGTGCTGCTGGGCGCGACGATCTTCTCGCTGGCCGGCTTCATCAATGCGGTGTACGCCAAGAAGTTCGATGACGTGGCGATCGTGCCGACCTTCATCCTGACCCCGCTGACCTACCTGGGCGGCGTGTTCTATTCGGTGAAGCTGCTGCCGACCTGGGCCGAAGCGGCCACGCATGCCAACCCGATCTTCTACATGGTCAACGCGTTCCGCTACGGCCTGCTGGGCACCAGCGACGTGCCGCTGTGGGTGGCCTACGCGCTGATGATCGGCTTCGTGGTCGCATTGACCGCGCTGGCACTGTGGCTGCTGAAGCGTGGTGTGGGGATGCGCAGCTGATGCGCATCCTGATCCTCGGCGCCGGCGGGACCGGCGGGTACTTCGGTGGTCGCCTGGCCCAGGCCGGCGTGGACGTGACCTTCCTGGTGCGGCCGGCGCGCGCGGCGCAACTGGCGCGCGAGGGCCTGGTGCTGCGCAGCCCGCTGGGCGATGCGACGTTCCCGGTCAAGCACGTCACCGCCGAGGCGCTGCCTGCGCTGGCGAGCGCTGAGCCCTTCGACCTGGTGATCCTGAGCTGCAAGGCCTACGACCTGGCCAGTTCGATCGAGGCGATCGCCCCGGCGGTCGGGCCGCGCACCACGGTGCTGCCGATCCTCAACGGGCTGCGCCATTACGCCGATCTCGACGCGCGCTTCGGCCGCGACGCGGTGCTGGGCGGGTTGTGCTTCATCAGCGCGACCAAGGCCGCCGATGGCGCCGTGGTACATCTGGCGCCGGCGGCCAAGCTGACCTTTGGCGAGCGCGACGGCACCGGCAGCAGCGCGCGCGTGCTGGCGCTGGCGGCGGCCTGCGTACAGGCGGGCGTGGACCACGTCGCCACCGATGCCATCGGCCAGGAGCAGTGGATCAAGTACACCTTCCTGACCACGCTGGCGGCGGCGACGTGCCTGATGCGCGCCGATGTCGGCACGATCGTGGCCACCGATGACGGTGCGGCGATCGGGCGCGGCCTGTACGACGAATGCGTGGCCGTTGCCGAGGCAGCCGGCGAGCCGATCCCGGCCAAGGCGCGCGAGATCGCACTGGCTGCGACCACGCAGCCTGGCTCGGCGTTGAAGGCGTCGATGCTGCGCGATCTGGAAGCCGGCCAGCAGGTGGAGGCCGAGCATATCGTCGGCGACATGCTGGTGCGTGCACGCACAGCCGGACAGGCGGCGCCGCTGCTGGCGGTTGCCTATGCGCACCTGCAGGCCTACCAGCAGCTGCGCAGCGCCTGAGCACGATGCCTACCGCGCTGCCCGCCCGCGTGCTGGTGCTGGGCCTGGGCTACAGCGGCCGGCATCTGGCCGCGCTGCTGCACGCGCACGGCGTGCACTGCAGCGGCACCGTGCGTGATCCAGCGAACGCGCCGGACGATGGGCTGCTCCGCCACCGTCTGGTGGCAGGCGAACCGATCAGCGCGGGCCTGCACGAGGCGATCCGCACGGCCGAGGCCCTCGTCTGCGCCGTGCCACCGGATGCAGACGGTGACCCGGCCCTGCGCCTGCTCACCGATGCGCTGAGCGACAGCCCTGCCCTGCGTTGGGTGGGCTATCTCTCCTCCACCGCGGTCTACGCCGACCGCGATGGCGGCTGGGTCAACGAGACATCCGCCGCCGATGCGACCGATGAGACCGCCCTGAAACGTCTGCACGCGGAACAGCAGTGGCAGGCCCTCGCGCAGGCCCGCGGCATCGCCTCGGCAGTGTTCCGGCTGCCGGGCCTGTATGGGCGCGGGCGCAATGCACTGGTCCAGCTGGCGCAGGGCAAGGCGAGGCAGGTAGTGCGGCCGGGGCTGGTGTTCAACCGGCTGCATGTGGAGGATCTGGCCAGCGGGGTGCTCGCGGCGATGCAGCGGCCTGCAGGCGATGCGCTCCATCTGCTGAGCGATGACGAACCGGCGCCGCCACAGAACGTGGTGGCCTACGCAGCGGCGCTGAGTGGGCTGCCGCTGCCCGTCGTGCAGGCGTGGGACGCACCCGAGGTGGCCGCCTCACTGCGCCGCTTCTACACCAGCAACAAGCGCATCGACGGCCGCGCCACGCGCGCGGCATTGCAGTGGCAGCCGCGCTTCACGACCTACCGCGAAGGGCTGGACGACGCGTGGACCCACGGCGACGGACGCCCTGCGCTGCGGTAGCCCACAACCGGCACCTACCTTCTCAGGCCGCGTCAGACAGCCGGAAGAACGCGCGCGTAGCCGCCGTCGCGTTGGCGGCCGTGGTCTCTACCTCTTCCCCACGATCGCGGGCCAGCTCTTCAACAATGTGCGACAGGAACATCGGCTCGTTGCGGCGGTCCTTGGGCAACGGCTTGAGCGTGCGCGGCAGCAGGTACGGTGCGTCGGTCTCGATCATCAGCCGGTTGGCCGGGATGTGCTTGACCAGCTCGCGCAGGTGCCCGCCACGGCGCTCATCGCACAACCAGCCGGTGATGCCGATGTACCAGTCCTGGTCCAGGTAGTCGAACAGTTCCTGGCGCTCGCCGGTGAAGCAATGCACCACCGCCGGGCCGAGCTTGCCGTCGAAATTCTTCATCTGCGCCATGAAATCGGCATGCGCGTCGCGCTGGTGCAGGAACAGCGGCTTGCCGTTCTCGGCGGCGAGCTGCAGCTGGCGCTCGAAGGCACGGTGCTGCGCCGGGCGCGGCGAGAAATCACGGAAGTAGTCCAGCCCGCACTCGCCCACCGCCACCACCTCGGCACGCGCATGCAGCGCGCGCATTTCCGCGTCGCATTCGTCGGTGTATTCCACCGCATGGTGCGGGTGTACCCCAGCCGTCGCGTACAGGAACCCCGGATGCTGGCGGGCCAGCTCCAGCGCCATCGGCGAATGCTCGCGGCTGGCGCCGGTGATCACCATCTGCACCACCCCGGCCTCGCGCGCACGCGCCAGCACGGCGTCGCGGTCGCGATCAAAGGAATCGTGGGTGAGGTTGGCGCCGATATCGATCAGTTGCATGGGGCTGCTGCAGGACGGGAAACCCGGCCATTGTACCTGCGCCCCGGCAGGCTCAATCGGACGCCCCGCGCGCGGGGCGATCATGGCGCTCCCACTGCGTAGGCAGGCCGAACGCTGCGCAGTCGCCGCACGTCAGCGCGCCGTCGGCGGTGGCGTCGAAACGCAGGCGGCGTGCGGCCTCGTCGTCGCAATCAGGGGTGTCATCGAGCAGCAGCTGGAAGCCGGCCGCCCGCCGGCACAGGTAGAGAATGTCCTTGCGGCGGTCCAACGTGCTGCGCGCCAGCGCCTTCAGCGTGATGTAAGCCACATCGTCGGCCAGCTGCAGGCTCGGATACACCGCTTCGCGCAACGTGCCATCGGCCAGTGCGCGCTGGATCGCAGCGTCGTCGCTCAAGCCCGCCGGCAGGTAGCGCGCCTGGATCTGCGCCCGCACAAGCACGGCCCAGTGGTTGCCGTCGTAGGGCGCGTGCAGCGGCGAGTCCGCATCAGCGGCAGCGGGCTCGGCAGCCATGGCAGCGAACGGCGCCATGGCGCCTGCGATCAACAACGACAGCACGCGTAGAGCGCAGCGCATCGGGGTATCCATGGGGTCAGGGCGGCACAGGGGAACACGCCCGCCGCGCGCTGGCAATGCGCTGCGCAGCGGACGCCGTATCCTTGTGCGATGAGCCCCCCGATTTTCCCCATCTCCACACTGCTGCCGCAGATCCTGACCACGCTGGAGCGCGGCACCCGACTGGTGTTGGAAGCGCCGCCAGGCGCCGGCAAGACCACTCAGGTACCGCTGGCCCTGCTGGACGCGCCATGGCTGGAAGGCCGCAGGATCATCATGCTGGAGCCGCGCCGCGTGGCGGCCCGCAGCGCCGCGCAGTTCATGGCGCGGCAGCTGGGCGAGAACGTCGGTGAGACCGTCGGCTACCGCATCCGCTTCGAGAACAAGATCTCCGCGCGGACCCGCATCGAGGTGGTGACCGAGGGCATCCTGACCCGGATGCTGCAGGACGACCCGCTGCTGGAAGGCGTGGGGGCGCTGCTGTTCGATGAATTCCACGAGCGCCATCTGTCTGCCGACCTCGGTCTGGCCCTGTCGCTGGATGTGCAGTCGCAGCTGCGCGAGGACCTGCGCATCGTGGTGATGTCGGCCACGCTGGATGGCGAGCGACTGGCGCAGTTTCTCGATGCGCCGCGCCTGAGCAGCGAGGGCCGCAGCTTCCCGGTGACGATCGCGCATTTCCCGGCCCGCCGCGACGAGGCACTGGAACCGCAGGCGCGGCGAGCCGTGGAGCAGGCCTTGGCCGAGCATCCTGGCGATGTGCTGGTGTTCCTGCCCGGCCAGCGCGAAATCGCGCGTGTGCAGACCGCGCTGCAGTCCGTGCTGGATCCGGCCGTGCAGGTACTGCCGCTGCATGGCGAGCTGCCGGTGGACCAGCAATCGCAGGTGCTGCAGCCCGATCCCGGCGGTCGCCGCCGCGTGGTGCTGGCCACCAACGTGGCCGAGTCATCGGTGACCCTGCCCGGCGTGCGGGTGGTGATCGATGCGGGGCTGGCACGCGAGCCGCGCTATGACCCCAACAGCGGTTTCGCGCGCCTGGACGTGGTGAACATCGCGCAGGCCTCGGCTGATCAGCGTGCCGGCCGTGCCGGGCGTGTCGCCGAGGGCTGGGCGTGGCGCTTGTGGCCGCAGTCGCAGCGGTTGGAGGCGCAGCGTCGGCCCGAAATCGCGCAGGTGGAACTGGCCTCACTGGCGCTGGAACTGGCCGCCTGGGGCAGTGACGACCTGCGCTTCGTCGATACTCCGCCGGCCGGTGCACTGGCCGCCGCGCGTGAACTGCTGCAGCGCCTGGGCGCGCTCAGCGACAGCGGCACGCTGACCCCGCTGGGCCGGCGCATGTTGACCCTCGGTACGCATCCGCGCCTGGCGGCGATGCTGATGGCGGCAGGTGCCGGTGTGGAACAGGCCCTGGCCTGCGATCTGGCCGCGCTGGTGGAAGCGCGCGATCCGCTGCGCCAGGGCGGTGATGCGCTCGCGGCGCGGTGGCGGGCGCTGGCGGCGTTCCGCCACGGGCGGGCACCCCACGATGCCAACCGCGGCGGCCTGGCCACGATCGATGCCGCCAGCAAACAGTGGCGGCGACGCCTGCGCTGTGATGCCGCGCCTCCTTCCTCAGTCGAAGCGCATCAACTCGGCGACCTGCTCGCACATGCGTTCCCGGACCGGATCGCCGCCCGCCATCCCACCGATCCGCTGCGCTACCTGCTGGCCAACGGCCGCAGCGCGCGGCTGTTCGATCCCAGCGACCTGCGCGGTGAGCCGTGGCTGGTGGCTGTTGAACTGCGCTACGAAGCACGCGACGCATTGCTGCTGCGCGCCGCGCCGGTGGACGAGAACCGCCTGCGGCGTGACTTCCCGGAACGCTTCAAACAGGAAGACGTGGTGCGTTGGGACGGGGAGAAGCGCGCACTGGTGGCACGCCGCGAAACCCGTTTCGATCGCATCGTGCTGGACAGCCGCTCGGCCGGCCGCGTGGACCCCGCGCATGCCGCGAAGGCCCTGACCGAGGCCGTGGCCGAACTCGGGCTGGAGGCACTGCCGTGGACGGACGGCCTGCGCCAGTGGCAGGCGCGGGCGCTGGCCGTGCGTGCGTGGATGCCGGAGCTGGAGTTGCCGGACGTCTCCGATGCAGCGCTGATGGCGACGCTGCCGAACTGGCTGACGCCTGCGTTCAACGGCAAGACGCGCCTGGATGCCCTTGATGAATCCAGCCTCGGTGAAGCGCTGAAGTCGCCGCTGCCGTGGGCGCAACGCCAGCTGATCGATCGCCACGCACCGGTCCGCATTGCCGTGCCTTCGGGCATGGAACGTCCGATTCATTACGCGCTCGACGCCGATGGCATCAGCCCGCAGGCGCCGGTGCTGGCGGTCAAACTGCAGGAGCTGTTCGGCCTGAGCGACACCCCGCGCATCGCCGACGGCCGCATTCCGTTGACGCTGCACCTGCTGTCCCCCGGCGGCCGCCCGCTGCAGGTCACCCAGGATCTGCGCAACTTCTGGGCGAACACCTACGCCGAGGTGAAGAAGGAAATGAAGGGGCGGTATCCCCGGCATCCGTGGCCGGATGATCCGTGGACGGCGAACGCGACACACCGCGCCAAGCCGCGCGGCACGTGAGCGCGCCGCCCCATTCCTCACCCGATGCGCGCATTCATGGCTGTCACCTGACCATCGCCGGGCACGTGGCGCACGCAGCGCGGGGAACCGGCTACAGTCGTGATCCGGCCGTAGCAAGTGGATAACACGCCCTACACGGTCACCGCGCGACACTGGATCAGAACCTTTAGGCAAGGACCCCCCATGAGCAGATTGACTGTGATTACCGACCGCGCCCTCGAGCGTGCCCTGGACCTCGCCAGCACCGCGGGTGACGGCCTCAAGCATGCCGGCAGCAACCTGCGCCACTTTGGGCCGCAGGCCACCGACTGGATCAAGACCGGTGCCGCCCTCGGTGCGGTCAAGACCGGCAGCAAGGTCGCCGCCAAGGTGGTGCGCCGCAATCCGGCCGTGACCATCGCCGCTGCCGCTGTCGGTGTGGGGCTGCTGGGCTACGCGCTGTACCGCAAGCAGCAGAAGAAGAAGCTTGCCAACGGCGGCGTGGTGAACGGCCAGGCGCAGCGCATCAGCGCACGCAACCGCCGCAACGAGACCGTGGTGGACGAAACCAGCGATATCGGCAGCGACGCCTGATCCGCTGACGCGTTACCGCAAGCGCATCGAAACCGCCGGTCGCTACCGGCGGTTTTTTATTGTCCGATCTCGCGCCATTGGCCGGGTTGAAGATCGCCGATCGCATGCGCGCCCATCGAGACACGCACCAGGCGCAACGTGGGCAGTCCGACCGCCGCGGTCATGCGGCGTACCTGGCGGTTGCGGCCTTCGCGCAGCGTGATCGCCAGCCAGGCATCGGGCACCGTCTTGCGGAAGCGCACCGGTGGCGTGCGCGGCCACAGCTCAGGCGACGGTTCCAACCGTTCGACACCGGCCGGCAGCGTCGGCCCATCGTTGAGCAGCACGCCACGGCGCAGCGCCTGGACCTGCTCATCGGTCACCGTGCCTTCGACCTGCACCCAATACGTCTTGTCCGCCTTGTGCCGCGGATCAGTCAACTGGTGCGCCAGGCCGCCGTCATCAGTGAGCAGCAGCAGGCCTTCGCTGTCGTAATCCAGCCGGCCAGCCGCGTACACCGCCGGTGGCAGCCCGAACCCAGCCAGCGTCGCGCGCGGCGGCTGGCTGCGGTCGGTGAACTGGCACAGCACGTTGAACGGTTTGTTGAAGGCGATCAGCATCGGGGCAACAGCGGCAGTGGGATGGCCCATTGTCCCATCCCCGTGCATCCGCAGCGAACGTCAGCCGATGATCTTCATGTTGAGCAGGACGCGGGGGGCATGGCC
>NZ_JBHFHW010000029.1:272393-281458 GCF_057333975.1 Stenotrophomonas sp. AGC87
TATAAGACCCCCCCCCCCCCCCCCCCCGGGTCGCTTACTTGCCCGGCTTCACGAAGCGCAGCGTCATGCGGTCGCTTTCGCCGATCGCCTGGTACTTGGCCTCATCGGCCGCGTCATGCTGGTTGGTCGGGGGCAGCGTCCACACACCGTTCGGGTAATCCTTGGTGTCGCGCGGATTGGTGTTGATCTCGCTGCTGCCGGCCAGTTCGAAACCGGCGGCTTTGGCCATCGCGATCACCTGCTGCTGGCCCACGTAACCGGTCTTGTCGTCTGCCGGCACATCGGCCTTGGCACGGTGTTCCACCACGCCGAGCACGCCGCCCGGCTTGAGCACCGAGAAGAAGCCTTTGAACATGCCTTCGGCCTGGCCGCTGCTGCGCCAGTTGTGCACGTTGCGGAAGGTCAGCACCACATCGGCCGAGTTGGCCGGGCCGAACACCGGGGCCTTCGGGTCATAGGCCACCACGCGGCTCCTGCCGAACGCCGCGGCGTCACCGGCAAATTTCTTGTCCAGCCCGTCGCGGCTGCGTTGCTGGTAGTCGCGGCCACGTCCTTCCGGCACGGCCATCGGATCGACCACGGCGGCGACGTACTGGCCCTTGTCGTGCAGCAGCGGCGCCAGGATCTCCGAATACCAACCGTTGCCCGGGGTGATCTCGATGACGGTCTGCCCCGGTGCGACGCCGAAGAACGACAGCGTCTGCGCGGGATGGCGGTACGCATCGCGCTTGACGTTGGCCGGATCGCGGCGGCTGTCCTGCACGGCCTTCTGCACGGCCGGGGTGATCGCGACCTGCGCGTTCGGGCCGGCGGGCTTGATCGCCATCGCGGGCGTGGCAAGCATCAGGGTGGAAACAGTGAACAGGCAGGCACAGGTCAACGAACGGGCTTTCATCGGCGAGCTTCCGGTAGCGGGATGCCGCGAGACTAGCAGCGAAGCGTGTACAGGTGTTCACAAAACGTTAGTGCGACGCAGCAATCCGGAACACTGTTTTGTGCCTGCTGCCGCAACGCTGTCACCACGCCGGCCGTATCCTGTGGAAACGATTCCCAGGGAGAACATCACCCATGACTGCTACGCGCGAACTCGGTCGTTCCGGCCTCCATGTCGCCCCCATCGCCTTCGGCGGCAATGTCTTCGGCTGGAGTGCGGACGAGAAGACGTCCTTCGCCCTGCTCGATGCCTTCGTCGATGCCGGCTTCAACCTGGTCGATACCGCCGACGTCTATTCCGCCTGGGTGCCCGGCAACCAGGGCGGCGAATCGGAAACCATCCTGGGGCGCTGGTTCAAGCACAGCGGCAAGCGCGACAAGGTGGTGCTGGCGACCAAGGTGGCCAAGTGGTCCGAACACCCCGGCCTGTCGGCCGACAACATCACCGCGGCGGTGGAAGATTCGCTGCGCCGCCTGCAGACCGACGTGATCGATCTGTACCAGGCGCACGAAGATGACGAATCCACGCCGCTGGAGTCCACGCTGGCCGCCTTCGGTCGCCTGATCGAACAGGGCAAAGTGCGCGCGATCGGTGCCTCCAATTACAGCGCCGAGCGTCTGCGCGATGCCTTGAGGGTATCGGCCGACTACAAACTGCCGCGCTATGAAACGCTGCAGCCGGAGTACAACCTGTACGACCGCGCCGGTTATGAGGCCGGGTTGGAAGCGGTGGTGCGCGAGGCGCAGCTGGGGGTGATCAGCTACTACTCGCTGGCCAGCGGCTTCCTCAGCGGCAAGTACCGCAGCACTGCCGACGCGGGCAAGAGCAGCGCGCGCGGCCAGAGCGTGGTCGACAAGTACGTCAATCCGCGCGGCCTGCGCATCCTCACCGCGTTGGACGATGTGGCCAGCACGCATGGCGTGAGCCCATCGCAGGTGGCGATCGCGTGGTTGATCGCGCGCCCCGGCATCACCGCGCCGATCGTCAGCGCCACCAGTGTCGAGCAGTTGAAGGATGTGCTGGCGGCCGCGAACGTCGCGCTGTCGGCGCAGGATGTGCGGCAGCTGGATGCGGCGAGCGCCGAACAGGCCTGAGCCCATAGGTCTTTGCCACGGACAGCCGCCACACGGCGGCTGTGTCCGTTTGGGGCGGGCATTCCGCTCCCGGACCGGCCGAGCCCCTGATCTTATCGACTGGCGCGGCTGTCCTCGGCGACCAGCGCGTGGTGCAGGCTCACGCCGGCGCGCACGCCTTCGGCACTGGCCAGGCTGATATTGCCGACCAGCGTTGCATCGCCCGCCGCGTAGATGCCGGGCACGCTGGTCTGCTTGCCCGGGTCCACCTGGATGAGCACGCCGATCGGGCTGTCCTCCAGCGCGCAGCCGAGCTGCTCGACGAGCGGTGCCGCCATGTACTGCCGCGCAGTGACGAACAGCGCGCGCAGTTCGACCCGGCGGCCATCGGCGAGCACGGCGGCACTCAGGGCCGGCTCCTCGCCTTCCAACCCGACCACGGCGGCGTGTTCGATGCTGACCCCGCGTCGCTGCAGCGCGGCCAGGTCGTCGGCCTCCAGCGTCATGCCGTGCGCGAACAGGGTGACCTCGCCCCAGTCGGCGAGCAGCGCGGCCATCGTGGCCGACTTCTCGTGTCCACCCAGCAGCCCGATCGCGCCGCCCCCGATTTCATAGCCGTGGCAGTACGGGCAGTGCACCACGCTGTGGCCCCAGCGCTCGGCCAGGCCGGGCAGTTCGGGCAGTTCGTCGCGGATGCCGGTTGCCAGCAGCAGCTTGCGCGTGGCCCAGGTGTCGCCGTTTTCGGTACCCACCACGAAGCCATCCACGGTCGGTTGGGCGGTGGTGACCGTGTCACTGATCCAGCGCACGGTGGGATAGTCCAGCAGCTGCGCCTTGGCGTTGCGCAGCAGCTCGGCGCCGGCGATGCCGTCCTGGCCCAGCACGCCGTGCGAATGCGCGGCGAAGCGGTTGCGCGGCAGGCCGCTGTCGATCACCAGCACCTCACGGCGGGCCCGGGCCAGGATCAGCGCGGCGGACAGGCCGGCAAAACTGCCGCCGACGACAATCGCATCAAACGTCATGGGGAACTCCTGCAGCGTGGTGGGCCAGGTGGCGGGCGAATTCGTCGCCAAGCGTGGCCAGGGTGGTGGCGCGCAGGCGGGCCTCAAGCAGGGCCTGGGCCTGGCGGTAACTGTCATCGAGCGCTTCGTTGACCACGCGCTGCACGGGGCAGCCGCGGCCGGTCTCGCGCGCGCCGGTGTGCAGAAGCGCGGGCGCACCGATGGCGAGGTAGACGTCGTGCAGGGTGATCTGCGCCGGCGGCCGTGCCAGTTGGCTGCCGCCGCCGTGGCCACGCACGGTGGTCACCAGGCCGCCCTTGTGCAGGGCCGACAACAGGCGCCGGATCACCACCGGATGGGTCGGCAGGCAGGTAGCGAGCTGCTCGGAGGTACGCGGGCCGTCCTGGCCGACCAGATGAGCCATCACGTGGAGCGCATCGGAGAACTGGTTGCTGGATTTCATGTAACGACGATAGTTACATATTAGTTGCCTGTCCAGTCCTGTTTCGTTCCATGTGTGACCAAAATTCACCTACACGCCATCGTCACAACATTTAATGGAACGGCAACCGTGATTGGCGTCGCACTTCAGCCTGTTCCTCACAGACCGATACCGCATCGCCCTTCCTTACTTTTGATCTCTCATGACGTCCTCCGCATCGGCGCGTCCACGCGCCCTGAGTCTTCAATTCAAACTGCTGGGCGCGCTGTCGCTCGGCCTGGTCATCATCGTGCTGGCGGCCTTGGCGGGGCTGGGTTCTGCCTGGCGCAACCTCTCGGCCGAGGTGCCGCTCGAGGTCGCCCGCCAGGCACAGGCCGAACTGCTGCAGCGCGAGTTCCGCCTGCAGGTCCAGGAGTGGAAGAACGTGCTGATCCGCGGTGCGGACCCTGCACAGCGCGAACGCCACCTGGCAGCATTCGATGCGGAAGGACGCCGCATCGAAGCGTTGGCCGGCACGCTCGCCACCAGCCGCGACGAACAGACGCGCACGCTGGCCAACCAGTTCCTGGCCGAACACCGTGCGCTGGAGGCCCGTTACCGTGGCGCGCTGGAGGCGTTCGCGGCCAGCGGTTATGACACCCAGGCCGGCGATGCACTGGTGCTCGGCGCCGACCGGGGCGTAGGCACCACGCTGGATGCGCTGGCCGCGCGTGCCAGCGAACGTGCCGCGTTCGAAACCAACGCCACCTCCGAGCGCGCACGCGCCGCGCTGGTCGCCTCGGCCATCGTCACGGCGCTGGCGGCGCTGGTGCTGTTGGCAGTGCTCACCCTGTGGCTGCGCCGCGCGGTGATCGCGCCCGTGGTTGCGGTGGAAGCAGCCGCGTGCGCGGTGGCACGCGGTGATCTGGAGCATGCCGTGGTGGTGCGCAGCGGCGATGAGATCGGCCGCCTTGGCACGGCCATGGCCGAGGTCACCCAGACCCTCAAGGCCGTGCTGGCTGCACAGGCGACGATGGCGCACCGCCACGATGCGGGCGAGATCAGCTACCGCATGGATGCGTCCGTGTTCCCCGGCGGCTATGGGCAGATGGTGCGCGACACCAACACGCTGGTCGCCAACCATATCCAGGTGAAGCTGCGCGCGATCGAGATCATGGGCCATTACGCGGTCGGTGATCTGTCGGTGGACATGGAACGCCTGCCCGGCGAGAAGGCGGTGATCACCCAGGCGCTGGATACGGCCAAGGCCAACCTTGGTGCGATCAATGCCGAGATCAAGCGGTTGGCCGCAGCAGCTGCCGTGGGCGACTTCAGCCAGCGCGGCGATGAAGCGCGCTACCAGCACGACTTCGGCGAGATGGTCGGCGGCCTCAACCGCCTGATGCAGACCACCGGGCAGGATCTGGGCGAGGTCTCGCGCGTGCTGCAGGCGATCGCCGGCGGAGATCTCAGCGCGCGCATGCACGGTGATTTCCACGGCGTGTTCGCGCGCATGCGCGATGACATGGCGCGTACCACCGGTCAGCTGACCACCATCGTCGGCGACATCAAGCAGGCCGCGCAGTCGATCCAGACCGCCGCCGGCGAGATCGCCGCGGGCAACAGTGACCTGTCGCGCCGTACCGAGCAGCAGGCGGCCAATCTGGAAGAGACCGCCGCTTCGATGGAAGAGCTGACCTCCACCGTGCGTCAGAACGCCGAGCACGCGCGACAGGCCAACCAGCTCTCGATCAGCGCCGCGTCCGTCGCTTCGCAAGGCGGTGAGGTGGTCGGCCAGGTGGTCACCACCATGCGCGCCATCCAGGGCTCGTCGCGGCAGATCGCCGAGATCATCAGCGTCATCGACGGCATCGCCTTCCAGACCAACATCCTCGCACTCAACGCCGCTGTGGAAGCGGCCGCGCCGGTGAGCAGGGCCGTGGTTTCGCGGTGGTCGCCAGCGAAGTGCGTACGCTTGCGCAGCGTTCGGCCGGTGCCGCCAAGGAGATCAAGGCGCTGATCGATCAGTCCGTGGCTGATGTCGACAGTGGCGCAGCACTGGTGCGGCAGGCCGGGCAGACCATGGGCGAGATCGTCGGCAGCGTGCAGCGCGTCACCGACATCATGGCCGACATCGCCGCCGCGTCGCAGGAGCAGTCGGCCGGCATCGAACAGGTCAACCAGACCGTCGTGCAGATGGACGAAACCACGCAGCAGAACGCGGCCTTGGTGGAGGAAGCCTCCGCGGCGGCGCGCAGCATGGAAGAACAGGCGGTGGCCTTGAACGCTGCTGTGGATGTGTTCGTGCTGGATGGGGGGCGCAGTGCGGTGCGCGAATTGGCGCGCGCGGCGTGATGCAGCCGTAGTGCCGGCCGCTGGCCGGCAATCGGATGCAGCAGATATCGCGAGGGAGCCGGCCAGCGGCCGGCACTACACGACGTAGGGGGTGCCCACCATGGCCTCGGCCAGGTGATCCAGGAACGAGCTGATCCGCGCCGAGACCGCCGTGTTGCGGTAATACACGGCGTGGATCGGCTGGCGGACCTCCACGGTGATATCCGGCAGCAGTTGCACCAGGGCGCCGGCTTCGCGGTCGCGGTGGGTCATGAAGTCGGACAGGCAGACAATGCCCACCCCTTCCAGCGCGAGCCGGCGCAGCGTTTCGCCGCTGGACACCGCCACCGCCGGACGCACGTGCAGCAGCGCATCGGTCGCGCCGGGCAGTGGCCAGTGGTTGAGCGAATCGGGCTCGTTGAAGCCGAGCAGGGTGTGCGCGCCCAGTGCCGCCACATCGCGCGGGGAGCCGTGCTGCAGCAGGTAGGCCGGGCTGGCCATCACGCGCAGGCGGCTGTGGGCCAGCGGCCGCGCATGCAGTGTGGAATCGGCCAAGGGCCCGATCCGGATGGCCACATCGGTGCGCCGCTCCAGCAGGTCGATGTAGCGCTCGCTGCTGTTGAGCTCCAGGGCGACGTCGGGATAGCGCGCCCGGTAGCTGGCCACCAGCGGGGCGATCACGTGCAGCACGAAGGGCATGGCCGCATCCACGCGCAGGCGCCCGGCCGGGCGTTGGCGCCGGGCGGCGATCTGCTCCTCGGCCGCTTCCACGGAGGCCACGATCGCGCGGGCCTGGGCCAGGAAGGCGTCGCCTTCTTCCGTCAGTTGCAGGCGCCGCGTGGTGCGGGTCAACAGCGTGGTGCCGAGCTTTTCTTCCAGCCGGCCCAGCGCGCGGCTGACCCCGGAGGTGGTCTGGCCCAGCTGTTCGGCGGCGGCGGTGATCGAGCCGCTGTCGATCACGGCGATGAAGGCCTGCATCTCATCGAGGGTGGTTTTCATGGCGGCGGCACGGTGGAGGTGCTCCATTATTGACCATGGGGCAACAGTGATTGGCGTGAAGGCCGCTTTTTCCGCAAGAGTGCGGCGCGCAGACTGCGCAGCCTCACTCCCCACCGGTATCCGTCCATGTCCCGTGGTATCCCCTTGGCCTTGTTGGCGTTGACGCTGGGTGCGTACGCCATCGGCACCACTGAATTCGTCATCGTCGGCCTGATTCCGACCATCGCTGCCGACCTCGGCGTCACCCTGCCCTCGGCCGGCCTGCTGGTATCGCTGTATGCGCTTGGCGTGGCGGTCGGCGCCCCGGTGCTCACCGCGCTGACCGGCCGGGTGCCACGCAAGACCCTGCTGGTGGCGCTGATGCTGCTGTTCACCCTCGGCAACGTGATCGCCTGGATGGCCCCGGGCTACGGCTCGCTGATCGTGGCGCGCGTGCTGACCGGCCTGGCGCACGGTGTGTTCTTCTCGATCGGCTCGATCATCGCCACCTCGGTGGTGCCCAAGGAAAAGGCCGCCAGCGCGATCGCGATCATGTTCACCGGCCTCACCGTGGCGCTGGTCACCGGCGGGCCGCTGGGTACCTTCATCGGCCAGCACCTGGGCTGGCGCGCCACCTTCCTGGCCGTGGCCGCGCTCGGCGTGATCGCGCTGATCGGCAGCCTGCTGTTCGTCCCGCGCAACCTGCAGCGCAGTGCGCCGGCCACGTTCGGCCAGCAGCTCGCCGTGCTCGCCCAGCCACGCCTGCTGCTGGTGTATGCGATCACCGCGCTCGGCTACGGCGGCACCTTCCTGTCCTTCACCTACCTGGCCTCGATCCTGCAGGACGTCACCGGCTTCTCCGCCAATGCGGTCAGTGGCGTGCTGCTGGTGTATGGCGTATCGGTGGCCATCGGCAACCTGTGGGGCGGCCGCCTGGCCGACCGTCGTGGCCCGATCCCGGCACTGAAGCTGATCTTCGCGTTGCTGGCCGCCGTGCTGTTCGTGCTCACCTTCACCGCCTACAACACCTGGCTGGTGCTGCTGACCGTGCTGGCGCTGGGTGCGGTGGCCTTCGGCAACGTGCCCGGGCTGCAGGTGTACGTGGTCAAGCAGGCACAGCGGTTCGCCCCGCAGGCCGCCGATGTGGCCTCGGGCCTGAACATCGCCGCGTTCAACGTCGGCATCGCGCTCGGTGCCTCGCTGGGTGGCCTGGTGGTCGATCACTTCGGCCTGATGCACACCCCGTGGCTCGGCGCGCTGGTGGTGATGGGCGCCTTCGGCCTGACCGCATGGAGTGGCCGCCTGGACCGCCGCGATGGGATTGCCGACCGCGCCGAAGGCATCGCCGTGAGTGCGCATTGATCGATCCCGGACCGACGGTTCGCCTTGCGCGACAGCAGTCGCCCAACGATGTGTTTCACGCAACCGCAGCCGACCGACGGTCGGCTCTACGTCGCTTTACGGTGCACGGCGTAGCCTGCACCTCACCCCCTGAAGGAGTTTCCATGAGCATTCCCGCATTCGGCCTCGGCACCTTCCGCCTGAAGGGCCAGACCGTGATCGACTCGGTGCGCAACGCACTGGACGTCGGCTACCGCGCCATCGATACCGCGCAGATCTACGAGAACGAAGCCGAGGTAGGTCAGGCCATCGCCGAGTCCGGCGTGGCCCGCGACGATCTGTTCCTCACCACCAAGATCTGGATCGCCAACTTCCAGCACGACGCGTTGCTGGCCAGCCTGCGCGAGAGCCTGCGCAAGCTGCGCACCGACCATGTCGAGCTGACCTTGATCCACTGGCCGTCGCCGAAGGACGCGGTGCCGATGACCGAGTATCTCGGTGCACTGGCCGAGGCCAAGTCGCAGGGCCTGACCCGCCAGATCGGCATCTCCAACTTCACCATCGCCCAGACCCGCCAGGCCATCGAGATCCTCGGTGCCGATGCGATCGCCACCAACCAGATCGAAGTCCACCCTTACCTGCAGAACCGCGCGCTGATCGCGTTCCTGAAGGAACAGGGCATCCATGTCACCGCCTACATGAGCCTGGCCTACGGCGAAGTGCTCAAGGACCCGGTGATCCAGGCCATCGCCGCGCGTCACCAGGCCACGCCGGCCCAGGTCGCGCTGGCGTGGGCACTGCAGCAGGGCTTTGCGGTGATTCCGTCCTCGACCAAGCGCGACAACCTGGCCGGCAACCTGCTGGCTGCGGAACTGCGCTTGAGCGATGAGGACATGGCGCAGATCGCCACGCTGGATCGCGGGCAACGCCTGGCGAACCCGGAGGGGATCGCACCGGCCTGGGATTGATGGACAGGGCCCCCC
>NZ_JBHFHW010000029.1:281503-317974 GCF_057333975.1 Stenotrophomonas sp. AGC87
GGGGCCGGCCGCCGGCGGGCACCTACCGGAGCAACCAGTCCCGCATTGCCGCGCTGACCTCGTCCGGCTTCTCCATCGGGGCCAGATGCCCGCAGTCCGGCAGCACCACCAGGCTGGAGTGCGGTACCAGCGCATGCATCGCCTCGCTGATCGCCAGCGGGGTGATGCGGTCGTTCGCACCGCATACGATCAACAGCGGATCGCGGTACCCGGCCAGCACGTCATGGCCATCCACCCGGTCCAGTGCGCTCTGGCGCAGGAACACCTCCGCGCCCAGCCGCGCGGTCATGTCGCGTACGCGCTGCACCAGCACGTAATCATCCAGCCCCGAGGCATCGATGTAGCTGCGCATCAACGTGTCGCCGAAGCCGTGGAATTTTCCGGGCAGACGCACGCTTGCCTGCTGCGTCCTGCGTTGCGCGGCGCGCTCGGGCGAGTCGGCATGGATCGAGGTATCGATCAGGGCCAGCCGCAGCACCCGCTCCGGCGCGGTGCGCAGGATCGCCTGCGCCACGAATCCGCCCAACGAGAATCCCGCCAGGGCAAAGCGCGCCGGCGCCTGCGCCAGCACGTCGCCGACCACGCCCTGCATCGTCTCGCCGCGGGTCTGGTCGCCGACGATGCACTCGGCGATATCGGACAGGTCGGCGATCTGCGCACGCCAGAGTTCAGCGTCGTTGAGCAGGCCGGGGAGGAGCAGCAGGGGGATACGATCAGTCATGCCGTATTGTCGCCCCGCCAACGTGCCCACGCCGTACCGCGATCGGCTCAGTGCGTTGCAGGATCAGGCGCCTGCGGCACCTGCACGTCCTGCACCGGCAGCGTCACCACCATCACCGTCGAATCGTCCGGGTCGAGCCGGGTCTTGAAGCCCAGGCTCTGGCACATCGCCAGCATGGTGCTGTTCTCGCGCAACACCTGGCCTTCGATGATGTTCAGGCCCAGCCATTGCGCGTACTCGATCATGATCGCCATCAACCGCCAACCGATACCGTGGCCCTTGAGGTCGGAGCGGATCAGGATCCCGTACTCGCCACGGTCGTAGTCCGCATCGGCATGCAGCCGCACCGCGCCGAGCATGTCGCCGCTGCGCGGGTCGATCGCCACCAGCGCGATGGAGCGGGCATAGTCGAGCTGGGTCAGGCGTGCAATGAATTCGTGGCTGAAATGCTTCACCGACTGGAAGAAGCGCAGGCGCAGGTCGTCATCGGTGACGCGCGCGAAGAAGGCGCGGAACAGCGCGTCGTCCTCGGGGCGGACCGGGCGTACAAAGGCGGGGGCACCGTCGGACAAGGTGATGGTGCGCTCCCACTCCTTCGGGTACGGGAATACCGCGAAGCGTGGGTGGCCGCGGCCCTTGTGCAGTTTGCGCGACGGTTCGATCGCCACGCGCGCATCGAGTGCGATCACCCCGTCGCGGTCGGCCAGCAACGGATTGATGTCGAGCGTACGGATCTCGGGAATGTCGGCGGCAAGCTGGGCGAGCTTGACCAGGATCAGCGCAACCGCGCGTTCGTCGGCGGCCGGGACATCGCGGTAGGCCTTGAGGATGCGCGACACGCGCGTGCGGCCGATCAGTTCGTGCGACAGGCGCAGGTCCAGCGGTGGCAGGGCGATGGCTTTGTCATCGATCACTTCCACCGCGGTGCCGCCGCGGCCGAACACGATCACCGGGCCGAAGGTCGGGTCGTCGGCGATACCCGCGATCAACTCGCGCGCCTTGGGCCGCACGATGGTCGGCTGCACCAGCACGCCATCGATGCGCGCATCGGGTCGCTTTTCGTGCGCGCGCGCGATGATCGAGGTGGCCGCCGCATGCACGGATTGCAGGGTACTGAGGTTCAAGCGCACGCCGTCGACATCGGACTTGTGCGGGATGTCGGCCGAGAACACCTTGATCGCCACCGTGGCGCCCTGCTCCAGCAATGGCTGGGCCAGGTCCATCGCCTCGTGGGCATCGCGCGCCTGCATCACCGGCGCCGACGGAATGCCGTAGGCGCTGAGCAGCTGGTGGGTGGCGATCGGGTCCAGCCACTGCTGGCCGGCGGCAAGTGCGGCCTCCACCAGCGCGCGGGCACCGGCGGTATCGACCACGAAATCCTCGGGCAGACTGGGCGGGGTTTCCATCAACGCGGCCTGCGCGTCGCGGTAGCGCACCAGATGCTGGAAGCCGCGGACGGCCTCGGCTTCGGTGGGATAGGGCGGCACGCGCGCGGCATTGAGCGTGGCCGTGGCACGGTCGTCGTTGCCCAGCCACACCGCGAACACCGGCTTGTCGCGGTGGTGGCGCGGGCGCAGGCCGAGCGTGCGGGTCAGGGCCTGCGCGGCATCGGCCGAGGAGGTGAACGCGGTGGGCACGTTGACCACCAGCACGGCGTCGTTTTCGGTATCGGACATGAGCGCTTCGATCGCCGCGGCGTAGCGGTCGCCGTCGGCATCGACCACGATGTCGACCGGATTGCTGCGCGACCAGCCCTGCGGCAGCACCGCATCGAGCTGGGCGACGGTGGCCGGCGACAGCTCCGCCAGGCTGCCGCGCAGGGCCAGCAGCTGATCCACCGCCAGCCGCCCCACCCCGCCGCCGTTGCTCAGGATCGCCAGGCGACGCCCGGGGAAGGTGCCGAGCCGGCCCAATGTTTCGGCCGCGGTGAACAGCTCGTCCAGCGCGCTGACGCGCAGCAGGCCCGCGCGGTTGAATGCCGCCCCATAGACCGCATCGGTGCTGGCCAGCGCCTGCACGTGGGTATCGGCATCGGGATTGATGCGGAGGTGGCGGCCGGATTTGACCACCACCACCGGCTTGGCGCGCGCAGCGGCACGCGCGGCGGACATGAACTTGCGCGCATCGCGGATGTGCTCGACGTACAGCAGGATCGCGCGGGTGCGGTAATCGGTGGCGAAGTAATCGAGCAGATCGCCGAAGTCGACATCCAGGGTGTCGCCGAGCGAGACCACGGCGGAGAAACCGACCGAGCGCGCCACGCCCCACTCCACCAGGGCCGCGGCAATCGCGCTGGATTCGGAGATCAGGGCCAGATCGCCGGCCTGCGGGAAGTGCGCGGCGATGCTGGCGTTCAAGCGTGCATGCGGCGCGATCACGCCCAGGCAGTGCGGGCCGAGAATACGCAGGCCCTTGGGCCGGGCGGCGGCCTCCACCTGCGCGGCCAGCGAGCCCGGGCCTTCGCCCAGGTTGGCCGTCAGAATGATCGCCGCGCTGACACCGCGCTCGGCGGCCGTGGCCACCACCTGCGGCACGATGCTGGCCGGGGCGGTGATCACCACCAGCTCGGGCACCCAGTCCAGATCCTTGAGCCGCTTCACGGTGCGGATGCCGTCGATCTCGCTGTAACGCGGATTGATCCAGGCCACCTTGCCGGTGAAGCCGGTGCCGCGCAGATTGCGCATCACTGCGCGGCCAGCGGAGCGTTCACGTGGGCTGCCGCCGATCACGGCGACCGACTGCGGGCGGAAGACGGCTTGCAGGTGGTAGGTGCTCATGCGATCAGACAGTAACAGGGACGGGGGTGGTTATTAACCACCCCCCGTCCCTGTCAAAGGAGGGTGCCGCGCAGGATCATCGCGGCGATGCTGAAGTAGATGACCAGGCCGGTAACATCGACCAGCGTGGCCACGAACGGGGCCGAGGCGCTGGCCGGGTCGAAGCCCAGGCGCTTGAGGATGAAGGGCAGCATCGAGCCGGACAGCGAGCCGAAGGTGACGATGCCGACCAGGGCCGCGCCGATGGTCAGTGCCAGCAGCTGCCAGTGCTCGCCGTAGTCGTGCAGGCCCAGCAGCTGCCAGGACACGATGCGGATGATCGCCAGCACGCCCAGGATCGCGCCCAGGGTGATGCCGGTCGGCACCTCGCGCAGCGCCACCTTCCACCAGTCACGCAGGCGCAGCTCGCGCAGGGCCAGGCTGCGGATCAGCAGCGAAGTGGCCTGCGAGCCGGAGTTGCCGCCCGAGCTCATGATCAGCGGGATGAACAGCGTCAGCACCACCGCGCGTGCCAGCTCGTCCTCGTAGTGCTGCATCGCGCTGGCGGTCAACATTTCGCCGAGGAACAGCACGCTCAGCCAGCCGGCCCGCTTGCGCAGCATCTCGAAGAAGCCGATCTGCATGTACGGCTTTTCCAGCGCCTCCATACCGCCGAACTTGTGCACGTCCTCGGTGGATTCTTCGATCAGGGCATCGAGGATGTCATCCACCGTAACGATGCCAAGCACATGGTGCTGCGCGTCGACCACCGGAATCGCGAGCAGGTCGTGGCGGCGGATCAGCTGCGCCACCTCTTCCTGATCCAGCTGCACCTCCACCGTTACCGGCGGGTTGACCTGGGCAACGTCGAGGATGGGTTCCTCGGGCAGCCCGGTGATCAGCCGGCGCATGGTCACCACCTGCACCAGCGCGCGGGTGTGCGGGTCCAGCACATAGATCGCGTAGACGGTCTCGCGGGTGCGCTCGACCTCGCGGATGTGCTGCAGGGTGCGGCCGACCGTCCAGTCCGAGGGCACGCTGACGAACTCGGTGGTCATCAGCGCGCCGGCGGTGTGCGCCGGGTAGCTCAGCAACTGCTGGATCGCCTTGCGCGCCTCCGGGCTGAGCAGCGGGATCAGGCGCGCGCGCTCGTCCTCGTCCAGCTCGTGGACGATATCGGTGGCGCGGTCATCGGCCATCAGCCCGAGCAGGGCGGCGGCGCGGGCCACCGGCATGGCCGCCACGAGATCGCCGCCGCGGTTGAGCTCGGGCTGCTCGAGCATCTTCACCGCGCGCGGCAACGGCAACGCGGCCAGCGTGTCGGCGGCGCGCGACAGGCTCAGCGTGTTGAGGAATTCCACCGCATCGGCGGTGTTGAAATTATCGAGGGGTGCGCTCAACGAGGCGGCATCGGCCACCGGGCGCAGCAGGTCTTTCTGGTTCATCGTATTCGCCTGTGGGTATCGCATTGCGCGACGCCAACGCTGGCGAACCGACCCGTGTCAGGCGGTGGCCATCGCTGGCGTCGAGCAAGGTCGACTTCTACTGTCGCTGGACATGGGTTGGGGACTCCGGAAGGGTTTACTGCCGACGGCGGACGCCAGCAGCGGCGGGCAGTCTGGACCCGGGTGTGACGCAGGTCAACCCTTGTGCGGGACGCCGTTCCGGTGGGAGTCGCCTTCCGCACCCATCGCGGTCGCATAATGGCGCGTGGCCCCGGCCACAGGCCCCGGTCCGCCCGGGGAGGCTTTCCACCCGCACGGCACACGACCCCATGAGCAGGTTCCCCCATGCATAGCGGCGCGCTCGAGCTGGCCCTGGTGCTGCTGCTGGCCGCGGTGATCGCGGTGCCGGTGTTCAAAAAACTCGGCCTGGGCGCGGTGCTTGGGTATCTGGCGGCTGGCGTGGTGCTCGGCCCGGATGGCCTGGGTTTCGTGCAGGACGCCGACCGCATCCTCAGCGCCGCCGAGATCGGCGTGGTGATGCTGCTGTTCGTGATCGGCCTGGAGCTGTCGCCCGCCCGCCTGAAGGTGATGCGCCGCTCGGTGTTCGGTGCCGGCGCACTGCAGGTCGCGCTGAGTGCCCTCGTGCTGGGCAGCCTGCTGATGCTGGATCACTTCCAGTGGAAGAGCGCGTTGATCGTCGGCATCGCGCTGGCATTGTCCTCCACGGCGGTCGGGCTGCAGCTGCTGTCCGAGCACAAAGCGATCAACAGCGATTACGGACGCCTGGGCTTCGCCATCCTGCTCTTCCAGGATCTGATCGCGATCCCGTTGCTGGCGGCGATTCCGCTGCTCGGCGGTGCGCGCAACGACACCCTGCAGTGGAACGACGTGGCGATCGCGATCGGCGCGCTGGCGGTGGTGATCCTGTGCGGGCGACCGGTGCTGCGCCGGTTGTTCAACATCATCGCGCGTACGCGCAGCCCGGAAGTGTTCACCGCCACCGCGCTGCTGGTGGTCCTGGGCACCGCATGGTTCATGCAGGAAGCCGGCTTGAGCCCCAGCCTGGGCGCCTTCCTGGCCGGTGTGCTGTTGTCCGATTCGGAATTCCGGCACGAGCTGGAGTCGCAGATCGAGCCGTTCAAGGGCCTGCTGCTCGGCCTGTTCTTCATCGCCGTGGGCATGGGCATCGACCTGGACCGCATCGTCGCCGAGCCGATGATGATCGCCGCAGGCGTGGCGATCCTGCTGGTGGTCAAGTTCGGCCTGCTGTTCGGGATCGGCAAGCTGGCCAAGCTGCGGACCCGCCACGCGGTACTGCTGGGCAGCGTGCTGTGGCTGGGCGGCGAGTTCGCGTTCGTGGTGTTCAACGAGGCCCAGCGCGCGCACCTGCTTGGCAACGCCAACCACGATCGGCTGGTGGCGATTGTGGGCCTGTCGATGGCGATCACGCCGCTGCTGATGATCGGCCTGATCCGCCTGCTGGGCCGCGACGAGGGCCCCAGGACGCCTGCCCAGCCCGCCGACAAGGTCGATATCACCGATGTGCAGCCACAGGTGATGATCGCCGGCATGGGCCGCTTCGGCCAGGTGGTCGCGCGCCTGCTGACCGCGCAGAAGATCCCGTTCGTGGCGCTGGAGTCCAATCCGGATACGGTCTCGGACCTGCGCCGCTTCGGCAACAAACTCTATTACGGCGACCCGACCCGGCCGGAAATGCTGCGCGCCGCCGGCGGCGAACATATCCGCGTGTATGTGGTCACGCTGGATGATCCGGACGCCAACATGCGGGCCACGCGGCTGATCCGGCGAATGTATCCCGATGCGGTGGTGCTGGTGCGCGCGCGTAACCGCCAGCATGCGTGGCGGCTGATGGACATGTCCGCCGAGCCGTTCCGCGAGGTGTTCGGGACCAGCCTGGAACTGAGCGAACGGATGCTGATCGCGCTGGGCATGTCGGTGGAGAATGCGCGCAGCCATGTGCAGCGCTTCCGCGAGCATGACGAGAAGCTGCTGCGCGATCAGTACCTGGTCTACGACGACGAAGCGGCGGTGATCCAGACCTCGCGCGATGCGCGTGCGGACCTGATGCATCTGTTCGAGGCGGATGCGGAGAGTGATGGGAAGGGTGCCGACGGCACAACCCACCGCAGCGGCTGAGCGCTTTTCCGACGTATGGAAGAGCCCTCGCCTTAGTGCGTGATGGGTGTCCTACCGCTGTCGACGCGTTGACCGTCAGGCCACGCTGCAGGCTCGCTGCAGCACCGTGCTTATCGCCCAGCGCTCAGAAAAAACTTACCCCGGCCGCGTGCCTAAGCAGAGACGGTACCGGGGTGTGCCTGAGAAGCTTAGCGCTGGGGTGGTGGTGCATCAAGGTCCCTACTGGAGATTCTCTGCATGGAGAAAGGCAACACCGAGAGCTTTTGCCAATGGTTTTCGCGTGATCGGATGGGCAGCTATGTGAGCTGGTCTAACCAGTGCGGCGTGTCAGCATCGTGCCTGTACGCGATGAATCTGCAGTTGTCCGAAAGCCTCTACGTCTCCCTGCAGACACTTGAGATTCTGCTTCGCAACCGGGTTCATGAGGTACTCGCGGCCGAACATGGCGAGTTCTGGTTCGAGCGACATGAAGGGGTGCTGTGCATCACACGGCAGCATGACCAGATCCGCGCGGCGGCCAATGATCTTCAGCGCCAAGGGCGAATCGTCTCTTCCGGGGGCGTGATTTCGCACCTGACGCTCAGTTTCTGGACCATGATGTTCAATAAGGAACACGAAACACTGTGGCAAAGAACGCTGCACCGCATTGCCAGTGACAGCGGTCTACGAGGACTGCGGCGAAAGCAGTTCTCCACGCCTCTTGTCCGCATCCGTCACCTGCGCAACCGCATCGCGCACCATGAGCCGATCCTGCATTGGCCGTTGGTTGAACACCACGCGGACATAATGCAACTGATGGAGTGGCTGGCTCCGCTGGCCGCGCGATGGTGCAGTCAGCAGGATCGTTTTCCGGAAACGCTGACCCGGTGTGGTCAGCATTTGCCTGGCCGCAATGGCAACTAGCCGTTATCGCGCAGGAACCGGGCCATCGAAGACACGCCCGGCACCAGCGGTTCGAACTCGCCGGCAACGTCGATGAAACCGCGCATCACCGCGATCTCGCGCGGGCTGCGGTTGAGCGCATCGCGCACATCCGGGTCGGCACCGGCACGCAACAAGCGCTGCACCAGCAGCGGCAGCCCGTGCAGGGCCGCCAGATGCAGCGGGCCGAAACCGCGCGGGTCGCGTACCTCCAGTGACACGTCTTCGTCGAGCAGGCGTTCCACCGCGGCGAGCACGATCTGCTCATCGCAGGCGGTGCCCGGTTCGGCGCGTGCCCCGAGCAGCAGCAGCAGCGGCGTGACCGAGCCGGCGGCGGCCAGGTCCGGTTCGGCACCGGCCAACAGCAGGGTGTCGAGCAGGGCCAGCAGACGCGCACGGTCGCGCGCACTGAAACCGTACAGCGCCGCGCAGTGCAACGGGCCCAGCTGCTGGGCATCGCCGGCGTGCACATTGGCACCGGCGGTGAGCAGGCGCGAGACGATGTCGGGCAGGCCCAGCGCCGAGGCCAGCATCAGCACGGTGACTCCGCCCGGCAGGCGGTATTCCAGTTCGGCACCGGCATCGAGCAGGGCCGAGACGATATCGATCTGGCGCATGCTGACCGCCGCCGACAGCGGCGTCGCACCGCTGGCCGCGGCGTGCTGCGGATTCGCGCCACGGGTGAGCAGCAGGTCGACCACGGCCAGGTGCCCGCCACCGGCGGCACGCAGCAGCGCGGTGCAGCCTTGGGCGTCGACCACATCAACGGCGAAACCGAGATCGATCAGGCGACGCACGGCATCGGCGTCACCGGCCATCGCGGCCGCCGGCAGGTCGCCGTCGCGCAGCGCGCGGCGGGGCAACGGCCACACCCGCCAGTCCAGCCAGTCGGCCAGATCGCGGCGCCCGATCGACAGCGCCACGCCCAGCGGGGTCTGGCCGTCGGCGGCGCGGGCTTCGGGTGAGGCGCCCTGCTGCACCAGCAGCTTGATCGAGCCTTCGCGCGCGAGCGCGGTGGCCAGATGCAGGGCGGTCATGCCATGGCTGTCGCGTGCTTCGCGGTCCACGCCTTGAGTGAGCAGGGCCTGCTGCAGGCGCAGCCAGCCCAGCCGCACGGCCAGCGACAGCGGTGGAGCGCCGGCCGGCGACGGCGCGAACGGATCCGCGCCGCGTTCCAACAGTTCCAGGGCGAGCTGTTCCAGCCCGCGTGAGGCGTGGTCGTGCTGGGCGCAGGCGCTCAGCAGACGCGCCAGGCCACCGCGACCGGCCGGGGACAGGCCACGGCGCAGCAGCACCTGCAGCGCCGGCACCGCGTCGATGCCCCGCGCCAGCAGCGCGAACATCGGGGTATCGCCACACGCATCCAGTACTTCCGGCGCCGCGCCGTGCGCGAGCAGCCAGTCCAGCGCCTGCGGATCCAGCGCCAGTTCGGCGTCGTGCAGCAGCGCACCAAGTTCCTCCGGCGCGCACAGGCGGGCCAGCGCGGCCATGCCCTCCACGTTGCCGAAGCTCAGCGCTTCGCGCAGGAGCTCCAGCGGCGGGCGATCCGGCAGCGAGGGCGAGGCTGCATCGCTGTCGCCGGACATCACCAGCCCGTCGCTGACCGCGGACGGCAGCGGATAGGTGGGATCCAGCAGCGAGACGATCGCCCAGCGCCCGGCGCCAGCAGCGATATCCACGGCACGGCGGCCCTGCGGATCGGCCACATCGACGGCGATGCCCAGATCACGCAGGCGGCGGATCAACAGCGGCGAAACGTTCTCGGCCATGCAGGCCAGCAGCACGGCGTTGCGGCCTTCGCCATCGACCGCATTGAGATCGGGATGATGCGGAAGCAGATGCTCGACCACGCCGGCCCGGCCGCCACGTGCGGCTTCCAGCCACGGCGTGCGTGCCAGTGCGTCGCGGGCTTCCAGATTGGCGCCGGCGGCGAGCAGCACATCGATGATGTCGACATGGCCGGCCAGCGCGGCTTCGTGCAGCGCGCTGCGGCGCTGGCGGTCGCGCGCATCGGCGCGGGCCTTGTGCTTGAGCAGCAACTGCACACCGGCGGGGTCGTCTTCTTCGGTGCCCGCGGCAGCCAGCAGCACGGGCGTTCCCTCGGCCGGCTCGGTCTTGGCCCCGCGTTCCAGCAGGAACTTGGCCAGGCGCCAGTTGCCGACCTGGCAGGCCACCGCCAGCGGTGACCAGCCATCGTCGTTCAGCGCATCCACTTCGGCAGCGGCGTCGCGCAGCAACGCGGCGACGCCGGGATCGGAGCTGCGCGCGGCGTGATGCAGGGGGGTGTTGCCTTCGCTGTCCACCGCACGCGGGTCGGCGCCGTTGGCGAGCAGGGTCATCACCGCCTCGGGGCGGCCGTGCCAGCTGTCGCGGGTGGCAGCCAGCAGCGGGGTCATGCCACGGTGCGGAGCATTGACGCCGACGCCGCGGGCGATCAGTTCACGCAGCAGGCGCAGGTCAGGCAGCACTGCGGCGAGCACCGCCAGGCTGCGCTGGTCGCGCCAGGCCGGGTCGGGCAGGCCGTGCGGATCGGCGCCGGCCTGCAGCAGCTGCAGGGCGCGATCGACCCGGCCGCTGCGCGCGGCGTCATACAGCGCCGGCTGTTGTTCGTGCAGGCCGATCGATTCGAGCGGCTTGGGCTCGGCGTACGGCTCGGCAAAGGGATCGTCGCGGTCACCGTGCGTCTGGGCCGGCACCGGCGCGCCCAGGGTCGTTGCCGGTGCGATCGCCTGCAGCAGCACGTGCGCCAAGGGCGACAGCAGCACGACCGCAGCGGCGATCGGCCAATGCAGCGCGTCCGACACCAGGCCCGGCCACGCCGGCAGCACCACCAGCGCGCACACCAGCACCACCAGTGCGGCCACGGCCAAGCCGCGCCAGGCGGTCAGGTCGCGCCCGGCCAGGGTCTGCCAATGGCGGGCCAGACTGCCCTCGCTACGTTCCACGTCATTCCACAACGGCCAGGTCCGCCAGACCCCGAGCAGCGCGGCACTGACCGCCACGCTCAGGCCAAGCACGGCGGCCAGGCTGCCGCTGTCGTGCAGTGCGCTCAGCGGCCAGGCCACCAGCAGGGTCAGCAGCAGCGGGCCAAGGGACCACAGCGCCAACAGCGCGGGCGCGTCGTGGCGGGCCACCTGGGGCAATGGCCGCAGCGGGCGCGTCCGGCGCCACCACGATACTGCCAGCGCGAACGCCGGCTGGGCCAGCGCGGCGCACACCGCACCGGGCACGCCACCGACGGCCGCGGCCAGGGCCAGCAGCACACCGAGCGCGGCAGCGGAGGCAACAGCGCGGGGGCGTTGGGATTCAGTCATTGCGTCGCGGGAACCGGACCGGCGCCAACGGGGGCGGCGGCAACTGCAGGTGGAATCCACGCTCGGTGAGGTTCTGGCGCACTTGTGCGGCATCGACCTGGGCAAGGCGACGGTCGGGAGTCAGGGCCACTTCGAGAACGAACTGGAACGGCGCCAGCGAGGCCTTTACCGCGTCAGGGATGACCGAGAAGTCATCACGAACGGCGAGATAGACGAAGCTGTCCTGCTTGCGTTGGCTTTTATAGACGTAGGCTTGCATGCCGCAGGGCTTTGCCCAGGGTAGTGAATGGCAATGATTGTGGAGGAAAGCCGGCACAGGTGAAAGCCGCGTGCACTGTCCACCGTCGGTTTTGCGTCGCGCGACAGCGTCAGGTTCATCAATGTCGCGATGTCGTTCAGCTGGGCGCCGCTGCAGTCTGCCCCTGCCGCCGTGATGAATGCGTATCTGCGGCGATGCTGGCGAAGCGGCGTTGGCAGTGGGCGCCGGGGCCACCGCCGGGGGAGGCGGTGGCCGTGCCTGCTTATTTCACCTTGGCGTAGGTGCCCTTCAGCGCCACGCCGGCCAGGATCGCGCCCGCATAGCATTCGTAGTTGGTGGTGCTCTTGAACTCGTTCTTCTTGTAATAGCTGACGATGTCGACCACCGCATTGGCACCGCGCGACTTGGCACCGTCCTGCAGCGCGCGCAGCGCCGACAGGGCCACCCAGCGGCAGGCTTCGGCGTCGCTCTTGTTGGCGGCGTTGGTCTTCTTGTTGGTCACATCCTCGCCCAGGCGCTGCAGCACGCTGACTTTCTCGCCGGCCAGATAGAACTTCACGCTGCCGTCGATGCCCACATTGCGGGCTTCGGCGGAATTGACCAGCTCATGCAGCGACTGCTCCACGCGGGTATCGCGGGCCTGAGCGGTGCTGGCGACAGCCAGCAGGGCGGTGGCGGCCATCAGGGCAAAACGACGCATTCAACTTTCTCCTTGTTGGTGGGACGCGGGGGGGTACGGAAACGGCCGGCCCGCACGGCAGGCCGGCAACAGCGGTCAGTCCTGCCAGCGGCGGAAGATCAACGAAGTGTTGATGCCGCCGAAGGCGAAGTTGTTGCTCATGACGTAGTCGGTCTGCAATGCGCGGCCTTCGCCATCGATGTAATCCAGCGCGCCGCAGCGCGGATCGACCTCGTGCAGGTTCAGGGTCGGGGCGAACCAGCCATCGCGCATCATCTCGATGCTCAGCCAGGCCTCGAACGCGCCGCAGGCCCCGAGCATGTGGCCGACGTAGCTCTTGAGCGAGCTGATCGGCATGCCCGGGCCGAACACCTGGTGGGTGGCCTGGGTTTCGGCGATGTCGCCGTGCTCGGTGGCGGTACCGTGCGCGTTGACGTAGCCGATCCGATCGGCAGCCAGGTTGGCGTCTTCCAGCGCCAGCCGCATCGCCTGGGCCATGGTGCCGGCGCTGGGCTGGGTGACGTGCTGGCCGTCGCTGTTGGTGCCGTAGCCGATCACTTCGGCCAGGATCGTGGCGCCGCGTGCCTGCGCATGCTCCAGCTCTTCCAGGATCAGCGTGCAGGCGCCCTCGCCCAGCACCAGGCCATCGCGGTGCGCATCGAACGGGCTGGGCGTGGTCTGCGGCGCATCGTTGCGCACGCTGGTGGCGAACAGGGTGTCGAACACCGCCGCGGCGGTGGCGTCGAGCTGCTCGGCACCGCCGGTGACCATCACCGTCTGCTTGCCGCTGCGGATCGCTTCATAGCCCGAACCCACGCCCTGGCTGCCCGAAGTACAGGCGCTGGAGGTGGTGTAGACGCGGCCGGACAAGCCGAAGAACACGCCGATGTTGACCGGCGAGGTGTGGCTCATCATTTTCAGGTAGGTGGTGGCGCTGATGCCTTCGGTGGTGTGCTCATGGAGCATGCGGCCGAACTCGGCGGTGGCCTCGTGGCTGCCCGAGGACGAGCCGTAGGCCACGCCGGCCATGCCACTGCGCAGCACAGGGTGGCCGAGCAGACCGGCCGCCTCCAGCGCCAGCTCGGTGGCACGCACCGACATCACCGCCACCTTGCCCATGCTGCGGGTGGTCTTGCGGTTGTAGTTGGACGGGAGCTCGAAATCCTCGGCTGGCGCGGCCAGGCGGGTATTCAGGCCATCAAACACTTCCCACTCGGGGATGTAGCGCACCGCGTTGGTCCGCGCCTGCAGGCGCGCGCGGATGCTCGCCCAATCCTGCCCGAGCGGGCTGATGGCAGCGGCGCCGGTGACCACGACACGACGATCGGGGCGGGCCATCAGACCATACCTCCGTTGACCGAAATCACCTGGCGGGTGATGTAGCCGGCCGACTCGGAGAGCAGGAAGGACACGGCCGCAGCGACCTCCTCCGGCTGGCCCAGGCGATTGGCGGGAATCAGCTTGAGCGCGTGCTCGACCACTTCTTCATTGACCATCTCGGTCTCGATCAGCCCGGGGGCCACGCAGTTGACGGTGATCGCGCGGCTGGCCAGCTCCAGCGCCAGCGCCTTGGTGGCACCGATGATGCCGGCCTTGGCCGCACTGTAGTTGGTCTGGCCGCGGTTGCCGACCAGGCCGGACACCGAGGACAAGGTCACGATGCGGCCCGGCTTGCGCCGGCGCACCAGCGGCATCACCAGCGGGTGCAACACGTTGTAGAAGCTGTCCAGGTTGGTATGGATGACCGCATCCCAATCCTCGGCCGGCATCGCCGGGAAGGCGCCGTCGCGGGCGATGCCGGCATTGCAGACCACCCCGTAATAGGTGCCGTGCTCGGCGATGTCCGCTTCCAGCGCAGTGCGCGCAGCATCGCGGTCGCTCACATCGAACATCAGTACCCGGGCCTGCCGGCCCAGCGCCTGGATCTCGGTCACCACGGCCTGTGCGTCTTCGATGCGGCTGCGGCAATGCACCACCACGTCGAAGCCGTCGCGCGCGCAACGCAGCGCCACGGCACGGCCGATGCCACGGCTGGCGCCGGTCACCAGCACAGTCAAATTCCCTGTCATGCCTCTCCACTCTCCAGATAAGCCGCTGCATCCGTCGGTTGGAACACGGAAACGTTGGCAACTGCCACTTCGATATCGCCCGCCAGAATCCGGCAGGCGAACATACCCAGGCCATTCTCGCCCAACAGCTCGCAGTTCGCCTCCACCCGCAGGCAGCTGCCGGCGGCAAAGTACGGCTGGTGGGCAATGTAACGACGGCTGCCGAGCAGGAAGCCGATCGAGGGTTCCGCACCGGTCTGCCAGGCGCGGCACCCGGCCCAGGCGGCGATCGCCTGGGCCATGTATTCGACCCCGACCCAGGCGGGCACGCCGTCGGGGGTGCAGAACAGACCCTGCGTCGGGACGTCCACCTCGACCGCGATGGACTCGTCCTGCCAGGCCACCACGCGGTGGATCAGGCGCATGCTGTCGCGGTGCGGAAGCACGGCGTCGATGTCGGGGGGCACCGGCATGCTCATCCCTTGGCCAGTGCCAGCACGGCATTGCTGCCGCCAAAGGCGAATGAGTGACTGAGCACGTGCTGCAGCGGCTGCGCGGCACGCGTACCCGGCGCCACCAGCGCCAGTGCCGGCAACGCGTCATCGGCCTGCCCATCCCACCAGTGGGTGGGCAACTGCTGGTCGGGGTTGTCGGCCAGCGTCATCCAGCACAGCGCCGCTTCGATCGCGCCGGACGCACCCAGCGTGTGCCCGGTCAGCGGCTTGGTCGAGCTGGCCGGCACCTGTGTGCCGAGCACAGCGGCGACCGCCTGACTTTCCATCGCATCGTTGTGGCCGGTGGCGGTGCCGTGCAGGTTCACGTAGTCGATCTGCGCGGGCGTCAGGCCGGCCCGGTCCAGCGCCTGCTGCATCGCATCGATCGCCCCGCGTGCCTGCGGATCCGGCGCGGACATGTGGTGCGCATCGGAAGATTCCCCCCAGCCGGAGAGCTGCACCGGGCCCGCCTCGCGGGTCATCAGGAACAGCGCCGCGCCCTCGCCGATGTTGATGCCGTTGCGGTTGACGGAGAACGGATTGCAGCGCGCCGCCGAGACCGACTCCAATGCGCTGAAACCCGCCACGGTGAACCGGCACATCGAATCGGCGCCACCGGCCACCACGGCATCGACCGCGCCGGCCTGCAGCAGGCGCGCGGCCGACATCAGTGCCTTGGCGCTGGACGAACAGGCGGTGGAGATCGTCCAGGCCGGGCCGGTGCTGCCGATCCGCTCGCGCACGAAGCGCGCGGCGGTGCCCATTTCCTGCTGGGCGTAATGGAAATCGGCCGGCCACACGCCATCGCGGTAATGCGTACGCAGTGCGTTCTCCGATTCGCCGATGCCCGAGGTGCTGGTGCCGATGATCACCGCCACGCGCTCGGCACCAAAGCGCGCCACGGCAGCAGCCACGCCCTCGCGGATCTGCCCCAGCGCGGCATCCAGCAGGCCGTTGTTGCGGCCACGCAGGGCCACCGGCAGGGCGGACAGGTCCGACAGCGGCGCATGCACTTCGCCCAGCGCCAGCGTGCGACCGGGGAGAATCGCAGCGTTGTCGCGCAGGCCACCGGGCTGCGCCGCGAACAGGCCGTCGCGCACCTGGGCGCGGTCGGCACCCAGCGCGCAGATCACGCCCAGCTCGTTCAGATAGACCGCGCTACTACTCACTCTTGGCCCTGCCCCATGTCCATCGATTCGATCACCAGTTCATAGCCCTCGGCCAGGTTGCGCAGGCGCACGCGGCCATCGGGCAGCGTGTCGCGCACCAGCCAAGGCGTGCCGCCCTGCACCAGGCTGCGCACGCCATCGGTCTCCTGCAGGGTCCAGCCGGCGGGCAGCGCGGCGCGGATCGCCGCCGCCGGCCACAACGCGAACTGCAGGTCGTCCAGCACGCGCTCGCCGCGCACCTGCGGTGGCAGCCACGGCGCACGGGTCTGCTCCAGGTGCTGCCCGTCCCAGACCATGCGCACGCCGGTCTGGCCCATCGCCTGCACGGCCAGCCGCACCTGCTCGGCATCCACTTCCAGCAGTGCATCCAGCTCGCGCTGGTGGCTGCCGAAGCGGAACTGCAGGCGCTGCTGCAGCTGCACCGGCTGCGGCAATGCCGATGGCGCCAGCTGCAGCGTGGGCAGCTGCACCAGCGGTGTGGGCATGCGGGTGCTGGCACATGCGGCCAGCAGCAGGCTCAGCAACAGGGTCAGGATCAGGCGCTGCACAGTTCCTCCAGCACGCGCAGGCGCCGGCCACTGGCATCGGCAACATACGGGTTCTGCGTGTCCCAGGCGTAGCCGGCCAGGATCGAGGAGATCATGCGGCGTACCTCCGGCTGCGGATCGGGATGGTAGATGATCTTCTGGAAGCCACCGGCGTACCAGGCTTCGACGAAACGACGGAAGGTCTTTACCCCGGCACGCAGCGGCACCGAGAACTCCTGCTCCCAATCCACCGTCGCACCGGCATGCTCGCGCGCCAGGCACTCGCTGGCCAGCTGCGCCGACTTGAAGGCAATCGTCACGCCCGAGGAGAAGACCGGGTCCAGGAACTCGCCGGCATTGCCCAGCAGCGCATAGCCCTCGCCCCACAACGAGGAGACGTTGGCCGAATACCCGGTGATGGTGCGCACCGGCAGCACCGCCCATTCGGCGTTCCTGAGCAGGCGGGTCAGGTTCGGGTCTTCGCCGACGATAGCCTGCAGCTTCTCCAGATCGGTACCGGCGTAGCGCTCGAAGAAGCTCGGCTCGGCGACCACGCCCAGCGAACAGCAGCCATTGGAGAACGGAATCGTCCAGTACCACACGTCCACGTGCTCGGGATGGGTGGTGATCAGGATCTTGTTGCGGTCAAACCCCACACCAGCAGGAATGTGGTCGCGCACGTGGCAGAAGATCGCGCCGCGCACCGGGAAGTTCGACGGCGACTCCAGCTTCAGCAGGCGCGGCAGCAACCGGGCAAAACCGCTGGCGTCGAGGATGAAGCCGGCTTCGATGGTGTACTCGCTGCCATCCGGGCGGCGCACCTGCACCTGCGCCGGGCGGCCGGGCTGCACCGAGAGCACTTCATCGCTGAAGCGCAGCGTGGCGCCCATGCGCTCGGCGCCGCGCGCCAGCACATCATCGAAGTCGGCGCGCTGCACTTGGTAGGTGGTGCCCCAGCCCGGCGAAAACTTGTCGCGGAAATCGAACTCGGTGGTCGCTTCGCCGCGCACGAACGCGGCTCCGTTCTTGTACTGGAACCCGGCCTGCACCACATCCTGCAGCAGCCCCGCGGCCTCGATGTACTCCATGCTCTGCGGCAGCAGGCTCTCGCCGATCGAGAACCGGGGAAACTGCTGGCGTTCCAGGATCAGCACCTGGCGGCCCTGCTTGCGCAGCATCGCGGCGGCCACGGAGCCGGCCGGGCCGGCGCCGATGACCAGGATTTCAGTACGTTCCACCTGCGGGTTCATCGATACATCCTTGATCAGTGCATGAAAGGAAAAACGCGGCCGCTCAGTGCGGGGCGTCGTGCGGTGGTGGGCGGAACAGCGGCGAAATCAGCCAGACCAGGCCGATGCCGAACAGCAGGGTCAAGCCGAACGCGCGCAACGCCGGCGTGGCCGACAGCCCGAGCAGGCCGAACGACAGCCAAGTACTGGCCGCGCCAACGCACACGGCCAACCAGGCACTGGCGTCGCCGCGGTGCTCGATCAGGAAGATGCCGTAGTCGATACCCATGCCCAGCAGCAGCATCAGCGCGAGTACGTTGAACAGCTGCAGCGGTTGCCCGAACAGACCCAGCAGCGCCAGCGTCAACGCGCCGGCGACCAGGGTCGGTGCGAGCACGCGCCATGCCTGCCCGCGATAGCGCCAGTACAGCACCGCGAACACCAGCGCGATGCCGATCAGCAGCAGCCCGCTCATCAGCTTGCGGTAGTGCTTGAGCAGCTGCGAGAAATCGGCGGTACGGTCGACCCAGCGCACGCCATCGATGCCCTTGGCCTGTGCTTCCAGCAGGGCCAGTGCATCGGCGCGGGAGAGATCATCGACCATCACCACCGAGGCCACGCCCTGCCCGACCGTACCCAGCCACAAGTGGCGGAACGGTATCGCCGCCGGCGATGCGAGGAAGGCTTCGGCCTGCAGATCCTGCGCGGCGTAGGCGGGGCGCAGCAGCGGCTCGCCCACGGCTTGCCCGACCTGGGCCAGCACCTGCGGCTCGACCTTGGCCGTCAACGCGGCATCGGCATGCTGGCGCTTCTGCGAGGGCAACCAGTCACTGATCGCGCGGTAGCCGCCGATCTGCTTGTCTGTTTCCAGCACGCGCAGGCGGTCGATCAGCGCTTCTTCGCGCTCCAGCACCTGCTCGGCGGTGTCACCCTGGACCAGATAGAACTGCGCCGGGCTGGGCATGCCCAGCATCTGGCTGATGCGGATCTGCTGGGCGATCAGCTCCGGTGGCGACGACTGCAGGCTGCGCAGGTCATCGTTGGTCTGCAGGCGCGCGATGCCGATCGCCGACAGCAGCGTCACCGCCCCCAGGAACATCGCCGCCTTGCGCCCATGCAGGCGCGGCCAGCGCTCCAGCGTGGCGCCGAGCCAGCGGGCGAAGCCGGTGCGACGGATTTCGCCGCCATCCAGCCACGGGAACCAGAAGATCACGGTCAGGAAGGCGGCGGCCAGGCCCACCACGGAGAACAGTGCCATCTGGCGCAGCCCCGGGAACGGCGCCAGCCCCAGCGCGAGATACGCCAGCGCGCTGGTCAGCAACGCCAGCCACAGGCCCGGCAGCAGATGCCGCAGCAGTTTCCAGCGACGGTCGGCCGGCTCGGCCTGGCGCGAGGCGAACCAGTGGATGCCGTAGTCCTCGGCAACACCGACCAGTGACGCACCAAACACCAACGTGAGCACGTGCACCTTGCCGAACACCAGCACCGTCACCGCCAGCGCGACACCGCAGCCGATCAGCAGCGAGGCGGCCACCAGCAGGATCGGGCGCAGTGAGCGGAATGCCAGCCACACCAGCAGCAGCACCGCGGCCAGCGAGCCCCAGCCGATCGTGTTGATTTCCCAATTGGCCTGCACCGCAGCGGCCTCGGCATGCAGCGGCACACCGGCACGCAGCACCTCCAGCCCCGGCGCCTGCTTGGCGGCGGCCTCGGCGGCGGTATCCAGCAGCAGATCGATATGGCGCTCACCATCGAGCTGGAACGCCGAGCCGACCGTGTCGTACTGCACGATCGACCAGTGTTTGCCATCGGCCTCCAGCAGGCCGTCGTCGCCCATCTGCAGGCCCGAGCCCAGCGCGCGTTCCTGCCACCACTGCGGCCACAGCGACAGCGGATCCTGGCGCCACTCGGTCAGGCGCGGTGCGCCCATCGGACCGTACAGCGCCGCCAGCGCGGACTCGGCCAGACCCTGAGTGGGCTCGTTCTGCAGACGCTCGCGCTGTGCGCTGGTCAGCAGGCGGTCGCGATACGGTGCGTAGAACGCGCGGGCCTGATCGAACCAGCCCTCGATCGAGCCGCTCTCCTGGAGCAGCGGGGCAGCGCCCCGCTCTACCTTGATGGCATCGCGGAAGGCCGCCTCGGCCGCCTTGGTCTGCGCCGCATCGGTACTGCCCAGCAGCACCACGATCTGGCGCGCATTGGCATCGGCGATGCGCCGCGTCACATCAGACAACAAGCGGTCATGCGCGTCCTGCGGCAGCAGCGCGAGGATGTCGGTATCGATCCGCGATTCGCTCTTCCACAGCTGCCACTGCTGCACGCCCAGGCCGACCAGCACCAGCAGCCAGGCGATGGCCAGCCAACGCCAGATGCGCTGCAGACGGCCGTTCGTGGTCAGCACGTCATTCAAACCTGCGACCCTCGTCGGTGCTCAGCGTGGCCGGCGTATCGCTCATGCCGGCAAAATGGATGCGGGTGACATCCTGGTTGGCCTCGTTGATCTGGACTTCGCGCACGTAACGGTCGCCGCTCAGGGTGAGCTGCGCGAACACCTTGCCGAGCATCGCCGAGCGTGGGGTCAGCTGCATCCGCCACGCGTTGCCGGGCAGCACCTCGACCTTGACCGTGAACTGCGCCGACAGCGCCTGCGCATCGCCACTCATCAGCGCGAACATGATCGCGTTGACCGAGCGCATCGCCGGCTGCTGGCGGCCATCCAGTTCGACCCGGCTGCTGCCATCGCTTTGCCGGCTGAGGATGCGGTCCCGGGTGACCACCACCTCGGACGGGAACGGCTTGAGCGTGGTCCAGATCACCCCGTGGTCCTGGGCCAGCACGAAGCGGCCCTGCGAGCGCAGCGGGTTCTTGAAGCCGGCGACCTGCTTCTCCTGGGTGAACTCACCACGCAGCACGTCGACCTTGGCCACGCGCTGTTTGACGGCCTCCACATCGGTGGCGGCCAGCGCCGGGGCGACCACGGCCAGCATCACCAGCACGCACAGCGTGCGCAGCAAACGGTTCATTGCGGTTGCACTCCCAGACGCTCCCACAGCACCGGCGGGCACAGGTAGAGCATTTCATTGGTGGCCGCGTCGACCGCGACCTGGATGGTATGGGCGCGGGTCAGCGTGGCACCGCTGTCCGCATCCAGGATGTCGTAGGCGATCTTCAGGCGGTTTTCCCACTCGGTGATCGTGGCGCGCACACGCAGCGCCTGGCCGTACAGCAGCGGCCGGATGTACTTGACCCGCGCATCGACCACCGGCCACAGGTAGCCGGAATCGCGCATCTGCGGGTAGTCATAATCGTGGCGCTGCAGCAGTGCGCAGCGCGCGATCTCGAAATACTTGAAGTAATTTCCATGCCAGACCACTTCCATGGCGTCGCAGTCATGGAAGGCCGGCGACAGCGTCACCTCGAAGCTAAGATCAGGCGTCGACATACAACTCCCAGCGCTGTGCGCGGATGTCATCCAGCAGGGCGCGCAGCTCGCCATCCAGCGCGCGGTCTTCCTCGATCAGGGCGATGCGCTCGGACAGGTCCTGGTACATCGCAGCCAGATCGCCGTGCAACGTCGCCTTCATGCCGACGCGCTCGCGCAGCGCCACGCCCTGGCGGGCAGTGATCAGCAGCGCGGCGACGACCTGTTCGGTCAGTTCGATCACGCGCAGGCAATCGCGCGCGGCGATGGTGCCCATGCTGACCTTGTCCTGGTTGTGGCATTCGGTGGAGCGCGAGAACACCGAGGCCGGCATGGTCTGCTTGAGCGCTTCGGCGGTCCAGGCCGACACGCTGATCTGCAGCGCCTTCAGGCCATGGTTGATCGCTGCACGCTCACCGGTGGCGGCCGACAGATTGGCCGGCAGGCCGTGGTTGAAGCGCGCGTCCACCACCAGCGCCATCTGCCGGTCGAGCAGATCGGCCAGGTTGGCGATGGTGTTCTTCAGCGCATCCATCGCAAAGGCGATGTGGCCCCCATAGAAGTGCCCGCCGTGCAGGATGCGCTCGCCCTCGACGTCGATCAGCGGGTTGTCGTTGGCGCTGTTGAGTTCGGTTTCGATCAGCTGGCGGAAGAACGGCAACGCGTCCTGCACCACGCCGATCACATGCGGCGCGCAGCGCAGCGAGTAACGGTCCTGCAGGCGCTGTTCGTTGCGCGGCGGGCGGTCGCTGTGCAGATCCTGACGCAGGCGCGCGGCGATCTGCGTCTGCCCCGGGTGCGGCTTGGCGGCAAACAGCATCTCGTCGAAATGATGTGCGTTGCCGTCGCTGGCCAGCACGTTGAACGCGGTCAGGCGCGTGGCGAGCCTGGTCAGGTAATCGGCGCGGTCATACGCCAGGCAGGCCAGCGCCGTCATCACGGCGGTGCCGTTCATGATCGCCAGGCCTTCCTTGGGGCGCAGCCGCAGCGGGGTCATGCCGATCTCGGCCAGCACTTCGCCGGCCGGGCGGCGCGCGCCCTGGTACATCACCTCGCGCTCGCCACACAGCACCGCGGCCACGTAGGACAGCGGGGTCAGATCGCCACTGGCACCGACCGAACCCTCGGCCGGAATCAGCGGCAGCACATCGTGACGCAGCAGCGTGGCCAGGCCCTGCAGCAGCGGGTGGCTGACGCCGGACATGCCACGCACCAGCGAGGCCAGGCGTGCAGCGATCACCGCGCGGGTCTCCTGCGGGTCCAGGAAACGGCCCAGGCCACAGCCATGGTAGGTGAACAGGTGATGCGGCAGCTCGGCCACCAGCGCCGGCGGGATGTTCACCGTGCACGAATCGCCGTAGCCGGTGGTCACCCCGTAGATGACGCCATCTTCGCGCAGCAGGCGATCAAGGAAATCCGCGGCGCGCTGGATGTGCGCGGTGAATGCCGCATCGTCGGTGACGACGGCCTGTGCCTGCCGCTGCGAGAGCGCGACCACGTCTTCGATGGTCAGCGGCGCATCGCCGAAGCGGACGGAGGGTGCCTGATCGGCCTTACTTGCCATGAGATGCCTGATCCCAGAAGGGGAAGAAATTGAACCAGTCCAAGGGTGCCTGGGTGACCTGAACTTCCAGCCACCGGGCGAAATGTTCAGCCTGCGCGGTCAGCGCGGCGTCACGCGAACCGCGCGGCAATACGATGCGGTCGGTGAACTGTTCAAAGCGCACCTGGTAACCGCGGCCGTGATGCAGGCAGGCCATGGTGTAGACCGGGCAGGCCAGCGCCGCAGCGAGCACATAGGCGCCGATCGGGAACTGCGCGGTGTGGCCGAGGAACGAGGCCGGTACGGTGCGACCGCCGCGAAGCGGCACGCGATCGCCGACGATGGCCACGAAGCCACCCGCCTCGACCCGGCGCTGCAGCTCGACCGCGGTGGCCGGGCCCATGTCCGTGACCTGCAGCAGTTCCACCGAGGCCAGCGGATCGAGCCGCTGCATCAGCCGGTTGAAACGCTGCGCGTGCGCGGTGTGCACCAGCACGGTGATGTGGAAGCCGGGCACCTGCTCGGCCAGCACCTGGCACAACTCCAGGCAGCCGATGTGCGCGGTGAGGATCAGACCGCCTTCACGGCGCGCGATCTTGTCCAGCACCAGATCGCGTTGCAGATAGATGCGCTCGGGCGGGTAGCGGCCGCCCAGGCCCAGCAGCTTGTCGAGCATGGTGTCGGCAAACAGCGCGAAGTGCTTCAGGCTCTGCCAGCGGCCGGGCGGTGCGGAAAACACGCCGGTGTGCGCCTGCAGACGCTGCAGATACTGCAGCGAGGATTCGCGCGCGACCCGGTTGGTCAGCCAATGGCAGAGCACCACCGGGTAGACGCACAGGCGGAACGGCCAGCGCCCGAACCAGCGGTGCACCCAGCACAGGAACAGCACGCCGGCGGCCGAGGTCGATTCGCCGATGTCGGCCCAGTGCGGCGCGCTCTCAGGTGCAGGCGTGGTCATGCGCGAGCGCCTGCGATGCGCTGCCACAGCAGCCGCGGCGCGCGCCACAGCATCCCGAAGAACAGGCGCGCGTGCATGCGGCTGATGCGGACGTTGTCGCGCCACACGTCGAAGTGCGAGACGCCATCACTGGGATAGGTGACGGCGGTCGGCACATTGATCACGTTGACGCCGCGCCAGAACAACCGCACCAGGATTTCACTGTCGAAATCCATGCGCCGGCCGATGGTTTCCTCGCCGACCAGACGCGTCACCGGTGCCAGCGGATACAGGCGGAAGCCGCACATCGAGTCGCGGATCTGCAGCGACAGCGTATTGATCCAGACCCAGATATGCGTGGCATAGCGGCCGTACAGGCGCGCCTTGGGCACGCTGGCGTCGTAGGCGGGCGTGCCACAGATCACCGCCTCCGGCTGCGCCTGCGCAAGCGCGACGAAGCGTGGGATATCGCCGGTGTCGTGCTGGCCATCGGCATCGATCTGCAACACGTGGCTGTAGTCCAGACGCGCGGCCTCGGCGAACCCGGCCAGCATCGCGCCGCCCTTGCCCTGGTTGACCGCCAGCCGCAGCAGCGTCACCTGCGGTGCGTGCGCGCGCGCCAGGGCATCGAGCACCTGTGCGCAGTCCAGGTGCGAACCATCATCCACCAGCAGGCACGGCAGGCCACTGGCCAGCACGCCCTGCACCACCGCGCCGATCGCATGGGCGTGGTCGTACACCGGGATCACCACCAACGGGGCGAAGGCCGGCCTGCTCACGCCACTACCGGTGTCATCATGCATCGCCGAACACCACCCGGCCGCTGGCATGCACGCCATGGTCGGAGACGTATCGGAAGCTCATCGCCGATTTGGCCGCATCCCAGCCCAGGCTCAACTGCAGGCAGTCGCCCGGCCGCGCCACGTGCTGGAACTTCACCGCATCCATCCGCACGAACCGCGGCGGCATCGTGAAGGCGCTACGGCCGTAGTGGATCGCCCAGTCCAGCTGGACCACGCCGGGCAGGATCTTCGCCTGCGGGAAATGCCCGTCGAACGCCACCAGGTCAGGATCCAGAACGAACTGCAGCGACGCGGTGGTGTCATCGCGCTGCTGCCACTCGGCTGTCGGCATCAACGGGCGGAACAGCGCCGCCAGTGCCGCGGCGGTGACCTTGCCCTGTGCATTGAAGGGGAGTTCGTTGATGAAGCGCCACCGGCGCGGCCGGGTCACCGCGTCATGGCTGCGGGCCAGATGCGCGCTGAGCTGCTGCGCCTGGCGGCGGCGCTCGGCGTCATCCCACTGCGCGGCGCCCGTCGCCTGCGGCACCACCACGGCGGCCAGCTGTTCGCGCGCGCCCGGCAACACCAGCACCCGCACCTCCTGCACGGCCGGGTGCGCGCGCAGCTGCTGCTCCAGGGCATCCAGCGAGACGCGACGCTCTTCGATCTTGACGATGCGGTCGGCGCGGCCGAGCAGGCGGAAGCTGTGGCCGTCATCGGCCACGGCACGGTCCTGGGTCAGCCACCAGTCTTCGCTCGCCAGGTGCGGCGAGCGGACCGCCAGGCAGCCCTCGTCGATCCGCCAGGCGACGCCGGGCAACGGATGCCACTGCGGCCGCGCTGCACTCCAGCGCCGCCACGCAACGCCACCGGTTTCGCTGCTGCCGAAGACTTCGGTCGGGGCCACGCCCATCAAGGCGCGCACCTGCAGCGCCGCCTCGGTCGGCAACGGACCGCCAGAGGAGAACACCGCGCGCAGCTGACCGTCCAGTGAGGACCAGTCCAGCTGCTCGGGCAGGCGTTTGAGATGGGCCGGGGTGGCCACCAGCACCGACGGCTGGCCGCCCAGCGCGCTGATCAGGTCTTCGTGGAAGAACCGGCGCGGCTGGATCGCGCGCCCGGCCACCAGCGGCCACAGCACCCGGAACAGCAGCCCGTAGATGTGCTGGTGGGAGACCGTGCCCTGCACCTGGGCGCCATCGAGCTGCTCGCCGAAGGCGGCCTGCAGCGCATCCACCTCCCGGGTCAGCTGGCCCATGCGTTTGACGATGGCGCTCGGCGCGCCGGTGCTGCCGGAGGTGAACACCACCAGCTCCAGCGCCGCTTCGTCCAACGGCTGCAGCACCTGCTCCGGGTCGGCCGCCGCATCGGGCTGCAGCGGCGCATACCGGGCCGGCACGTCGCCGGCGAAACCGGCCACGCGCGGGCTCAGCCCTTCCAGCGTGGCCGGCAGGTTGTCACCGCCCAGGAACACCCGCTTGCCGGCATGCCAGGCACCCAGCAGGGCGGCGGCGAAGGTCAGCGTGTCATCGAAATACAGGGCCCAGTCGGTGCCGGGGGCACGCGCGAACGCCTGCTGCCACCCCAGTACCTGCGCACGGAACTGCGGGTGCTCCACCACGGTGTCGCCGGCGATGCCGACGATGCGGCCGGGGCGCGGGGCCAGCGCCAGCCGATCCAGTGCGATCCACTCAGCCAGGGGCATGCGCCGCTTTGACCCGTCGCCGGACCAGCCATTCCCCGCCAAACAGAGCACCCATCATCACGTAGGCCAACAATCCGTTGTAGAACGCCCAGACCTGGTTGGACGCCCACAGCGCCGTGGCCAGGGCCAGACTTCCGTTGAGAACAAAGAAGCCGCACCAGATCCAGGTGACGCGACGGGTATAGATCACGGCGAACGGCGGCAGGTCCGGCTCGCTCAGCCGTGCCAGGCGCTCCACGGCACTGGGCCCGAAGCGCAGGCTGGTGGCGAAGATGACCAGCATCACCGCATTCACCAGTGCCGGGTACAGCTTCAGCGGCAGGGCCTCGTTGAAGGCCGTCGCCACCAGGGCGAGCACACCCGTGCCGAGTGCGGCCACCCACCACACCGCCTGGCGGGTGGTCAGCGCGCGCAGCGCGGCCAGGGTGAACAGCAGCAGCGACAACCAGCGCGGCTCGAACCGGCCCAGCGACAGGTAGACCACCAGCGGGTATGCCAGCGACAGCAACGCAAACGCCGCGACGCGTACCCGGACCATGGTCAGTCTTCAGCGATGGCCGTCAGGCGGCCGCTTGACCGGGCAACAGCCCGTGCACCACATCCACGATGTCCTGCACGGTGCGCACCTGCTTGAACGCTTCCGGCTGCAGATTGCGGCCGAGCAGCGGCTTGAGCTGCACGATCAGGTCGACCGCGTCGATGCTGTCGATGTCCAGGTCGTCATACAGCCGCGCGGCGGGCGTGATGCGGCTCGGCTCGATCTCAAAGCTGTCCTTGAGGATCTTGACGATGCGCTCGAAAAGTTCGTTCTTGGTCATGGGTAAATCCTGACGCGCCGTTAGGACGGCTGGCGTGCGGCGACAAACTCGCTCAGGGCACGCACGCTGGAGAAATGGCGACGGGTCTCTTCCGAATCGGCTGACAGGCTGACACCGTACTTTTTCTGCAGGGCCAATCCAAGTTCCAGCGCGTCGATCGAATCCAGGCCCAACCCCTCTACAAACAAAGGCGCGGCGGAATCGATGTCTTCGGGAGTGATGTCTTCCAGTGAAAGCGATGAAATGATCAATTCCTTGATCTCGTGCTCAAGTGCCTGCACGGGTCGGGTCTCCAGCGAAGTCGAAGTAATGGGCAAGATGATCGGTCACACGCCGGGCGGCCAAGGCATCCCCCCTGGGCGCATCGCCGGTCTCGTTCAGAAACGGGGCAATCGGGAGATCCTCCCCGACTTCCAGCTGAACGTGAAATCGCCGTGATGGCACACGATACCATTTCTGGCCCTTGGTCAGGGTCAGCGGGGTGCAGGTGATCCGCACCGGGGTGATGTCCAGCCGGCCCCGCACCGCGATGTTGGCCGCCCCGCGCTGCAGGCGCAGTGGCTGGCCCGGTACGGTGCGCGTGCCCTCCGGGAAGATGACCAGGTTGCCGCCGGCCTGGACCGCCGCGATGCAGTCATCGATCAGGCCGGCCCCGTCGTCGTTGGAGACATAGCCGGCCGCGCGGACCGGGCCGCGCATGAACGGGTTGCGCGCCACGGCCTGCTTGACCACGCAATCGGCATTGGGCAGCTGGGCGATCAGCAGCACCACGTCGATCAGGGTCGGGTGGTTGGCCAGGATCAGCAGGCCGTTGCGCTGCAGGCGCTCACCCCCGCGGATCTCATAGGTCATGAGCCCGAGCCGGCGCATCAGGCCGACGTGCGCGGCGAAGCTGCCCTGGACCAGGCGCCGCGCCAGCACCCGCCGGCGCACCGGGTCGCGGATCAGCAGCAGCGACAGGAACAGCAGCCCGCCCAGCACCAGCCCGCCGAGCCCGAAGGCAGCAAAGCTCAGCGCCGTGCCCAGCACCCGCCAGGCATGGTTGATCCGGGCCGGCCAGCGCTCAGCCATGGCGTTGCCAGGTCCAGCGTTGGCCATCGGCCTCCAGCCCCAGCGAAGGCGCACCGGCCAGCAGGAAGCGCAAGGCTTCCAGGCCATGCGGCAGACCGTCGGAGGGGCGATCCTCGCCGCCGGCCCCCCAGCCCAGCGACAGCCGCGTGCCCGCACCGTCGGCCGACCCCAGCCGCCAGCACCACGCGAAGAAGGGGTCTGGCTCGTCGGCAAAGTCGGCATAGATCGGCGGCAACGGCGACTCATAGACCACCAGCCGCACCTCTGGCGCGCCATCGGCCAGCAGGCCGAAGGCTTCCATGCAGGCGGTCTCGACCGTGGCCCGGCCGGCCGCGAGGGCCAGATAGTTGCCGCGATGGCCGCGGGCGATCGAATACAGCGCGGCGATCGCGTTGTGCACCGACAGGCCGAAGCCGGTCGGCGACATCGGCTGGTCTGCGCTCAGGGTATTGAGCAGTTCCATCGAACGGGCCACGTCGCCATGCCGCGAGGCGAACACCAGCGGTACCTGGCCACCGTCGTCGGGCTGCTCGCACCAGCACGCGGTCTGGATCGCCATGCGCCCCAGCCGTTCGATGCGGCGGCGCTGCATGGCCGGCACTTCGGACAGTGCCGGCGTGTCCTCACCGGTCGGCAGCCAAGGCGCCTTCGCCCACGCCTGCCACTGCTCCCGGGTCGTGATGCCCGGCGCCCAGGCCGACCAATCCAATACTGAAAACTCGATCATTCACGCCAACATGATGGATGGGTACCAGGACGGGCACGAGCCATGGTGGCCACGCGGATCGGCTCCCCCATGCCAGCCGGACCGCGCCTGTCATCGACATCGTCCGGCGCCGGACGCGGTGCCGAGAAAGGAGCGCACGCTATCATGACACTCTCGGCACTGGCAGCATTCACATTCTGAAATGAGCAACATGATCGACCACGCAACGGCCCCGGCAATCGCTTTCCCTTCCTCCGGACCTGCGTTGTTCCATGTCGCCTACGCCCCGGCGGCGCACCGTGATGCCGCTCTGGCCGACCCGCAGACGCTGGCGGTGTTCGGCTTCGGCCTGCGTCACGCCGCGCTGGACGACCCGCGCTGGCTGCAGGTACCGCTGGCCGAACAGGGCCCTGCGCAGATCGAGGTCTGGCGTGGCGGCACGCCGGTCGCGCACGGCACCACCGATGGGGTGCGCTGGTCGCACACCGACAGCCTGCTGTTCGGGGTGGTGGAGATCGACGAGCTCGACAGCGATATCGAGTCGGCCGCGGCCGAGGCCTACGCCCGGATGAGCGCGTTCCTGTCGCGCTGCGGCTATCCGCATCTGCTGCGCACCTGGAACTATCTCGACGCGGTGACCGAGGGCGATGGCGACGATGAACGCTACCGACGTTTCTGCGTGGGCCGCGTGCGGGGCCTGCGGGAACTGGATGAAGCGGCGCTGCCGGCGGCGACCTGCATTGGCCGTTTCGACGGTGAGCGCCGGCTGCAGGTGTATTGGCTGGCGGCGCGCGAGCCGGGCCTGCCGCTGGAGAATCCGCGCCAGGTGAGCGCGTTCCGTTATCCACGTCAGTACGGGCCGCAGTCGCCGAGTTTTTCGCGGGCGCTGTTGCCGCCGTTGGCGACGGGGCTGCCGTTGCTGCAGTCGGGGACGGCGGCGATCGTGGGGCATGTGTCGCAGCACACGGGGGCGGTGGATGAGCAGTTGCGGGAGACGCTGAGGAATCTGCAGAGTCTGGTGGATACGGCGCGCGGTCAGCGGCCGTCGCTGTCACCGGCGTTGGGTTCGACCTCGGTGCTGAAGGTGTATGTGCGGCGCGCGGAGGATATGGCGGCGGTGGCGGCGCAGATGGCGGCGCTGCCGACGGCGCCGCCGTTCGTGGTGTTGCATGCGGAGGTGTGTCGTGCGGAGCTGCTGGTGGAGATCGAAGGGCTGCACGGCTGAGTTCTAGGCATTGTCGTCCGTTTTACCGCCCTGCAGGCCCTGTAGTGCCGACCGCTGGTCGGCTGCTCTTTTCGCAGCCAACGACTCTTTAGCCGCTGAGAGCGTTTAGAAGCCAAAAGCCTTGGTTTGCCGGGCGCGCCTGGCCTGGGTCGGTGTGGGTGGGATGTCGGGACCCGCTGCAAGTCCCGCTCCGCGGCCCGGCCCAGCCGCTGGCGGCTGTGCGTTCAGTCGCATGCGAGGCAGTGCCTCGCGAGCAATGCGCCTTCACCCATGTAAGCCCATTGCCATCCATGGCAACACATGGTCCCGCCACCCCACCCACACCGCCCCTTCGACAGTTGGCTGGTGCGCAAGGGAAAGAGCAAAAACAAGGCGCGTCGAATCGGTTGCCTGACGTTTTTTCTTGATGAATCAGGCGATCTCACGCTCTGGCTTTGGTAGAGCCGACCGCTGGTCGGCTGCGCTTGCACCTTCTTCTGCGACTGGCTCTTCCCACCGACGACGCAGGCCTATCAGGGCGAGGGCGGTCAGACCCTGCCGGGACCGTTGGAGCGGCATGGATGCCGCTCACGAGCCCCCATGGATGGGTTTACGGCGCGTCCGGGCAGGGTCTGACCGCCCTCGCCCACACGGAACCGGGAATAGCCACCGCGCTTTCCTCAGTGATACCCCACATCCGCCCGCACCTTGCCGCGGAACACCCGGTACGACCACGCCGTATAGCCCAGGATCACCGGCAGCAGGATCACCAGCCCGACCAGGCTGAAGCTCAGCGACGAGGCCGGCGCTGCGGCCTGCCACAACGTCATGCTCGGCGGCAGCAGGTACGGCCACATGCCCAGCACCAGGCCGATGAAGCCGAGGATGAACAGGGCCAGCGTCAGCAGGAACGGCGGCAGATCGCGCTTGGGATGCATCGCGCTGCGCCACAGCGCCGTGGCGACCGCAAGCGTCAACAACGGCACCGGCGAGAGCCACCAGAAGTTGCCATCACTGAACCAGCGCGCCATCAGGCGCGAATCCAGGAACGGCAACCACGCGCTCACCAGGCCCATGAACACGATCACCGCCACCACCAGCGGGCGGGTCAAGGTGCGCGCGAAGGTCTGCTCGCGGCCTTCGGTCTTGAGGATCAACCAGGTGCTGCCGAGCAGCGCGTAGCCGAACACCACGGCTGCGCCGGTCAGCATCGAGAACGGACTGAACCAGCTGAAGGCGCCACCCACATAGCGGCCATCCACGACCTGCAGGCCCTGCACGAGTGCGCCGAGGATCACGCCCTGCGCGAAGGCGGCCAGCAGCGAGCCCAGGCCGAAGGCCACGCTCCACAGCTTGCGCGAGCGGTGCGCCTTGAAGCGGAACTCGAAGGCCACGCCGCGGAACACCAGCGCGACCACCAGCAACAGGACCGGCAGGTAGAGCGCCGACAGCAGCGCGGCGTAGGCCTTCGGGAAGGCCGCCATCAGCCCGGCCCCGCCCAGCACCAGCCAGGTTTCGTTGCCGTCCCAGATGGGCGCGGCGGTGTTCATCATGATGTCCAGCTGCTCTTCATCCTCGGCCATCGGCGCGAGAATCCCGATGCCGAGCACGAAGCCATCCAGCACCACGTACATCAGCACACCAAAGCCGATCACCGCGAACCACGCGACCGGCAACCAGGTCGTCATCTCCATCTCAGCGCTCCTCCAGCGGTTCATCGGCACCGGACAGCGGCCGCGCCGGGGTGTGGCTGCCGGCATCCAACGCCGGGGCCGGGTCATGCGATTTGGGACCGGTGCGGATGATCTTCACCAGGTACCAGACACCCCAGCCGAACACGAACGCATAGCCGACGATGTAGACGCCCAGCGAGAGCGCCGTCATCCATCCGCTCTGTGGGCCCACGGCATCGGCCGTGCGCAGCACGCCATAGACCACCCACGGTTGCCGCCCCATCTCGGTCACGAACCACCCGGAGATCAGCGCGATGAAGCCGCTGGGCAGCATCCAGTTCCAGCCGCGGATCAGCCAGCGCGATTGCAGCAGCTTGCCGCGCCACCACTGGAACGCCGAGACCCAGGCCAGCAGCAGCATCAGCGTGCCCAGCCCGACCATCACCCGGAACGCGAAGAACACCGGCACCACCGGCGGCCGATCGCTGGCAGGCACCGAGGTGAGCGGATCGAAGGTGCCGTCCAGCGAATGGGTGAGGATCAGGCTGCCCAGGCGCGGGATCGCGATTTCGTAATCATTGCGCTCGGCCTTTTCATTGGGCACCGCGAACACCACCAGCGGCACACCCTTGCCCTCGCCTTCGGAATGCCAGTGCGCTTCCATCGCCGCGATCTTCATCGGCTGGTGCTTGAGGGTGTTCAGGCCATGCATGTCGCCGACGAAGATCTGTACCGGCACCGTCAACGCGGCAAAGCCCACCGCCGCCAGCAGCATCTTGCGGCCGGCTTCGCGGTGCACGTCCTTGCGCAGGTACCACGCGCCCACGCCGCCGATCACGAAGCAGGTGGTGATGAACGAGCCCAAGGCCATGTGCGCCAGGCGGTACGGGAAGGACGGGTTGAAGACGATCTGCCACCAGTTCTGCGGGTGCACGATGCCATCGACCATCGCGTAACCGGCCGGCGTCTGCAGCCAGCTGTTGGAGGACAGGATCCAGAACGTGGAGACCAGCGTGCCCAGCGCCACCATGCAGGTGGAGAAGAAATGCAGGCGCGGCGAGACCTTGCCCCAGCCGAACATCATCACACCCAGGAAGCTGGCTTCCAGGAAGAACGCGGTGAGCACTTCATAGGTCAGCAGCGGGCCGATCACCGTGCCGGCGACCTCGCTCAGCCGTGGCCAGTTGGTCCCGAACTGGAAGGCCATGACGATGCCGCTGACCACGCCCATGCCGAAGGAGACCGCGAAAATCTTCTGCCAGAAGAAATACAGCTCGCGCCAGACCGGATTGCCGGTGCGCAGCCAGCGCGATTCGACAAAGGCCAGCCAGCTGGCGGTACCGATCGTGAAGGCCGGGAACAGCACGTGGAAACTGATGACGAACCCGAACTGGATCCGGGACAACAACAACGCGTCCAAGAGACGCCTCCGACTGGCTTCTGAAATCCGCACCAGTCTGGGCCTGTATCCGTGAAAGGCACATGCGACCCGGTGACGCGCTGCTTCACTTTGTCGCAGGCGGAGGCACCGGACCGCCGCCTGCAGGCCCCCCTCAGCGCTTGAACTGGCTCTCGTGCACCCAGCCGTCATGGGTGAGGATCACGGTAGCCTTGGAGGCCACACTGTCCTCGGTGTGCTTGGCCAACTCAGGATAGGCGCTGCGCAGGGCGTCCGCGCGCGTCCAGTCGTCGCCGTCCTTGACCGTGTAGGTGTACTCGACGTGGGAGAGCTTGACCCCCATCAGTTCGCCGGGCTCGGTGAAGTTGCTCACGTCCTGCACCTGGTACGTCCCGCTGCAGAACGCGGCGCGCTGGACCAGCGTCTTGGGGGCCAGGGGCTCCAGGAAGCGCTCGCCAAGCGCCGTCGCCCGGTACTCGGTGGCGGGGCGGGTGCCATTGCCGAAGGGCTGCTTCACCTCGGTCGGCTGTGCGGACAACAGGCCGGCCTGGACGAGTGCATCGGCACGGGTCTTGTTCTGCGGGAACAGGTCCTGCTCGGCAAGGGTGAAGGGCACCTCGTTGGCCGGCAGCGCGGCACAGAGGCCGGGCTGCCCGTCCAGGTAGGCCTGGATGGCGCGGCTGAAGTTGGCCTTGCTGGCCTCGCGGGGATTGCTGCACGCGCCCAGTACCAGCACGGCACCGGCCAGCACGGTCACGCGGGTGATCGCCTTGAACATCGAATCGCTCCTTGAAATGGATGTCTCCCGTGAACCCCGGGGGTCATGGCCACCGTAGAGAGCCGGTTCCGGGCTGTCGACGCGCTGCTGCCCTGCACGGGCCGGGGCAAGGCAGCGCAAGGCCTGCGCCGTCCGGGCGCACGTCGGGATCGCCCTTCGCCGCGCGTGGAAGCACCACTGGCGGGACGACGTTGCCGATCCCGGCCATCGGCCGGTGCCATGACCTGTGGCCCCTTCCCGCGCCCCTTGCGGCTGCTACGCTTGCCGGGTTTTCCTCATTGGTGCCGCCCGCAATGCCCAGAACGCTGCCGTTGTCCCTGTTGCTGCTCGCCGCCCTCGGCGGTGCTGCCCATGCGGCGCCGACGCCGATCACCATCGAGCAGGCCATGGCCGACCCGGACTGGATCGGTCCGCCGGTCGAGAGCGCGTGGTGGTCCTGGAACAGCCAGCAGGTCGAATACCAGCTCAAGCGCAACGGCAGCCCGGTGCGCGATACCTTCCGCCAGCCGGTCGTCGGTGGCGTGGCCGCACAGGTTGGCGATGACCAGCGCGGCACCCTGGATGTAGACAGCCCGGTCTACGACAGCGCGCGACAGCGCTCGGCCTTCGTGCGCAATGGCGATGTGTTCGTGCGCGACCTGCGCAGCGGCGCGCTGACCCAGCTGACCCGCAGCACCGAGAAGTCCAGCGCGGTCAATTTCGCCCGCGACGGCGGTGTGATCTGGCGCACCGGCCAGAACTGGTTCCATTGGACCGCCGCGGCCGGCGTGCAGCAGGTCGCCAGCCTGAAGGCCGAGAAGAATCCGGACGACGCGCCCAAGGCCGATACCCTGCGCGAGCAGCAGCTGCGCACCCTGGCCACGTTGCGCAACGACCGCGCCCAGCGCGACGCGCTCAAGGCGCAGGAAGCCAGCTGGCGTCGCGCCGATGGCACCCGCGCACCGGGCCCGGTGTATCTGGGCGCGGATGTGGAGATCGTCGACAGCGTGCTCTCGCCCGATGCACGCACCCTGATCGTGGTCACCAAGCCGAAGAGCTTCGATGAGGGCCGCGGCGGCAAGATGCCCAAGTACGTGACCGAGTCGGGCTACGAAGAGTTCGAAGACACCCGCACCCGCGTGGGCCGCAACGATCCGGAGCCGAACGCGCTGTGGCTGGTCGATGCCGTCGCCGGCACGGTCAAGCCGCTGTCGCTGGACGGCCTGCCGGGCATCGGCACCGACCCGCTGGCCGCGCTGCGCAAGGCCGCTGGCAAGGACGCCCTCAAGGGCAACCGCCCGGTGGAAGTGCTCGGTGGCCCCGGCGCGCCCGGCATCCGCTGGAGCGCCGATGGCCAGCAGGCCGCGATCATGCTGCGCGCCAACGACAACAAGGACCGCTGGATCGCCAGCGTGACCCCGGCCAGTGCCAAGCTGGAGACGCGTCATCGCTTGACCGACAGCGCCTGGATCAACTGGAGCTTCAACGATTTCGGCTGGTCCAACGACAACCGCACGCTGTGGTTGCTGTCCGAAGAATCCGGCTATTCGCACCTGTACACCCAGCAGGGCACGGCCAAGCCGCAGGCGCTGACCGGTGGCAAGTGGGAAACCTCGATGCCGGTGCCGAGCGCCGACGGCCGCGGCTTCTACTTCCTGTGCAACCAGCAGTCGCCGGGCGACTACGAAGTGTGCGCGGTCGACACCGCCAGCAAGCAGGTGCGTGAGCTGACCTCGCTCAACGGCGTGGAGGACTTCTCGCTGTCCCCGGACGGCCAGCAGCTGCTGGTGCGGTACTCCGGCGCCTACCTGCCGACCCAGCTGGCCGTGGTGCCCGCTGCCGGTGGCCAGGCCAAGGTGCTGACCGACACCCGTACCGCCGAGTTCAAGGCGCGCGAGTGGATCCAGCCCAAGCTGGTGCAGGTACCGTCCAAGCACGGCGCCGGCGTGGTCTGGGCCAAGTACTACGGCCCGGAGACCTTCGAGCCGGGCAAGCAGTACCCGATCGCCATGTTCGTGCACGGCGCCGGCTATCTGCAGAACGTGCACCAGCAGTACCCGGCCTACTTCCGTGAGCAGATGTTCCACAACCTGCTGGTGCAGAAGGGCTACGTGGTGCTGGACATGGATTACCGCGGCAGCGCCGGCTACGGCCGCGACTGGCGCACGGCGATCTACCGCAACATGGGCCACCCGGAACTGGAAGACTACAAGGACGGCCTGGACTGGCTGGTGGAGACCAAGCAGGGCGACCGTGACCACGCCGGCATCTACGGCGGTTCCTACGGCGGCTTCATGACCTTCATGGCGCTGTTCCGCTCGCCGGGCACGTTCAAGGCCGGCGCGGCGCTGCGCCCAGTGGTCGATTGGCACCAGTACAACCACGGCTACACCGCCAACATCCTCAACACCCCGGACATCGACCCGGAGGCGTACCGCAAATCGTCGCCGATCGAATACGCCGAAGGCCTGCAGGATCACCTGCTGATCGCGCACGGGATGATGGACGACAACGTGTTCTTCCAGGACTCGGTCAACCTCACCCAGAAGCTGATCGAGCTGCACAAGGACAACTGGACGATCGCGCCGTACCCGCTGGAACGCCACGGCTATGTGCGTGCCGATTCCTGGCTGGACCAGTACAAGCGCATCCTCAAGCTGTTCGAAGAGAACCTGAAGTAATCCAGCGATGACGTCGGTTTCTACTGACGGGCAGCACGCCGCGGGGGGGGGGGGG